>JANYGA010000291.1 GCA_025359485.1 Rhodospirillales bacterium | reverse complement strand
TTACAAAAACGCCGCGCGCGACGGCACGGCGGCCAGCCTCGGCCTCGCACCCGTGGCGCCGAATTTCGGCGCTGCGCCCGCAGCCGTGGCACCGGGCATTATTGCCCGCCTCAAAGCCCTCGTCGCGCGCATCAAAACCCTCGCACCGTTCCCGCAACCGCGCGCACTCGTCGAGAGCGCGACGTGAATAAGGGTCTCGAAGTCGCGCGCGGCAAGACCAAAGTGCTCTACGAGAAGCCGGGCGAACCCGACACGCTCGTCGTGACCGCACTCGACAATATCACGGCGGGAGACGGCGCGCGGCGCGACGAGCTTCCGGGTAAGGGCCGCATCGCCGCGAAGACGACGGCGCGAGTCTTTCGGTTATTAAATTTGTGCGGGTTGCCGACGCACTATCTTTCCGGCGGCGAAGACGACGACGATAACGAAATGCTCGTGCGTCGCGCGAACATGATTCCGATCGAAGTCGTCGTACGCGGCGTCGCCGCGGGCTCGCTCGTCAAACGCAAGCCCGGCATCGCCAAAGGCGCGATCCTCGTCCCGCGCATGGTCGAGTTTTTCCTCAAAGACGACGCCAATCACGATCCGCTCATCGAGATCGACGACATCGTGCATCGCGGGCTCGCGACGCCGCAAGAGCTCGGCATGATGAGCGAGATCGCGCGCATCACCTTCGAAATTCTCGCACATGCGTGGCGTAGCCGCGAGACGCTCCTCGTCGATCTCAAAATCGAATTCGGTCGCCTCTCGGGCGGCGAAGGACGCGGCAATCTCGTCATCGCCGACGTCATCGACAACGATTCGTGGCGTGTATGGCCCCAAGGCCGCGAAGAGCTCATGCTCGACAAGCAGATGTATCGCGATCTCGAAACGGTAACGCCGGACGACCTTGCGCGCGTGCACGCGAATTACGAAACGGTCGCCGATCTCGTCGGCTCGTTTCCGGCGCTGCGGTCGGGCATGGTCGCCTACGTCGCCGACGGCGCGCAGAGCGTCGCGTTGCTCGATCCCGTGATCGCGCAGACGAACGTGTTCGGCTTGCAGAGTTTGCGTCGCGTGGTTTCGACGCATCTCGTGCCAGCGTACGTCTTGCAGGCCGTGCAGCAACTCGATGCGACCTTCGCGCGACTCGTCTACGTCGCATCGGGTCCGCACCTCGCGGCGATGCTATCGGCCGCGACGCCGACGCCGGTGTTCGATGCGACCGAGTTCGATGCGAGCGAACTCGCACTCGTGGTTGCGAAGACGCTCGCGATGGACGACACGGTCATGTTCGGCCGCGTGCTGCTCGTGCAGGCGAACGCGCGCTCCGCGGTGCTCGGTGCGGACGCGCAGATCAACGCTCCCGGGCCACCGGTCGGCCTTGCCTGACGCGGTGTCGGGCGCGCCCGTCGCGCCGACCGTCGAGATCGTCCGCGTGCTCGGCGTCGACGATGCGACGCTCGAAGGCACGCTGCGCCACCAAGGTTTAGCACTCAAGCAATTGGAGATCCGCACGATCGCGGCGACGCTCGGTCGCGATCCCTCGGTTGTCGAAGCGCACGCTTTCGACGCCCAGTGGAGCGAGCATTGCTCGTACAAGAGCTCGCGTCATCATCTCCGCGGTTTACCGACCGACGGGCCGACCGTCTTGCAAGGCCCGCAAGAAGATGCGGGCATCGTGCGGCTCGGCGACTTCGAGGGCAAGACGTACGGCATCGTCTTCGCACACGAATCGCACAATCACCCATCGCAGGTCGTGCCCTTCGAAGGCGCGGCGACCGGCATCGGCGGCATCGTCCGCGACGTGCTCTGTATGGGCGCGCGCGTGATCGCCGTCGCCGATCCGCTGCGTTTCGGGCCGCTCGACGATCCGCATTGCCGCTACGTGGCGCAGGGCGTCGTCGACGGAATTTCGGCGTACGGCAACGCGATCGGCGTGCCGAATATCGCGGGCGACGTCTTCTTTCACGAAGGCTTTCGCGATAATTGTTTGGTCAACGTGGTCGCACTCGGCATCCTCGAAGCGACCGATGTCATCCATTCGAAAGCACCCGCGAATGCCGAAGGGTGGGATATCGTCCTCGTCGGTAAGGCGACGGATCGCAGTGGTTTCGGCGGCGCGGCCTTTTCGTCGCTGGTTCTCGATGAAGACGATGCCGAACTGAACAAGGGCGCGGTGCAAGTGCCCGATCCGTTTCTCAAAAACGTCATCATGCGCGCGTCGTATCGCGTCTTCGACGTGCTTAAAGAACGCGGCTTTACCGTGGGCTTTAAAGATCTCGGCGCCGGCGGCATCATGGGCTGTACCGCGGAGATTTGCGCGAGCGGCGGCTTCGGTGCGATCGTCGATCTCGATAAATGCCCGACGTCGCAAGAGCATCTTCCACCCGCCGTCATAGCGGTCGGCGAAACGCAAGAACGCCTCACGTGGGTCGTGCCGCCGGAGTTCACGCCCACGCTCCTAGCGATCTACAACGAAGAGTTTTCGTTGCCGCAAATCGCGCGTGGCGCGCGTGCGGCGGTCATCGGTACGGTTACGAAGGAACGACGTTACGTCTTGCATCATCGCGGTGCGACCGTGATGGATGTCGATCTCGATTTCTTCACCGACGGCATCCGTTACGATCGTGCGACGGCCCCGGTGTCGGTCGCGCAAGACGCGCCGATGCCCGGAATTGCGGAGCCCGCGGCTCGCGTCGACGACGCGTATTTCGCCGCGTTGCCGCAGACGCTCGAACGCATCCTCGCGCATCTCGACGTCTGCTCGCGCGCGCCGATTTACGAACGCTTCGATTCCGTCGTGCGCGGCACGACGGCGATTCCCGCGGGCTACGGCGATGCGGGCCTCATCGTGCCCGTGCCCGGTGCGCCGCTGGGTTGCGCGCTCGGTCTGGGCGGCAATCCGCGGCTCGGCGGGATCGACGCGCGGCTCGCGGCGGAGAACGCCGTCGTCGAATCGATTCGCAACGTCGCGGCGGTCGGTGCTAAGCCCGCGGCGATGACCGATTGTCTCAACTTCGGCAACCCCGAAGTGCCAGAGCAGATGGGCGAACTCGTCGTGGCGATCGCCGGTCTCGCGCATGCCGCACGCGAACTCGCGGTGCCGTACGTCTCGGGGAACGTGAGTCTTTACAACACGGCAGCCAACGGCAGATCGATTCCGGCGTCGCCGATCGTCGCGTGCGTGGGCACGCTCGACGATGTGGCCTTCGCGCTGACGCCCGGTCTCAAAGGCGCCGACCACGCGCTCTATTATCTGGGCAATTTTAGCGATGCTCTGGGCGCGAGTGCGTTTGCCGATGCGTTCGCACTCGACGATCGGCGCGTCGCGCGCGTCGATTACGCGGCGTTACGCGCGGAACTCGCGTTGCTCGACGCGGCCAACCGCGCGGGGTACGTCGTCGCCGCGCACGACGTTTCCGATGGTGGCATGCTCGTGACGGTCGCCGAGATGGCCTTTGCCGCGCGCGCACGACTGGGCGTGCGGTTCACGACGGCACCATCGGATTTTACGTTCGGTATGGTCGGGAACACGGAGGCGCTCTTCGGTGAGTGTGGCGGCTTCGTCGTCGAGGTCACCGACGCAGTCGCATTCGAGGCGCTCGCACGAACGTGTGGTGTCGAGCCGACGCATCGGCCGCGCATCGGTACGGTAACGAGCGAGGCGTCGCTCGCGGCGTTCGGTCACACGATGGAGGTCGCGCATCTGCGCGAAATATGGTCCGCACCGTTGCGTTCGTTTTACGACGATGTCGCCGTTCGTGAGATTTCCGCGTGAGCGCGCGCGTCGGCGTTCTCGCCTTCCCCGGGACTAATTCCGAAGACGAGACGATTCGCGCCTGTCGCGCGGTCGGGCTCGACACCGAACTCGTGCATTGGAATGCCGATCTCGATGCGGTCCGCGCGTTCGATGCGTACGTGCTGCCCGGCGGATTCGCATACGAAGATCGCGTCCGCGCGGGTGCGATCGCCGCGCACGCTCGACTGATGGTCGCGGTTCGCGAAGGCGCCGCGGCGGGCAAGTTCGTGCTCGGAATCTGCAACGGCGCGCAGATCTTGCTCGAGAGCGGGCTCGCACCCGCACTCGACGGCCACGCACGCGCGCAAGCGGGCTTCGCACGGAACGCAAACGGCGGTCGTTTTCGTTCGACGCACGTGCACGTCAAGCTCGCGATTCCACCCGAGCGCTGCGCGATCACGCGCGAGATGGCGCCGGGAATCGTGATCCCGGCGTGGGCATCGCACGGCGAGGGTCGTCTCGCGGCACAACCGCTCGTGCTCGAAGCGATCGCACGCGACGAACGCGTGGCATTCGTCTACTGCGATCGTGACGGCAACGTGAGTGACGCCGATGTTCCCAACGGATCGGCACTCGGCGCGGCGGCGCTCGTCAACGATCGCGGCAACGTGCTCGCGATCATGCCGCATCCCGAACGCGACGCGTGGACGTACATGCATGTCGACGCCTCGCGCGATGCGGCCCGCCGTAATACGGCCGCGATGCTCGCACCGTCGGGCGGAATCGCGTTCTTCGTCGGGCTCGCGAAGGCGTTGCGATGATTCGCTGCATCGACGTCGCGCTCATCATTCCCGATAACGAGGCGCGTACGGCGCTCGCCACTTTGCAACGCCTCGGCGTCGGCGTCGCGATGCTCGAACGTGCCGATCTCTACCGTTTCGATGTGCAAGATGAAGAAGCGAACGATCTCGTCACACGCGTCCGCGCGACCGAGACGCTCTTCAATCCCAACAAACACATCATGCGCGTCCGTGCGCTCGCGACGCCCGATGCGGGTGAAGTATGGGTGGGCGATCTCGCGAGCCCCAAAACGGCATCCGACATCCGTGTGGGCGGCCGCGTGCTCCCGGGCGTCCGCGCCTTCGAGCGTTTTACCGCCTGGCGCATCTACGGCGCGCCTGGCGTGCGCGCCAATGTCGATCTGGTCGCCGCTGCGACCGAGACCCTACTTTGTAATCCCGCGTTCCAGAAAGCGTCTGTTGCATGATCGCACCCGAACTGCTCCGCACCGGAGCCCAAGCTAAGTCCAGCGACTTCTACACGATCGCGACGCTCGGCTCGCATTCCGCGCTCCAAATTCTCAAAGGCGCGCACGATGAAGGCTTTCGCACGCTCGCGATCGCCAATCGCGATACCGAACGGCTCTACCGATCGTACGCGTTCGTCGATGAAGTGATCGGCATCGACCACTACGGGCAGTTCATGGACCTCGTGCCCGAGCTCGAGAAGCGCAAGATGATCATCGTGCCACACGGCTCGTTCGTCGCGTATCTCTCACTCGACGAACACAAGAAGATGAAGATACCGTATTTCGGCAATAAGGCCGTGCTCGATTGGGAAGCGAGCCGCGAGAAGCAACGCGACTGGCTCACGCGCGCGAACCTCACGTTGCCGCAACAATTCATCACCGCAGCCGAAATCGATCGACCCGTCATCGTGAAGATGTACGGCGCGCAGGGCGGCAAGGGCTATCTCTTCGTTCGCGACGCCCAAGACTTCGAAGCGCGCGGAAGCCACCTGACGCAGCAGTATATGCTTCAGGAGTATATCATCGGCGTGCCCGCCTACATTCACTACTTCTATTCGCCGCTTACTGGCAAGCTCGAAATCATGAGTATGGATCGTCGTTACGAAACCAACGTCGATTCGCTCGGTCGCATTCCGGCCGCCGCGCAAGAGCACATGGATATCGATCCGAGCTACGTCGTGGTCGGCAACTCGCCGCTGGTCTTGCGCGAATCCATGCTCGCCGAAGCCTATCGCATGGGCGAAGACGTGGTGCGCGTGAGCCAGGAGATCTGCGGCGAGAAAGGGCTTTTCGGAGCGTTCTGCATCGAGACGATCATCACTCCCGAAGCGAAGTTCTTCGTGATGGAGATCTCGGCGCGCATCGTCGCGGGCACCAATCCATTTATCGATGGATCGCCGTATTCGTATCTCAACTACAGCGAGCCGATGTCGACGGGCCGTCGCATCGCACGCGAGATTAAAAACGCGTTACTCTCGAACAATCTCCATGCGGTGCTCGATGATTCCGGCATTGCGTAGCGCTTCGCAGATTCGCACGCGCGTCGTGCGTGGCGTCGCCGCGCTTGGATTCATCGTGGCCTCTTCGGTGTCGAGTATGGTGCCGGTTCGCGCGGCGATCGAGACCGATCCTCAAGCGCTGTACCAAACGATGCGTCGGGCCTACGACACCGGCGCCTCGAAAAACTGGCCATTTGCAAACGAGCTCTACTACCTCTCGACGATCTTCGATGCCGGACGGGCCTACTCGCTCTTTCGACCGACCGACCCGAATTACGGCGAAGTCGCGAGCCTCGCCGTCGACGTCGCGACGCAACTCCACTACGATCCCCTCACGAACAACGACGCGGCGCTGTGGTACGTGTTGGAGGCGGCCTCGTACGTCGGCAAAAACGGCGACCCCCAACATCGAGCCGAGGCGAAGTCCCTCGCGGCGCGACTGAATACGCTCGGCGACGACCCAAAACTGTTGGCCTCGCAAGCCCAGACCGACGCGCAGGCCAACGCCGACGCGTTCCATCACGACGGCGATGCCCTCGTACAACTCATCACGGCCGACGTGCGAGGATACAATCTCACGCACGATCTCGCGTACCGCAGTTCGTTGCTCCAACATGCGGCCGACCCCGCGACCCCGCTCACGCGCGTGCCCGATCCAGAATACGGCGAGATGTTCGCCACCGCCGCAAGTGCGCTCACGGATCCCGGCTTTACCGACAACGACCGGACGGCGGCGCGCGCGATCGAATATCGGCGCGAGCACACGCCCGATCTCAAAGTCATCGGTCGAACGAGCGCGATCCCGCACGAACTCAAACTTACGCGCACCGCGCCCGCCGACGAATATTTCGGCAACCTCAAATTTTCGCCGATCGGCGTACGCAACGAAGTCGTGCGGATCAATAAATATCTCGACAAGGGCTGGGGCTATCGGATGGAGAGCGATGCGTTGCAGGTCGAGAACGCCATCGCCGATTGGCAGAAACAATATCCGCACGATTATACGTTGCCGGGTACGTTGCTCGATGCGTTTCGTCTGCTGCAGCGTGTCGAAACCGAGAAGACGAAAGACGCTGCGGGCCGGTTGAAGACGACGCTTCTCGTGCAATACGCAAACTCGCGTCAAGCGCAAGAACTCGCGTCGTCGTAATGTCGGATCCTCGCGTTGCCGCGGCGCTCGCGCGCTACGATCGCGCCGCGCTCGCGCTGTGTTCGGTCGGGAGCCATTCCGCGCTCGACGTCGCCTTCGGCGCGCGCGCCCGAGGCTTGCGCAATCTCATCGTGACGGCCGACGGTCGGGAGCGCACGTACGCGACCTATTACGCACGACGCGAAGCGCCCGCGCGCGGGTGCGTCGATGCTACGCTCCATCTCGAAACGTTCGCGAAGCTCCTCGACGACGACGTGCAGGCGAAGCTGCTCGACGCAAACGCGATCTTCGTCGCCAATCGCTCGTTCGAAGTCTATCTCCACGAAAAGTTTTCCTACGACGAGATCGAGCGCCGAATGCAGATTCCGTTCTTTGGGAACCGTAGGTTGTTGCGTGCCGAAGAGCGGGACGAACCCGCAAATCAATACGATCTCCTCGAACGCGCGGGCATTCGCTATCCGCGCACGTTCGCATCACCGTCGGAAATCGATCGCTTGGTGATGGTGAAAGCCGCGCACGCGACCGTGACCTTCGAGCGCGCGTTTTTCCTCTGCGATTCCCCCGCGAATTACGAAGCGCAGGCCCAGAAGATGATCGCAGCCGGAATGGTGACGCCTGCGGGGCTCGCCGCCGCGCGCATCGAGGAATATGCGCTCGGGCCGAGCGTCAACCTCAATTTTTTCTACTCACCGATGCTCGGCGAACTCGAACTCTTGGGGACCGACACGCGACGCCAGACCAACCTCGACGGCCTCAAAAGTTTACCACCGTCCCAGCTCGCGGCTGCAGCTTCGATTCCGGTTCGAATGGAAGAAGCTGGGCATATCGCAACGACGCTGACCGAATCGATGCTCGAAAAAGCCTTCGAAATCGGCGAACGTTTCGTCGTCGCGGCGCGCGAAGCCAATGCGCCCGGTGTCATCGGACCCTTTGCGCTGCAATGCATCATCGTAGCCGGGCCGCCCAAAGCGTTCGTCGTGTACGATGTCTCGCTGCGCATTCCGGGTTCGCCCGGCACGCGCTATACGCCGTATAGCGCCTACCTTTGGGGTCGCGACGTCTCCGTCGGCGAGCGGATCGCGATGGAAGTCGTGATGGCACGCGATGCGGATCGACTGGCCGACGTTCTCACCTAGCCGCGCGTGACGCCGGAGCGGCGCGGCGCGATTTTGCGCATGACGCGAATCATTGCGGGCACCGCCACGATCGTCGTAATCGGGTCTTGTATCGCGGTTGCGTACGCGCCCGTATGGGCCGCGGTTGTCGGGACCCTCGCATGCGCGGTCGTCGCATGTTCGGCGTTCTACGCCGCCTTCGAAGGCTTCGACGAACGCTTGCGCCGCGGGCCGTGAACGTCTCCTAAAACCAACGCGGCGTTTTGCGCGCGTAGTCGTCGTACGTTTCGCCAAACGTGCGCGCGAGATAGCGTTCCTCGGCGTCGACCACGTGGTGATCGACGAGTGCGAGCGCGATCGGTAACATCACGAGCGCGGGAAGCGAGCCCTCGCGCATCGCGACTCCGACGAAGATCGAGGTCGCGCCGACGTACGCGGGATTGCGCGTCCAGACGAAGGGTCCGTGCGTGACGAGCGCGCTCGCACGACCGTATGGATTCGCCGTCGTGCCGGCCGCGCGCAGGGTCGCGAGCGTGGCGATGCCGAGTGCGGCTCCCGCGAGGACCGAGGCCGTACCGAGCGCGCGGACGATCCGGCTGCGCGGGCTCGCGTCTTTTGGTGTGCGACCGAGGGCGAGCCCGATGCCGAGTGCCACGCCGAAGATCAGGGGCGGCGGTACCGAAACGGCGGGCCGATCGTCGCTATCCATGCATGCCGCGTTTGTAACACGCTCGAAGCGATGCCTGCGTTGGATTCAGGTTCGCCTGAATCCTGACTCAAGGCTCGCCTCGAGTCCGGTCGGGGAAGGCTTCGGAGCGTTGCAGAACCACCGAAGTGATGGTGACCCAACCCAACGCGATTGCGCCGGTACGGACGGCGACGGTCGTTATTTTAGATTTTGGCGCGCAGTACAGTCAGTTGATCGCGCGTCGCGTTCGCGAGGCCGACGTCTACTCCGAGATCTTGCCCCACGATGCGTCGTGGGAGGCGATCTCCGCTCGCGAGCCAGCCGCAATCGTGCTGACCGGCGGCCCCGAAAGTACGCTCGCACCCGATGCTCTCGGCGTGGATCCGCGCGTCTTTTCGTCGGGCATTCCCGTGCTCGGCATCTGCTACGGCATGCAACTCATGGCGCGCGAACTCGGCGGCACGCTCGTGCGGTCGCAACATCGCGAATTCGGCGCCGCCACGCTCGAAGTCGTCGCGCAATCGCCGCTCTTCGCGGGCGTCGCGCAGACGAGCCGCGCGTGGATGTCGCACGGCGATACGGTCGTCGCGCCGCCACCGGGCTTCGCGACGCTCGCGCGCACGACGGGATGCGCGCAGGCCGCGATCGGAGATGCGACGCGCAAACTCTACGGCGTGCAATTCCATCCCGAAGTCGTGCACACCGATGCCGGCAAATCCGTCATCGCGAATTTCTTGCACGAGATTGCGGGAATCGCCGCCGCCTGGAAGATGGATTCGTTCGTCGACACGACGATCGCGAACATCAAAGCGCAAGTCGGCGGTGGTCGCGTGATCTGCGCGCTTTCGGGTGGCGTGGATTCGGCGGTCGCTGCGACGCTCGTCGCGCGCGCCGTCGGCACGCAGCTCACGTGTATCTTCGTCGATACGGGTCTCTTGCGTGCGAACGAGGGCGATGCGGTCGTCGCGGCTTTTCGCGACGTGCTCCATCTCGACGTCGTACGCGTCGATGCACGCGAACGTTTTCTCGCGCGTCTCGCGGGCGTGATCGATCCCGAAGAAAAACGCATCCGCATCGGCCACGAATTCATCGCGATCTTCGAAGAAGAAGCGAACAAGTTAACCGATGTCGGATTTCTCGTGCAGGGCACGCTCTATCCCGACGTCATCGAATCCAAAACGCCCGGCAGCAAAGCGGGGCACAAAATCAAATCCCATCACAACGTCGGCGGTCTCCCCGAGCACATGGCGCTCACGCTCGTCGAGCCGTTGCGCGCGCTCTTCAAAGACGAAGTGCGCGAAGTCGGCCGCGTGCTCGGCCTTCCCGATGCCATCGTCCAACGCCAGCCGTTTCCGGGACCCGGGCTCGCGGTTCGCGTGCTCGGTGAAGTGACGGCCGATCGTGTGGAGACCGTGCGCGCCGCAGATAAAATCGTCACCGACGAAATCGAAGCGGCAACGCTCGATCCCAAGCCGTGGCAATACTTCGCGGTGCTCACGCCGTTGCAGAGCGTCGGCGTGATGGGCGACGGTCGGACGTATGCCAATCTCGTCGCGGTTCGCGCGATTACGAGCGAAGATGGGATGACGGCCGATTGGGCGCGTCTGCCGCATGCGTTGCTCGAAAAAATCAGCACGCGCATCGTCAACGAAGTTGCGGGCGTCAACCGGATCGCCTACGACATCACTTCCAAACCGCCGGCGACCGTGGAGTGGGAGTAGGACCGAACATGCGCATCCTCGTCGTCGGTAACGGTGCGCGCGAAGACGCACTCTCGTGGCGTCTCGCGCAATCGCCGTCGTGCGATGCGATCTTCGCGGCACCCGGAAACGCGGGCACCGCGACGCGCGGCGAGAATTGGCCGATCAACGCAACCGACGGGAAGGCGCTCGTCGCGCGCGCGGTTGCGGAGAAGATCGATCTCGTCGTGCTCGGCCCCGAGACCGCCATCGCAGCGGGTGTCGGCGATCGCTTGCGCGAGGCGAAAATTTCGACGTTCGGCCCCGGTCGCGCGGTCGGTCGGCTCGAATCGAGTAAGATCTATTCGAAACGTTTTATGGAACGCCACGGCATTCCGACGGCCAAAGCGCGCGTCGTCCATTCACTCGCGACGGCGGTGAAAACGCTTGCGGAGTGGCGCGGCGAATGCGTCGTCAAAGCCGACGGGCTTGCGGCCGGCAAAGGCGTCGTCGTGACGCCCGACGCGCAGAGTGCGCTTTCGGTCTTGCGCGAATGGTACGGCGGCGCGGGCGTGCCCGGTGGCGGAAGCGACGTGTTGCTCGAAGAGCGACTCGAAGGCCGCGAGATCAGCATCTTCGCCATTGGCGACGGCAAACGGTTCGTACCGATCGGATCGGCGTGCGACTACAAGCGCGCGGGCGACGGCGACACGGGGCCCAACACCGGTGGTATGGGCGCCTATTCGCCGCCCGCCGGGTTTCCCGACGATCTCGTCGACGTCGTTCGCACGCGCGTGCTCGAGAAAGTGGTGAGCGGTCTCGCGCTCGATCGCGAAAAGTATATCGGCGTGCTGTATTGCGGCTTGATGCTTACGGCAACCGGGCCATACGTCATCGAATTCAACGTGCGATTCGGCGATCCGGAAACGCAAGTGCTCATGCCGCGCGTGCGTGGCGATTTCGCGCGCTTACTCAAAACGGCTGCCGACGGCGCGATCGATGAAGATGCCGCGCGCTTCGATGGCGGCGCGTGTGTCGGCGTCGTGCTCGCGACGGCCGACTATCCGCGCAGCAGCACGCCGCTTCGCGATCTCAGTGCCGACGTCGCGCTCTCGGGCGATCGCGTCGCGTTCTGGGGCGCATCGGCGCTGCGCGACGGGGTCGTCGATGCGGGCGGCGGGCGCGTGCTCACGGTGAGTGCGCTCGGCGACGACGTCGCAGCCGCGCGTGCGAATGCGTATGCGGCCGTCGACGAACTCGCGCATCGCATCGGCAACGGCGTGCGCTTGAGCTACCGCAGCGATATCGCCAAACTCGCACCGTAACGATCGGCGCGCGGCGCGGGCGCGAAACTCGGGCTCGACCGGGCGTGTAGTGAGAGGCGTATGTACGGACAACAGCAGTCGCGATTCGACGCGCCGACCGTCTCCTCGGCGTCGTTGCTCGGTCAGGTCCTCGGGATCACCGGTGCGGGTTTTCTCGTCACCGCGGTCACGAGTTACCTCACGCAGGGCTTTCCCGCGGGTTTCTCGCTCATCGCGATGCTCGTCGGTTTCGGGTTTCTCATCGGCATTTCGGCGACGCGCCGCAATCCCGGCCTCTCGATGCTGATGTTTTACGCCTTTACCGCTTGCGAGGGCATCGGTATCGGGCCGACGATCGGGCACTATATTCGCGTCGACGGCTCGGGCGTCGTCGTTCAAGCGGCGGCAACGACCGGTCTCGGCATGCTCGTGCTCGGTGCGGTCGTGTTCCTTACCAGCTTCGATTATCGCAAGCTCTCGGGCATCGCGTTCGGCGCGCTCATCGGGCTTCTCATCGTCGGCTTGATCTCGGCATTCACGCACTTCTTGCATCCCGGCCTCTACGCGTGGGCCACGCTCGCCGTCTTCACGTTGCTCGTCCTCGTCGATTTCGGTCGCGTGCGCGCGGGTGGCGGTGGCCAGAACGCGATCGAACTCGCGACGTCGATCTATCTCGATGCGATCAACATTTTCTTGGCGTTACTTTCCATATTCGGCGGGCGCAGCCGAGATGACTGAGCGCGTCGTCGTCGTACTGCCTCTAGCACATGGCTAGGTCGTACGATGCCGAGGCGCCGATGCCGGCCGGCGACACGCTCCACGAAGCTTGCGGGGTCGTCGGCATCTACGCACCCGGAAATGAAGTCGCGCGCCACGCGTATTTTGGCCTCTATGCCTTGCAGCATCGCGGCCAAGAATCGGCGGGCATCGCGGTCTCGGACGGCGCGACGATCGTCTGTCATCGCGAGATGGGGCTCATCTCGAGTATCTTCGATGAGGAGATACTCGGAAACCTGACGGGCTACATTGCGGTAGGCCATACGCGCTATTCCACGACGGGGTCGTCGGTGGTCGTCAACGCGCAGCCCCTGCTCGAACACGCCGATTTCGGCGACGTGACCGTCTCCCACAACGGTAATCTCACCAATACGGGCGACCTGCGCTCGACGCTCGATGCGGCGACGGTGTTGCAGGCGACGTCGGATTCCGAAGTGCTCGCGAAGGCGATCGTGCAGGCGCCGGGCGCCGACATGATCGCGCGAATCCGGCACGTGATGGGTCGAGCCGAAGGCGCGTATTCGATCGTGATGTCGACGGAGAAATCGCTCTACGCATTCCGCGATCCTTGGGGCGTTCGACCGCTCTGCTACGGGCGCTTTCCCGGTGGCGGCTACATGTTCGCATCGGAGTCGTGCGCGCTTGCGACCGTGGGCGCGCAGTACATTCGCGAACTCGATGCGGGCGAGATCATGTGGGTCGATAACGACGGCCTCCATTACGACAAGATGGCGCACCACAAGCCGCAGGCGCTATGCATGTTCGAGTACATCTATTTCGCGCGGCCCGATTCGGTGCTCAGCGGCAAATCGATCTACATGGCACGGATGGCGATGGGTCGCCAACTCGCGCGCGAGCATCCCGTCGATGCCGACGTCGTGATGGCGATCCCCGATAGTGCGATCCCCGGCGGCATCGGCTACGCGCAAGAGGCGGGTTTGCCGTACGTCGAAGGATTGATTAAGAACCGTTATATCGGCCGGACGTTCATCAGTCCCGATCAAAAAATGCGCGCGCGTGGCGTGCAACTCAAGTTCAATCCGATCGTGGAGCTACTCGCGGGCCAACGTGTGGTCGTCGTCGACGATTCGATCGTGCGCGGGACGACGACGCCGCGCATCGTGAAACTCTTACGCGACGCGGGCGCGCGCGAAGTGCACGTGCGTATCACGTCACCGCCGATCATCCATCCGTGTTATCTCGGCGTCGACATGGCCTCACACGACGAACTGATCGCGGCGAACTTCACGATCGACGAGATCCGTGAGAAGATCGGTGCCGATTCGCTCGGGTACTTAAGTAAAGAGGGATTGCTCGATGCGATCGCACGCAAACGCGGTCAGATGTGCATGGGCTGCCTCACGGGTGAATATCCCGAAACCTACAACGGGCCGGCCGTTCTCGCGACCGCCGCGCGATAATTCGCGGCGTGGGCGCGATGTCGGACGACGAGTTTTACGTGGAAAACGGCTTCCTCGTTTTCACCGCGGCCTATCATTTACGCCGCGGAACGTGTTGCGGGAATCGCTGCCGACATTGTCCTTACAGCCATGTCAACGTTCCGAGTCCGACGGAAGTAGGAATGCCCGAATCGTGGGTAAAGGAGGTGTCATGAATCGACTTCTCCGATGCCCGACGCGCGTTCGCACAAATGCGCTCGCGATGGCGCTCGCGTTTAGCGCGATCGTGTCTTTTGCAGTTACGCCTGCCGTCGCGCAGACGAACGCGAGCTCGTATGCGATGCTTCCGCTCGTGGCGGGCGATACGGGCGTGCCGTATCAAGTCTTCGCGAGCAAGGTCGAACGCACGACGTACGGCGATGCGATCGCGCGTGGCATCCGCTCGCGCGACGGCGGGACGCGCATCGCGCCGAACCGTGTCGCGAAGGCACTCGCGGCGGCCGGCATCGATCAGGAGTCGCCCTATCGCGCGTGTGACGATGCCGCGTGCGCGCGCAAGATCGGTCGCGCGGTGCACGCCGATACCGTCGTGTACGGGTCGGTGACGCGCGCGCTCTCGATGATTTGGGGCTCGGAAGTCTCGATCGTCGACGTCGCGACGGGCCGTATCAATGGACCCTACGACCTCGGCTACAAGGGTGACTTCCTCACGCTCGAAACCGGTGTCGACGAGCTCGCACAAGCCGTTTCGAACCGCCTCATCGCCGATGCGAGCGAGCGCGGCCGCGCACGCGTGGGCACGCCGGTCGTCGCTAGTCACCGCGCCGAGCGGCGTGTTCGTCGCGATATTCACCAGGCTTCGCTTTAAGCGGTTCGGCGGCGAGATCGATCGGTGAGAGGCCCGCGTCGCGCAGCACCGTCTGGAGTGGGGGAATGCGGTCGCGTACGAACGCGGCGTGACCCGTCGGGACGTGGAGCGACGCGCTGTTGAGAAGCGATTGCACGCGCTCGCGTAAGAGGTCGCGCGAGAAGTCGTTATCTTGGCCATTGATCGGATTGGAACTGAGAATCGCCGCTTCGTGGGCGGCCGTTTCGAGCACGTCGCGTGCGCCAACGGAGCGCGCATCGGATCGTGCGACGAGCGTTGCGTATTCGTACCAGCGACGGTTATAGCGTTCGTGATATCCATCGGCTCGCGTGACCCAAATCATCTGCGGATCGATCGGCCACGATTTGAAAATCGCCGTCCGCTTCGAGCGAGGTGCGTCGTTCCACGAATTAGACCGCGAGGACGGCGCGGGCGTGGCTGCCACCGCGTGGGCGTTTGGCAACGTGGAAGTCGCGAGTGAGGGTGGAGACGAGATAGAGTCCGCGGCCGGACTCGCTGTAAACGTCGTTTGGGAGGAGGGCGAGATGTTGGAAACCCGGACCATCGTCGATCACGTGGAGCACGGGCGGCACCGTCGTCCAATCGATCGAAACGCGCACGCTCCCGGGTGCGTAACGCGCGACGTTCCCGACGAGTTCGCCGAAGACGAGTTCGGCTGCGTGCGCGCGTTGCGCGTCGATCTTCCGCGCCGCGAGCGCCGTCCGAAATTCGGTGCGAGCCGCTCGGGCCGCGCGCACGTCCAGAACGTCGAAGACCCAATGCTGGACGTCACTCGCGTCGGTGTCGGCCGTCGGATCGGCGTCGATACCGATGACGAGGATCGCGATGTCGTCCGTGCCGCGTTTTCCGCCGAGAAACGTTTCGCGAATAAAGTGGGCCGGCCGCTCGGCCTCCAAGAACGCGCCGCCCGCGACGATCTCTCGTAACCGCTCCTCGCCGGCGAGGGCATCCCGCGACGATTCTGTCAGGCCATCGGTATAGAGCACCAATTGCGATCCGCGCGTGATGTCGACGCTGCGTCCGTCGCCGAGATCGCGCGAATCGCGCAGGCCGAGCGGGAGGCCGCCGTCGCCGAGCGCTTCGATGCGACCGTCGGGATGGCGCAAGATGGGCGGCGGATGGCCCGCCGAGGCGTACGCGAGCGTGCCCGCGATCGGGTCGAGCACGGCGACGAACGCGGTGACGAATTTCGAATCGTGTTCGAGACGTAGCGCGCGATCGGCGGCATCGAGCATGAGCGCGGGATCGGCGTGCACCTGCGCGATGCCGCGAATGATCTGGCGCACGTTCCCCATCGTGACGGCCGCATCGAGCCCGCTTCCGAGCACGTCGCCGATCGAAATGACGATGCGGCCGTCGAAGAGTCGGACGGCATCGTACCAATCGCCGCCGACGAGCGCTTCGGCGCTACCGGGCGAATAGATCGCGTCGAATCGCAACCCGCGAACGGTCGGCAGTGCGTTGGGCAACGATGCGTGTTGGAACGAGTCGGCGACGCGGTGCTCGCGTTGGAAGGCGCTGGCGTTTTCGATCGCGAGGCCGGCGCGCCGGCCGAGCTCTTCGAGCAACGGCAGATCTTCGTGCGTGTAATGGCGACCCGATTCCGAATAGACGGCCGACAACGCGCCGAGGGTTCGATCGTTCGCGACGAGCGGTACGGCAATCGCGGAAACGAGGCCGAGTTTGCGGTACATGGCGCGCGTTTCTTCGTCGAGTACCGCGCTTTCGAGAGCTTCCATCGGAAACGATTCGACGAGATAATGTTGACCGGTCCGGATCACGAAGGGACTACCGACGTCGGCCTCCACATTGATGTGCTCGCGCCCCACGAAGGATTGCGCGAACGCGTTTTTCGCGGCCTCTCCGTGAGCGATCGCGACCGTCTCGATGGTGCCGTGTTCGGTGCGCAGATCAATCTGCACCCAGTCGGCGAAGCGCGGAACGGCGACCTTCGCGACGGTACGCAGCGTCGTCGCGAGATCTAGCGATTCCGAGAGGGAACGACTGGCACGCGCGAGCGCCTCGCGCTCGTCGATCGCGGTTCGCGCTTCGTGGCGATCGGTAATCGTGCCCGTCCACCGCACGAGCGCGCCGTCGGCACCATGCTGCGCGAGGACGTGCGCGACGTGCCAGCGGTACGTACCGTCGGCGCGTCGATAGCGGAATTCCGCGATGAAGGGGTCACCCGTCTCCATCGAACGGTTCCAGGAGACGACGGCTTCCGGCCGGTCGTCGTGATGCATGAAACTCATCCACCCGTCGCCGAGCGCGCGGGATATCGGACGTCCCGTGTACGCGGCGAACGCGTCGCTCGCGTAGACGAGGTTGCCGAAGCCGTTGCTTTCCACGACGATGTGCGGCATCGATGCGGTGAGCGCGCGGAATCGTTCTTCGCTCTCGCGCAGATCGGCGATGACCTTCTCGCGTAAGGTCGCGGCGTTGAGATGCGCGTCGACGCGGCCGAGCAAATCGTCGGATGAAAACGGCTTCATGAGATAATCGTCGGCTCCGCGTGCGAGGGCGCCGACCGCGGCCTCTTCGCCGGCGCGCGCGGAGAGCATGATGAACGGCGTGCGGCTCGTGGCGGGTTCCGCGCGCAACGCGTCGAGCAGACCGAATCCGTCAAGTTCGGGCATCATCACGTCGCTGATGATGAGATCGAAGCGACGCGCGCGCGCGATTTCGAGCGCTTCCCGTCCATTTTTCGCCAGCGTGACGTCGTGATGCGGTGAAAGCACGCGCGAGACGAACGCGCGCAGATCGGCATTGTCATCCGCGAGTAAGATCGACCCGAGCCGTTGACGCTTTGGCTCGCGAGATGCGGTTGGAGCATCGTCGCCGACGTGCGACGTGCCGCCGAGCGGCTGCGCGAGCGCCTCGACTTCCGCGAGATACTGCGCGGCGAGCGTCGGTGCGGCGGCGAGGGCGAATTCGTCGGCGTCGCCCGTCGCCGCGGTCAAAGGCACGCTCGGCAACGCGATCGAGAACGTCGTTCCGATGCCGAGCTCGCTTTCGACCGCGATCGTGCCGTCGTGGAGCCGGACGAGTTCTTGCACGAGCGCGAGCCCGATGCCGCTTCCTTCGTGCGAACGCGATGCCGGTGCGTTCCGGGCGCGATGGAAACGTTCGAAGACGTTCGCGAGGTCGTCTGGGGCGATGCCGCTCCCGGTATCGCGAACATCGAGACGGATCTCGCCATTCGTCGCGCGGAATTCGAGCGAGATCGAACCGTCGATGGTAAATTTGAGCGCGTTCGAGAGCAGATTGAAAACGATGCGCTCCCACATATTGCGATCGATCGCGACGGTGCCGACGGGCTCCACGCGGACGTCGAAGCGGAGGCCGCTGCTTTCGACGGCCGGCCGGAAGACGTTCGCGAGTTCCCGCGTGAACGCGCCGAGATCGGTCGGCTGATAGAGCGGATCGACGCGGCCCGCTTCGATGCGCGCGAACTCGAGCAACGTATTGACGAGCTTGAGCAGTCGGAGCGCGTTGCGTTTCGTCATATCGACGAGCGGCGCGTTGCGCGGCTCGACGTCGCGCCGCAATTCGTCGAGCGGCCCGAGCATGAGCGTCAGCGGTGTGCGAAACTCGTGACTGACGTTGCTAAAGAATTCGGTCTTCGCGCGATCGAGTTCGGCGAGCGCGGTCGCGCGTTCGGCAAATTCGCGTTCGCGTAAGACGTGCGCCGTCGTCTCGCTTACGACGCAGATGATCCCCGCGACGACGCCGCCATCGTAAATCGGCGAATACGAAAACGTAAAGAACGCCTCTTCGTAACCGCCGTGTCGCTGCATCTGAAGCGGTAAGTTTTCATAATAGACGGGCTCGCCGCGATCGTAGACCCCGCGTAACATCGGGCCGACGGAATTCCAAATGTCGTTCCAGCACGCTTCCGCACCCTGACCGAGCGAGGCGGGGTGTTTATCGCCGAGGATCGGGACGTACCCCTCGTTATAAATCTGAACGAGGTCCGGCCCCCACATGATCATCATCGCGAACGACGTGTTGAGGGCGAGGGATAGGACGGTCAGTAAGCTCTCGGGCCACGTTTCCCGCGGCCCCATCGATGTCGACGCCCAGCCGAACGACTCGATGCGGTCGCGCATGCTCGCATTGCGATCGAGAGCCGAATCCATGGATAAGCTCTTTCCCGCGGACGACGCAAAATCACCCCTCGTCGTAGGGGCTTGGAACCCTGAGCAACTCCCGCGCTCGACTAGCGCGCCGCCGGACCACCTCCTCGATTCGGGGGACGAGCTTCGCGACCGTCGCCAGTGAGAAAAACCGAAAGCGACTTTCGCGCTAAGCGCGCGCATACCGGCCGGCGCTCGTTGGAGGCTCACGGCTGGGCAAGAAAGGTGAACGTCCCCGTACAACACCGGGCGATGCTTCGTTCTGCGATAACCGCTGTCTTGATCGCGTCCACCGGGGCGGTCGCCATCGCAACGGTTTCCTGGCCGGCGGGACCGCCAACCGCCGTAGCCGGAAGGGTCGCCGATCGTTACCCGGGCGGCCGCACGTTGACCGATCCGTATCGGCGGCTCGAGGATTTGAAGAGTCCGGCGGTGCGCTCCTACTTTAAGTCGCAGGCGAATTACACGAAGGCCGTACTCGGCCAACTCCGACCGGGCCGCGAACGATTGCAAGCCGATATCGCACGGCTGGTCGATGCCGGCACCACCGTCGGCGGTGTCGTTCGCAGCGCCGACAGAATATTTTATCTCGAGCGTCCGGCCGGAGCCAACGATGCGCGCCTCATGGTGCGCACGGACAAGGGGACGTCGCGCTTGTTGCTCGACCCGGACGCCTTCGGAAAGCAGATCGGATCGAAAGCACATCTTTCGATCTCGGAAGTGCTGCCCACGCCCGATGCGTCGAAGGTTGCGGTGAGTCTGGTGCCGGGTGGCGCCGAGTTCGAGACGTTCACGCGCATCATCGACGTCGCGACCGGTACGCCGGCTCCGGACGCCTTGCAGCATACCTGGTTCGGCGTCACATCCTGGAGCCCCGATGGGAAGGCGCTCTACTACAATAATCCGCCCGCAATCGCGCTACAGCCCGGTCACGAAGCGGAACGCGAACTCAACGCGCGCACGTACGAGCACGTCCTCGGTGCGACAGGTAACGATCCGGTCGTCTTCGGTAGCGGAGTCGATTCGAAGGTACCGTTCGTTCCGATCGATCAGCCGGCCGTCATCTTTCCGCTCGGGAGCACGTTCGCGCTGGGCACGATCGCGCACGGCGTCCAAAACGAAATTACCGTGTACGCCGCGCCCGCGAGCGCGGTGCTCGCGGGCGGATCGATTCCCTGGCGGAAGATCGTCGATGTCGGCGACGCCGTGGTGGGCTTCGACGTTCGCGGCGACACGCTGTACCTACAGACGCACAAGGATGCGCTGAGCTTTAAGGTCACGGCGCTCGATCTGCGCCAAGCCGACCCCGCGGCAACGGCACGCGTCGTCGTTCCGGAAAGCTCGACGGTCGTCCAGCAGGTCGGCGTTGCCAAAGATGCGCTCTACGTGCGCGGTATCGAGAGCGGCCTCGCCCGTTTGCGAAAACTGCCGTTCACGCCGAGCGGAGCGCTCGGCCCGATCGCCGACGTCGCGCTTCCGTTTAGCGGGACGCTCGAAGAGTTCGCCGTCGATCGGCGCGTCGACGGCGCCATCGTCGGACTCGTGTCGTGGGTGAAACCGAAACAGATCGACACCCTCGACGCGAGCGGCGGCCTCGGCGACACCGGCATCGTCAAACCGCCGAACATCGACGTCACGCAGTACGACTCGCTCGAGGTGAGCGTCCCGAGCACAGACGGTGCGATGGTGCCCGTCTCGATCACGATGAAGCGCGGGCAGAAACTCGACGGCTCGGCGCCGGCATACCTCGAAGCCTACGGCGCCTACGGCCTCGACATCGATCCCTATTTCTTGGATTCGCAGTTGGCCTGGGTGAACGCGGGCGGCGTTTACGTGGTCGCGCACGTTCGCGGCGGCGGTGAGAAGGGCGAGTCGTGGCACCTTGCCGGTAAGGGGCCTACGAAACAGCATACGATCGACGATGCGATCGCAACCGCGCGTTGGCTGATCGCCAATAAATATACCTCTGCCGCGCACCTCGCGATCGAAGGCACGAGCGCGGGTGGTATCATGGTCGGCGGCGCGATCACGCAGCATCCCGAACTCTTCGCGGCCGCAATCGACGGCGTCGGCGTCACGGATGCTCTCCGCTCGATTGCCGAACCGAACGGCGCCGTCAACTTTCCGGAGTTCGGCGACCCGCGCACGGCGGACGGCTTCAACGATCTCTACAAGATGGATGCGTACCAGCATATCGTGAACGGGACGAAGTACCCGGCGGTTATCGGCATCACCGGCATCAACGATCCGCGCGTGGCGCCGTGGCAGGTGGCGAAGTTCGTAACGCGACTCCAACACGCGAGTTCGAGCGGACGCCCCGTTTTAATGCGTGTCGACTACGATGCGGGACACGGGCTCCTCGCCGCTTCGCGCGAGCAACGGATCGCACTAATCACGGACGAATTTAGCTTCCTGCTCTGGCAATGCCGCAGCCCGCTCTTCGCCGGTATCCCGATCACGCTGCCGAAACGCGCTGCGACCAAGGGCTGACGGCCGTGCCTCGCGACGCCGGCCGTTCGCGGCCGAGATCGTTACCGTGCCGTGGGCCGAAGTAAACCGGTGACGAGTCGTGCGTCGTCCGCTACCGTCGAGTCATCGGAAAGGAAGCGCGCCATCGCATCGGGCGGGGCGTTCGCAAAGAGTCTCATGAAGAACGCCGGTGCGGCGAGGACACGACTCCGCAACATCGCGAGCAGAGCAGCGTCCAAAAGCTGATAACGGTTGGTCGCGATGGCGGATAGGCGCGTTGCTAGAAATCGCCTCCGCGAGCGCGGCGGCGTGACGTTGCGTGCGCACGAACGCGTAGCCGCTCGAGGGTCGGAGCTCACCTCCGGCGATACCCGCGAAGGCGACGCGTCGCGTCGGCTTGGGAGGGGGAAGCGCAACGAGCGGCAAGGCGCCACGTTCCTCACCTTCTACCTCGGTAATCGTGGTCGTCTTGGTCCTCGTCTTGCCGCCATCAATCGTGCGATAGATGCCGCAATCGAGACTAGCTTTGAACGGATCGCCGAGCGCTGCGACGACAGCGATCTGCGGATTGCGCGGATCGAGTGAGATCTTGGAAATGGCGTACGTTTTTTCGAGGCCGAGATGATTCCACGTCTTGCCGCCGTCGTGCGAGCGATAGATGCCGTCGCCGTACGTCACGTGGGTCCCGGCGTCGGCGTCGCGGTCGGCGACGGCGTCGGCGCGGATGCGGGCGCGCGCATCTTCGGCGCGGACGAGCGTTGGGAACGACGCGAACGCGGTGAGGGCAATGGCGAACACGAGTGCCGACTTACGGAGCAACGTGCGTCATTCGCCACGCGCGAACGATGCGCTTGCCCGGTTAGCGGTCGGTGCTCTCGAAGATACGATCGGCGTTTTGCGTTTCGAAGCCGTCGCGACGATGATGCCGTTCGATCGCATCGAGTGGCAGATCCGCAAAGGCTGCAAAGATTCCGCGCTCCGCAAATTCGACGTACGATCCCGCAATGCGTCCGGTGCGCCCGCATGCGAAGGCGTATGCGATGTCGTCGGCACGTGTCGATGCTTGCCGTAGCAGCCCGTCGGCACTCGTCTTGATCGCGCCACCGCTCTCGGCGAGCGCGTGGCCCGCGCGACCGAGTTCTCCCACGAGCGTCTCGATGTCATGATAGCCGTTTCGCATCGTATGTACGGAAAACGTTTGGTGGTTGAGCATATGTCCGAACGCGAGAACCCATGCCGCGTACTCGCTCTCGTCGAGCAGCGTGCGGTACGCGGCGTAGGTGGGCGTGGGCCATGGCGTGCGTTGCAAAAACGCATCGATCGAATCGGCATCCTGCGGGTCGCACAGTCGTGCACGTTCGCGCGCGACGGCATCGGCGTACGATGCGACGAGGCGTCGCGCGGTTGGCGAAAGCTCGTCGACGCGCAGTTCGGAGACGAAGATGCGCGGCAGCGATGCGAGCGGAGGCGCGAACCACGTGGCATCGAGACGTTTGGCTTCGAAGCGAAAGTCGTCGCGTCGCTCGTATCCCGACGTGCGTACGAGTCTTTCGATCGCCGCGATCCCGAGTCCAGGCACACCGAACGTGCGGAACGCAACGTGATCGTTGTCGAACACCCCGGTCGGCGGGAGCGCTCCGCACGCGACGAGCGTCGCGCGTAGCGCGTCGAGCGTGGGTGTCGCGTCACGATAGCGCCGGGTCGCACGTTCGAGCACCGCTTCGAAGATCGGCACTATTTCAGATACGTATCGAACCACGCGCGCGAGCGTTTCGTCACGTCGGCGCGATGTGCGGGCAAGCGGATCCCGTGGCCTTCGCCCGGATAGATGACGAGTTGCGTCGGGACGCCGAGCGTGTGCAACGCATGCCAGAATTCGAGCGACTGCGAAGCGGGCGTTTCGACGTCGCGTTCGCCGACGTAGGCGAAGGTCGGCGTCTTCGCGTGCGTGATGAAATCGATCGGCGACGACCGGCGATAGATGGCCGGGTCTTCATACGCGCTCGATCCGAAGAACGGAATCATCCATTCGTCGATGCCGTTCTCGCCGTAATACGATTGCCAATTCGAGAGCCCCGCGCCCGCGACCGCAGCCTTGAAACGCGTGGTTTGCGTGATCGCCCACATCGTCATGAAACCGCCGTAACTCCCGCCCGTGATTCCGAGGCGCGCGTCGTCGATCGGTGCACGTTTTTCGACGGCATCGACGCCCGCGAGAATATCGCGCAGATCGCCGTAGCCGAAATCGCGAACGTTGGCTTGCGTGAACGCTTCGCCGTTGCCGAAGCTGCCGCGTGGGTTGGGATAGAAGACGAAGTAGCCGTCCCGCACGTAATCGCGCGTGGTTCCGTCGCCGACGAAGCGCGGGACGCTCGCCGCAGAAGGCCCGCCGTGAACGTCGACGATGAGCGGATATTTTTTCGCGGGATCGAGATCGCGTGGCGCGAGCAGCCAGCCCTGCACGCCTTCGAACGCGTCGCTCTTCCACGTGACGCTCGTCGCTCGCACGGCGGGAGCGATCGCGGAATTGACGTGTGTGAGATCGTGCCAGTCGCCGAGTTTGCCGACCGCGATTTCGGGCGGATGTTCGAAATCTTGACGCACGACCGCCGTCATATCGGCACCGCACGCCGACGTAAACGCGCCGTCGCCCGCGCCGATCGATTGCGCACCGTGCCAGAGCGTTGTCGGCAACATCGCATCGGGTGCGACCAACCGGCCCCGATCGTGATCGGCGCCGGTCGATGCATCGATGCTGTAGGTTTCGACTGCAGTTTCACCCGCGTGCAACGTCGTCGCGCGAAGCGTCGCCGGTCGTGCGGCATCACTACGGCAATCCCACGAAATCGAACGGATGGAACGCGGCGCTCCCGGCGTCACGTTGGTAGCGGTTCCGCCACCGACGAGCACCGTGTAGAGATCGCCGCCGGTCGAACCGAAATCGCTCATGATGCCGCCGATGAACGCGACATATTTTCCATCGGCTGAGACGCGGGGATCGGCGATCTGTTGTTTCGCATCGATCGGCGTATAGAGCGCGCGTGACGTCGTGTTCGTTCCGTCGAACGCGTAGAGCTTCGCGATCCACCAGTTGTTGTCGCCGTTTCCGTGGGCGGCCGTGCCGACGAATGTATCGCCGCTCGGCATCCAATCGTATTCGTAGACGTAGAGATCGGCGGGTGAGGCAAATCGGAGTTTGCCGCCGGGTGCGACGATGCCGATGCGTTGCTCGTCTTCATCGACGCCGATCTCACCGACGATCGGCGCGCCCGCCTGCGTCGCGCCGACTTCTTTGCGCGCGTTCGGCGTCGCGAGCACGGCGAGTTCGCCGCCGCGCGAAAACCGCGGCTCGGCGAGCGTGCCCGAGAACGCCAAGAGTTTCTTCGGCACGAACCCATCGGGTGTCACGCTGTAGAGAAAACGCCGCTTCGATTTGGGGGTTTTGAGGACGAAGACGAGCGCTTTGCCATTGGGCGACCACGTCGGGTACGACGGCACGCATTCCGTGCTCGGCTCGCACGGCAACATCACTTCGTGTGCGGCGCCGTCTCCGATCGCACGCACGATGAGATGTTGGCGCACGGGCGTTCCGAGCATGCGCGCTTCGTCGCTTTCGATTGCGGCGACACGCTTGCCGTCGGGCGACATCGCAAGTGAGCCGAACGTATGCAGCGTTCGCTCGGGCGGGGCGGCGTATGCGGCGCTCGCGAGCACGACGGCGAGCGTCGACACGAAAGCCGCTGCACGTGCAGCGGCTTTGGCGAACGGTGCGGTCACGTGCGCTTAAACGGCGACCGGCGTCGAGCCGTTGCGTGCGTGCGCGGGTTGCTCGGCCATCGCTTCAACGAGGGCTACGAACGCGCGCACGGGATAGCCCGTCGGCCCCTTCGCAAGCGACGCGGTCTCGTTATCGGTGTATGCGGTGCCCGCAATATCGAGATGGATCCACGGCGTCTCGCCGACGAACGCTTTGAGGAATGCGGCTGCCGTGAGCGAGCCCGCGGCGCGTCCGGTCGAATTGCGCAGATCGGCGATCTCGCTTTTCACCGTGGTTGAGAACTCGTCGAAGAGCGGGAGATGCCAGTACTTTTCAGTCGTCGTCTTAGCGACGTCGAGGAAGCTCTCGCAGAACGCGTCGTCGTTGGACATCGTGCCCGTCGCGCTATGGCCGAGCGCGACCACGATCGCGCCCGTAAGCGTTGCGGCATCGACGATCTTGGTCGCGCCGAGTTCGCGCGCGTAGCACAGCGCGTCTGCGAGGATGAGGCGACCTTCGGCATCGGTGTTGATGACTTCGATCGTCTTGCCGTTCATCGCGCGTAAGATGTCGCCGGGCTTCATCGCGCGCGAACCAGGCATGTTCTCACTTGCGGGAACGATGCCGATCACGTTGACCTTCGGCTTGATCTGGCCGATCGCCGACATCGCCGCGAGGACGCCCGCGCCGCCGCACATGTCGTATTTCATTTCGTGCATGTCTTGCGCGGGTTTGATCGAGATGCCGCCGGTATCGAAGGTGAGGCCCTTGCCGACGAGTGCCAGTTTTTCCGACGATGACGGATCGCCGATGTACTCGAGCACGATCATGCGCGCTTCTTCGTCGCTTCCGCGCGAGACGCCGAGGATCGAGCCCATGCCCTTGGCGAGCATCTGTGCTTCGTCGAGTGCGTGAAACTTCAGTCCCGTTGCTTTCGCGATCTCGCCTGCTTTCGCTTCGAGGTGCTTCGGCGTCATGTCGTTTGCTGGCGTGAGCGCGAGGATGCGCGCGAGGTTGACGGCCTCACCCAGGATCGCACCGTGCGCGATGCCGCTCTCGATTGCCGCGCGATCGAATTCGTGTGCGCCCGCGGTCGCGACGATGGCGACCGTATCGATGAGGATCGGCTTCTCGGGCTCGGTCCGATACGTCGTGCTATCGATCGTGCCCGCAAGGGCGCCTTCGGCCACGAATGCGGCAGCGCGATTGGCATGCGTGCCGATTTCGAGCGGTAGCGCGATTGCGAGCGACGTCACCTTGCGTTTGCCGAGATACCGTACCGCGGCACCCGCATACGCGGCGAGCCCGGCGATGTCGAATTTCTCGCGTTTGCCGAGACCGACGACGAGCACGCGTTTGAAGCTCTGACCGCTCGCGTGGACGAGGACGACCTCGCCGATTTTGCCCGCGATCTCGCCCGATGCCAAGACGTCTGCGATCGCACCGCCGAGCTCGGAGTCCGCGGCTTGCGCGGCGCCATCGAGGCGGCCGTCGGCGAAGACGGGGACGACGAGGGCTCCCGCACTCAGCGCGCTCGGAGCTCCCGACGTGACGTGGAATTGCATGACGTACCTTTCAGTTGGTGGAATGGATTGCGAGAATGCGGAATCCGGACGAATTGCGAGCATCGAGCGACGCGCCCCTCCCCGATGCATACGCGCGAGCCGGAGTCGATATCGCTGCCGGCAATGCCGCGGTCGCGCGTTATAAAGATGTGACGTCACAATGGCGCCATCCGAGCCAGCTCGGCGCCATAGGCGGATTTAGTGGTCTCTTCGAAATGCCGGGCGATTCGACGCGCGCGCTCGTCGGGTCGGCCGACGGTGTTGGGACGAAGATCCTCATCGCAGCCGAAGCCAAACGCTACGGCAGCGTCGGTGCGGATCTCGTTAACCACTGCGTCAACGACATTCTCGTCGTCAACGCAAAGCCGCTCTTCTTTTTAGATTATCTCGCGGTCGGCAAGCTCGATCCTGACGTCGCGGCCGAGATCGTTGCGGGCGTGCAACGCGCCTGCCGCGTGAATGACTGCGCACTTCTAGGCGGGGAAACCGCGGAGATGCCGGGCCTCTATCAGGAAGGTCACTTCGATCTCGCGGGTACGATCGTCGGTATGGTCGATCGCGCGCGTGTGCCCGATCCCGCGCGCGTGGAAGCGGGCGATGCGATCGTGGGCATTCCCTCGATCGGACTTCATACCAACGGCTACTCGCTCGCGCGCGCGATCGTGCCGGTCGACCAGTGGCGCGCCCAGCTTCCCGGCGCAGAACCCGGCGTTACGTGGCTCGACGCACTCCTGGTCGAGCATCCGTCGTACGCACCGGCGGTGCATGCGATCGAAGCCGTCGCCGACATTAAATCGATGGCGCATATCACGGGCGGCGGTCTGCTGGAAAACGTGCCGCGGACGTTGCCGCCGTCGTGTAAGGCCGTCTTCGAAGCTTCGCGCTGGAGCGTGCCGCCGCTCATCGCCGAACTCGTGCGTCGCGGCAAGCTCGAACATGCCGAAAAATACCGCACGCTCAACATGGGCATCGGCTACACGCTCATCGTTGCGCGCGCGCAAGCCGCGGCAGCGGCGGCGGCGTGGCAGGGCGCGCGCGTGATCGGCTGGGTGGAAGAACGCGTCGCAGGAGATCCACCCGTGGTCGTGCACCCCGCGCGCACCTAACGCGCGGATGCGTAGCCATCTGCTGATCGATCTCGACGACACCCTCTTCGCTCAAGACGACGTCCACCACGAGATCGAGGCGCTCGATCGCGAGCGCGGCATCTACTGTGGTCGCGATCATCGCACGCCCGAGACGGTCCTTTCATGGATCGACGATCGCTTCGGGGGAACGGCGTCGTATGAAGCGGCCGCGGGCGGCATTTGGCTCGCGCACGAAGCGGGCGAACTCGTCGGCTTTGCGGCCTTCGACGCACGCGGACTTGCCTACGACGACCTCCGCTTTTGGATGGCGCGCGACGGTGTCGGGATCGTCGGTCCGCTCGGCGTCGTGCCCGCGGCGCGCGGTCGCGGCATCGGCCGCGTGCTCTTGCATGCCGCTGCATTCTCGATGCGCGAGCGTGGCTATCGCCAGGCGCTCGTCCCCGCGGTCGACGGCGCGGACGCGATCGGATTTCTCGAACGCCACGCGCACGCACGCTTCGTCCAAAGCGTCGACGATCGCACCGAACGGCGTTATCGGACGACGGTCCTCGCGTCGGGAAACGGCAGCAATTTCGCAGGCTTGCTCGATGCCGCAACCGCAGGTTGCGTCCCACTCGACATCACGACGCTCGTCGCGAATCGGCCGCAAGCCTACGCGCTCGAACGCGCTCACGCCGCGGGCATCGCGACGCGCTGCATCGCCTGGGATCGCGCGAACGAATCGCGCGACGCATACGACGATCGCGTGATCGCCGCGGTTGCCCAGACGTCACCCGATCTCGTGCTGTTGCTCGGCTGGATGCACGTCTTGCCCGCGATTTTTCTGGCGCGCTTTCCCGAAACGCTCAACATCCATCCCGCGATGCTGCCGTATGATTTCGCCCTCGATACGATCACGATGCCCGATAGGACCGTCATCCCCGCATTTCGCGGCGCGCACGCCTTCGACGAGGCGCTCGCCGCGGGTCTGGGATGGAGCGGGGCGACGATGCATCGCGTCGGCGTCGCCGTCGACCGTGGCTCGGTCTACGCGCGTGCGCCGCTACGCTTGGCCGTCGATCGCGACCGCGATGCGCTCGAAACGGAATTACATGCACTCGAACGGCGCGTCACCGAGACGGCGATTCGCCGTTGGGCGCGCGAACGGCCGTAGCCCTACAGCGTGCTCAATCCACAGCTTCCACAGGTCGATCGTTATGTAAATGTGGAGAAGGGCAGCGCGGGATTTGCCGCGAGCGTCCGCGGGTCGCATCGCACGATCTCGCCTTGGCGGTCGGCGGCGGCCGCGATCATGGCGGCATTATCGGTGCAGAAACGCATGTGTGGGATCGCACACGCGATGCCCCGCTGCTCGGCCCACGCGCGAAATGCGGTCTGTAGCGCGGAGTTGGCAGCGACGCCACCCGAGAGGACGGCGGCCGTGTAGGGCGCTCGCCGCGAGGCGCGATCGAGCCGATCGACGAGCACGTCCACGACCGCCGCTTGAAACGAAGCCGCGATGTCGGCGTGACTCGTGGCCCGACCCGCGTCGGTATCGAGAAAATACTTTACGGCTGTTTTAATTCCGGAAAACGACATGTCCAGTGCGTCGCCGGTTGCGCGATAACGCGGGAAGGCGATGGCCTTTGGGTCGCCCGCGCGCGCGAGGCGATCGATCTCGGGGCCACCGGGAAAGGGCAGCCCGAGAAGGCGCGCCGTTTTATCGAACGCTTCGCCCGCGGCGTCGTCGCGCGTTTTCGCAACGATGCGGAGATCGGTCGGTCCGTGCACGGCGACGAGTTGCGAGTGCCCGCCCGAGACCAAGAGCGCGAGAAACGGGTACGTCGGCTCGATCCCGGAATCGATGAACGGCGCGAAGATATGGCCGTGGAGATGATTGACCGCGTAGAGCGGTTTGCGCGCCGCGTATGCGATCGCTTTCGCCGATGCGACGCCGACGACGAGGCTGCCGACGAGTCCCGGTCCCGCCGTGACCGCAATGCCGTCGAGATCGGCGAGCGTGACGTTCGCGCGTTCGAGCGCGTCTTGCACGGCGGCGCTCAGAAGCGCGAGATGCTGACGGCTCGCGATCTCGGGAACGATGCCGCCGAATTTCGCGTGGAACGCATCTTGATTCGTCGAGACGTTGGAGAGCGCCGTACGGCCATCGCGGACCACGGCCGTCGCCGTATCGTCGCACGAAGTCTCGATTCCTAAGAGCAACATGTGGCCTCGCCCATTCGGCGCCGGTTCGAATCGCTCCGGTGCGCGCTAGCGTGCGAGGGAGCGGCTTTCGACGGGGCGACGTGGCCGAGCGGCTCGATCGCAGCGATCATGAAGCGGTTCCTTCGAGCGCTCGCGGACGATCGGAGCCCGCCAAATGCGTGCGATTACGCCCCGCACGTTTGGCGGAGTAGAGGGCCTTGTCGGCACGAGCCATCAGATCGGCGTATTTTCCTGAGCCCGGCGCCTGCGATGACGCGACGCCGATGCTGACCGTCATGCGACCAGCGACAGATTCGGGATGTTGTTTGATTGCGAGCGCGGCGACGTTTTCGCGGACGAATTCGGCGAAGGTGAACGCTCCCTCGATACTCGTGTTGGGGAGAACGATTGCAAATTCTTCACCGCCGATGCGCGCTGCGAAATCGCGCGGTGGTGAGATCGCGCGCCCGAAGACGCCGGCGACGGCTTTGAGCGCCGTGTCGCCTTCGGGGTGGCCGAACGTGTCGTTAAAGAGTTTGAATTCATCGACGTCGATGATGAGGAGCGAGATCGGCTTTCCCTCACGCGTGGAGAGAAGAATCTCTTTCTGAAAGCGGGCGTCGAAGCTGCGCCGATTGTGCAGTGACGTCAGCGAATCTGTATCGGAGACGACCTCGAGCGAGCGATTCGCTGTCGAGAGGCCGGCGATGATCTTACTCATCTGAGTGACGAGCGCGATCGGAAAGGCGATCGACGCGAAGCACCATTCGAAGCGCGCTGAATACCAGCCCACGGTAAAGCGCCCGACGCCGAGGACGCCTGCCAGAAGTATATCGCAAAAGAAGGCTACGAGTGTGACGGCGATCCAGATGTCGACGACTTTGCGCAATTTCGTCCCGCGAACGAGGACGATGAGAAGCCCGGCGTTGACGAAGAGCAGGGCCGGTTCGAGGAAATGCGTCGTGGAAAATGTGAATTGCCCGCTCGCGAGGACGATGATGGGAAGCGCGTCGCTCCAACGCACCAAAGCGAAGAGAATCACGGCGACGGCGACTGCCGTCGAAGCGCCGATAAGCGCGACGATCCGGCGATTGCGTGCGACGTGCGAATCGTCAAAGCGCATCTTCGCACTCGAGATGGCATAGGCTCCGAGACAGGCGAAAAACATGAAGTGCCATGCGGGGTATAGCCATGCTGCCGATTGCGCACCCGAACCTAGGAGATGCACGCCCGGGATGAGATTGGGAAAAACCAAGAGATACGCGAGGACCATGAGGGATTGCGCACCGTAGGCGAGCGCCAAAAACGCAAGCGGCGGGTATTGCGTTGCCCGATATTGCGAACCGAGAATGAGCGCCGTCAGCAACGCGCCGAAAACGGCAATCGCGCTGATGACCGGTAAGAACGCGGGCACCACTGGCAGAGCGATGCTTGCGAAAGGAACGGCGCAAACGAGCGCTCCGAGCACCGAACCCGCGGCGAACGTCGCGAGACGCCGCTGGGCCGTCGACGGCGCGGCATACGCGAACGTGTCGACATATGCCGAAGGCCGCGCATCATTCGATGAAAGGTGCCGCATGTAGCGATTAACGGTCCAATTCGCTGCCGTTATGAGGTTCTTGTCAAAAGCCTCCGCATAATTTTACCGAAAGGCTTCTCGCCTCGTTGCTCACGACGCGGTTTCTTCCAACGCCCGTGGGTGCGAATCGGCGAGATGCGTTCGATTCCGCCCCGACCGCTTGGCGATGTAGAGGGCGTGATCGGCACGCGTCATCAGATCCTGGTGCTTCTCGCCGATCACGCCAGGTGTCGACGCAACGCCGATGCTCACCGTCAAGCGGCCGGGCGCGCATCCGGGGTATTGCGCGATCGCGAGTGCTTCGACGGAGCTCCGAATTTGCTCGGCGCGGGCCATCGCACCATCGGCACTAATGTTCGGAAGCACGATCGCGAACTCTTCGCCGCCGATCCGTGAAGCGAAATCGAGCGGCGGTGAGATCGCGTGTTGCAATACCTTGGCGACCGCCCGGAGCGCCACATCGCCGCGGGGATGTCCGAACGTATCGTTAAAGGGCTTAAATTCATCGACATCGATGATGAGGAGCGACGTCGGTCTCCCCGCGCGAGCCGATGCGAAGACGCGCGTTTTAAAACGAACGTCGAAGCCGCGCCGATTGTGCAGCCCGGTGAGGCTGTCGGTATCGGATGCGACGGCGAGCGACCGATTCGCCGTCGAGAGTCCGGCGATGATCCGACTCATCTGCATGACCAGTGCGATCGGAAAAGCGACCGATGCGACACACCATTCGATGCGCGCGACGTACCAGCCAACCGTGTAGCGCCCACCGCCGAAGACGCCCGCGAGCATGGTCTCGCACGCGAGCGCGACGAGCGTTACGACGATCCACAGGTCGACCATCTTCGATAGGCGCGTTCCGCGGATGAAGATGAAGAGCAGTGCCGCATTCATGAGCAGAAGCGCCGGAACGACGACGCGCGTCGCGATCGACGAGAAGTGTCCGTTCGCAAGGACGATCGGTGGGAGCACGCCGCCTCGAAAGATCGTCACGGCGAGGATTGCGAGAACGGCGAACGCACTTGCGATGGAAAAGACCAAGACGAAACGCCGGTTCCACGCGACGATCTTCTCATCGCCGCGCATTCGCTTACTCGATACGGCATACGCGGCCAAGCACGCAAAATAGATGCAGTGCCATGCCGGATAGAGCCACGCGGCGCTTTGCGGTCCCGATCCGAGCACCGGCGTGTTCGCGAAGAGGTGGGGCAACGTGATGACGGTGACGACCACGAGCATCGACTCGATCGCATAGGCAAGAGCGAGAAAGGCGAGCGGCGGATAGCGTGCCGCACGATACTGCGAACCTAAGATCAAGGCGGTGAGCAACGTACCGAAAGCGGCGAGCGCGCTCACCGATGGTAAGAAGGCGGTACTGCGCGGAAGTTGGACGTTCGCGAAGGGGATCGCACCAAGGAACGTGACGATCGCCACGATGACAGCGACCGTTGCGATACGCCGCTGGGCGATCGACGGTGCGGCGTACGCGAGCGAGTCGACGTACGAGGACGTCGGCTCGTCGTCCGATGCATGGGGCCGCATGCCGCGTAAGACGATCGTGATGACGTTATGGATGAGGTTCCGCGCGATTTATCTGTAAATTTTGCGTAAACGGGAGATCGTGCGAGCGTGGTGCAACGCGCAGCCTTCGACATGGCTGCATCTCGTACGGAATCGATCCCCTTTTCGCCGACGGTTGCGATGCTCGATTTCGTCATCGACGAACTCGACGACATCGGAGCTGCCGGTGGCGGTGCGGTATCGATTGCCCAGCGACGCGCGGGACTCGCGAGCTATCTCGATCTCGCGCGTAAGCGTGCTTCGCGTCACGTGCGGTTTCGCCACGATTACGAGGATCTCGATTTCGATGACATCTTTTGGTCATCTGGTCGCACCCGCGTCGCAGCCTTACCCGAGGCGCGCCCGATGCCCGCAATCGGCATCGCGGGCGACGCGCCATCGCTCGCCGTCGCAAACGTCGGCGGCATCGTTCATGCCGGGAGTACCTATCTGCAACCGACACTCGCACGAGGCGACGGTCGGCTCACGATCGTCGCGCTCGCCGACGCCGCGCGCAGCGGGGCCTCGCGCGATCTCCTCGGTCGCATCGCTCGCATCGAAGACGATCGCTTCATCGCACTCGCGACGGCGTTTCAAAATTGTGGCGCATATATCGACGTGCCGTCGGGTGTCGCGCTCGATGCACCGATCCAAATCGTCTGGACGGGTGCACCCGGCGCGCCGCAAGCGATCTTTCCGCAGAGCGTGATCCGCATCGGTGCGAACGCGCGCGCGACGATCGTCGAGCGACACGTCGGGAACGTCGAAGCATTCGTGTGCGGCACCGTGGAAATCGAAATCGCGGCCGGCGCGCGCGTCGATTACGTCGTCGTTCAAGAGATCGACGATGGCGCGCGCATGATCGTGTCGCGTGCGGCGCGTTGCGCGAACGGTGCGACAATCGCGTGGCATCTCGCCGAGCTCGGCGGCGCGCTCGTGCGTTCGTCGGTTGCGAGCGACCTCGCGGGCGAAGCTGCAACCGTCGAGTTAAACGAGCTCGCGTTCGCACGTGGCTTCGGGAACGTCGATCTGCGTATCGCCTCGCAACACGTCGGCGCACGGAGCATCTCGCAGAGCATCGTTCGCGCCGCCGCGATCGATCGCGGCGTCGGTCGTATTTTCGGCGACGTCACGATCGGCACCGGCGCGCATCGCTCGGACGCTGCCTTGCGCATCGATGGGCTCGTGTTATCGCGTGATGCGTACGTCGAGGCCATACCGTCGCTCGAGATTGCGACGAACGATATCGCAGCCGCGCACGCCGCTACGATCGGCTCGCTCGACGAAGAGCAACTCTTTTACGTACGAACGCGGGGCATCTCGCGCGGCCGCGCGGAGCGAATGCTGGCGCTCGCATTTTTCGAGCCCGCAATCGCGCGCTTTCCCGGCGACGCTCTTCGCGACGAAGTTCGTACGGCACTCGATAAACGGCTCGATGACGTCGCCGACACATTTGCCAGCTAATCGTTAATTAGACAATAGTCAGAATGACCATCGACTTCGCGTAAAATAAAGGGCTGATGTGTTCCGGTAGCTTAATGAGTCGCTCACCATGCCAAGCATCGAAAAGATTCAATCCGAAATCCAAGAACTCGAAGGATTCGCCGTCGACATCGCGGCTATGACGACCCAGCCGATAAAGATGAAGAGTTATAAGCGTACGTACGAACGTCGCGCGCGCGAACGTCATACGGTCGCCGATTGGAAGCGTCTGCGCTTTCGCGACGCGTATCCCGATTGTGGAGTTACGGTACTTTTGAGCAACGGTCGCGTCGCGAGCGATCGGATGATGCTGGCGCGGGTCCGGCAATCGTATAACTAACGTGGCCGGCGGGGTTGCGCGCCTGCAGATGCGGGTAGCATCTCGACCATGACCGCAACCAACGCCGACACCGAAACCAAATCCGTCGTCGTCGTCGGGAATCTGCACTCACGCAAGACCGCATCGAAGTATGCCCAGGCCATCGACCTCCTCCAACAACGCGGCGTACGCGTCGTCGCTTCACATACGGTGGAGCGCGGCGAAGATATGATGGCGCGGGTGAAGGGAGCGATTGCCGACGGTCAGAGGTACATTCTGGTGGCGGGTGGCGATGGATCGATGACGTCGGTGGTCGGCGCATTCGCCCATTCTGAGAGCGTGCTCGGCGTTTTGCCCCTGGGAACCGGGAACAGCTTCGCGCAAACGCTCGGCATCGCACCGGCGACGCTCGAGAACGCCGTCGATGCGATCGTCAACGGCAGCGTCGCGAAGGTCGATCTCGGCATCGTCAACGGACGACACTTCGCGAATTTCGCCACGATCGGATTGTCGTCGACGATCTCGCGCAAGACGTCGAATATCTCGAAGAAGCTGCTCGGGCCACTCGCGTATGCGGTCGCCGGTGTCGGCCCGTTACTTCGTAGTAGCTCCTTCGACGCCCACGTGAAATGGGGTCACAACGACGCGCGCGTTCGAACGCATCAGATCATCATCGCGAACGGCCGCTTCTTCGGGTTTACGCCGATCTTACCCGATGCGACCATCGTCGATGGCGAACTCGCCCTCTTTACGACCAGCGGCTGTTCGCGGTGGGAGATCGCGCGCATGTTCGTCGCATTCCATCGGCATCGGCAGACGACGCTTGCCGACGCGGAGTATTTTTCGGCGCCGGAGATTACCGTGACGACGTCGCCCAAACAATATCTCGACATCGATGGCGAAGCATTCGGCGAAACGCCCGTGACGTTTTCCGTCGACGCGCGGGCGCTCCGCGTGATGGTGCCGCGCGGGTTTACCGGCTTGGTTTGAGCGCGGCTGGCGTCTCGGCGCCGAGCGGTAATCGGACGGTCAGCCGGACGTTGGTTTCGGCCTGCATCGTGCGAATCTCGATGCGGTCCATGAGCGCGCGCATGATTTTGATGCCTCGGCCGCGTTCGTCACGACGTTCGACCGGTTTCCAACGACCGCCGTCGTTGACGTCGACGACGAGCGTGTCGCCGTCGCGTTCGGCTCGGACGCTCACGAGCCCGGGATCGATAAGGTAGGCATGCTCGACGGCATTGGCCGCCGCTTCACCGACCGCGAGGAGGATTGCGTAACGATCGTTTTCGTTGACGCCCTGCTGTGCGAGAAAATGCGCGAGCGAACGCCGCAACAGCGGCACGGCGAGCGGAAGCGCCGAGAAATCGAAGTGGAATCGTTCGGGCGCGTCGTCCTCCACGGAGAGGACGAGTGCGGCAACGTCGTCGGCGTTTTCGCGATTGGCGAAGATGCGTCCGACGATGCCCTTTGCCGGATCGTCGCCCGGTGAGACGATCTCCGCGCGAATCGCATCGAGTAATTCGTGTTCGCCCGCTTCGACATCGCGCGAATGTTCGATCAGGCCGTCGGTGTAAAGCGTGAAGAGCGAACCCGGCGGAAGCGTGAACGTCCAATCGTGCGTCAAGACGCTGTCGGCGACGCCGAGCGGAATGCCGCGAGCGGGCAAAATTTGCGCGACGCCGTTGCGCGTTGCGAGGATCGGCGCGGGATGGCCCGCGACGGCGTAGGTGACCGTCGACGTCGAACGATCGAGAATACCGAAGATCGCGGTAACGATCGCGGTATCTTCGCGCATGTTCACGATCGTGTTCGCGCGTTCGAGGACGAGTGACGGCGATTTTGGATTGACGGCAGCGGCGCGGAAAGCTTGGCGGACCTCGCCCATGATCACCGCGGCATTGAGGCCGTGCCCGGCGACGTCGCCGATCGAAAAAGCCGTTCGGCCATCGGGAAGGTCGAAGACGTCGTACCAATCGCCGCCGACGATCGCTTCGTGCGAGCCGGGGAGATACGTCGCGCTCGCGGCGATCCGCCCTTGTGGGAGCGTTTCGGGCAGCAACGCGCGCTGGAGCGTTTGGGCGACGTGCTGTTCGCGAGCGAGAGACTGTGCGACGGCGAGCGCGTGTCCGAGGCGGGTCGCGAGATCTGCAACGATTTCGCGATCGATGTCATCGAAGGGGCGATCGCTCGCGCGAGTCGCCTCGATCGTGCCGAAATCTTCGCTATCGGACTCGAGCGCGAAGTGCTCGACCTCGGCGCCATGCGTGCCCCGATCGACGACGACTGCGGGCCAGCCATTTCCCTGGCGTGCTTCGATATACAGCGAATCGAAGAGCGTGGGAACGCATTGCTCGGCAATGCGACCCAGAGCGCCGGGTAGGTCGCCCGTATCGGCGAGTTCGCGCGTCACGAGTTTGAAAAAGCGGACCGTCAATGCGAGCCGCTGGTGTTGTAGTTCGATGTTAGCGTGTGCCGACGTCGCGACCCTCCCAAGCGTGGCTACCCTCGGTCATCGGGTTTTAAACGCACGCTTTCAACGCCTCCGCCGAAGACGCTCGTGCCGCGAGGGATGTGGCAGAGAAATTTTAAGGGTATGGACGTCGCAATTCGCAACGCCGAGACTAGTCTCGGGCGCTCGCTATGGAGGGATCGATCCAGATGGCAACGATGGTGACGGAGCCGTTCGGCGGCAAACGCGGGGGCGACGCGAATCGTCGACAGCTTTTGTCGGCGTTGCGGTCCGTGGCGAAGGGTGATTTTACGATCCGAATCGGGACGGATCACCTCCGCGGTGTCGATGCGGAACTCGCTGAGGCGTTCAACGACGTCGTCGAACGAAACTCGGAGCTTTTAGAAGACATTCAGCGCGTGTCATCGGTCGTCGGCCGCGAGGGTCGCATCGGGGAACGCGCGGAGCTCTACCCGCGGGTCGGCGCGTGGGGCGCGCATGTGAAAGCTGTCAATACGCTCATCGACGATCTCACGCACCCGATTGCCGAGACGTCCCGCGTGCTCGGCAGCGTCGCTCGCGGCGATCTCTCACAACAGATGGTCCTCGATGTCGAAGGGCGCCCGCTCAAAGGCGAGTTTCTCCGGGCGTCTCAGACCATCAACGCGATGGTCGATCAGCTCAATTCGTTCGCGTTCGAAGTCACACGTGTCGCACGCGAGGTCGGTTCCGAAGGCAAACTCGGCGGTCAAGCCTCGGTGCGCGGTGTTGCGGGCACGTGGAAGGACCTTACCGACTCCGTCAACTCGATGGCGGGTAACCTCACGTCGCAGGTGCGTAACACCGCCGAAGTGACGACCGCCGTCGCAAATGGAGACTTCTCGAAGAAGATTACCGTCGACGCGAAGGGCGAAATTTTACTCCTCAAAGACACCATCAATACGATGGTCGACCAGTTAAATGGTTTCGCATCGGAAGTCACGCGCGTCGCGCGCGAAGTCGGCTCCGAGGGCAAGCTCGGCGGACAGGCGGAGGTCCGCGGCGTCGCCGGAACGTGGAAAGACCTCACCGATTCCGTCAACTTCATGGCCGGTAATCTCACGTCGCAAGTGCGCAACATCGCCGAAGTGACGACCGCCGTCGCCAACGGCGACCTCTCGAAAAAGATTACCGTCGACGTGCGCGGCGAGATCCTCGAACTCAAAGAGACCATCAACACGATGGTCGACCAATTAAACGGATTCGCATCGGAAGTCACGCGCGTCGCACGCGAGGTCGGCACGGAAGGCAAACTCGGCGGTCAGGCGGAGGTGCGCGGCGTCGGCGGCACGTGGAAAGACCTTACGGACTCCGTCAATTCGATGGCCTCGAATCTTACCTCGCAGGTTCGTAACATCGCCGAAGTTACGACCGCCGTCGCAAACGGCGACCTCTCGCGCACGATCTCCGTCGACGCGCGTGGCGAAATTCTCGAACTCAAAGGCACGATCAACACGATGGTCGATCAGCTCAACGCATTTGCCGGCGAAGTCACCCGCGTCGCGCGCGAAGTCGGCTCCGAAGGCAAGCTCGGCGGCCAGGCGCGCGTCGAAGGCGTCGCGGGCACGTGGCGCGACCTCACCGAGAGCGTCAATTTGATGGCGGGTAATCTCACGTCGCAAGTGCGCAATATCGCCGAGGTGACGACGGCCGTCGCGCAAGGCGATCTCTCGAAGAAGATCACCGTCGACGTGCGCGGCGAGATCGCGCAACTCAAGAACACGATCAATACGATGGTCGACCAGTTAAATGGTTTCGCATCGGAAGTGACGCGCGTCGCGCGAGAGGTCGGTACCGAAGGCAAACTCGGCGGTCAGGCATTCGTGCCGGGCGTCGCGGGCACGTGGAAAGACCTCACCGACTCCGTCAATTCGATGGGTTCGAATCTCACCTCGCAGGTCCGAAATATCGCCGACGTGACGACCGCGGTCGCAAACGGCGATCTCTCGAAGAAGATCACGGTCGACGTCAAGGGCGAGATTCTCGACCTTAAAGACACGATCAACGTCATGGTCGACCAGCTCAACGCCTTCGCATCGGAAGTGACGCGCGTCGCCCGCGAAGTCGGTACGGAGGGCAAGCTCGGCGGTCAGGCCGAGGTCCGCGGCGTCGCCGGAACGTGGAAAGACCTTACCGACTCCGTCAACTCGATGGCCGGAAACTTAACGAGTCAAGTTCGTAATATCGCCGAAGTCACGACCGCCGTCGCGAACGGCGACCTCTCGAAGAAGATCACGGTCGACGTTCGCGGCGAGATCCTCGAACTCAAAGAGACGATCAACGTCATGGTCGACCAGCTCAATTCCTTCGCGTTCGAGGTAACGCGCGTCGCACGCGAAGTCGGTACGGAAGGCCGGCTCGGCGGTCAGGCGCGCGTGCAAGGCGTCGCCGGTACGTGGAAAGACCTCACCGACTCCGTGAACTTCATGGCCGGTAATTTGACCTCGCAAGTCCGCAACATCGCGAAGGTCACGACCGCCGTCGCCAACGGCGACCTCTCGAAAAAGATTACGGTCACGGTCGAAGGCGAGATTCTCGAACTCAAAGAGACGATCAATACGATGGTCGACCAGTTAAATGGTTTCGCATCGGAAGTGACGCGCGTCGCGCGCGAAGTCGGCTCCGAAGGCAAGCTCGGCGGTCAGGCGACGGTGCCCGGTGTCGCCGGAACGTGGAAAGACCTCACCGACTCCGTCAACGGCATGGCGGGTAATCTCACCGAGCAGGTTCGCGGCATCGCGGGCGTCGTCACGGGCGTGGCCAACGGCGACCTCAAGCGCAAACTCTCACTCGAAGCCAAGGGTGAGATCGCCGAACTCGCCGACACCATCAACGGCATGATCGATACGCTCGGCACTTTCGCCGATCAGGTCACGACCGTCGCGCGCGAAGTCGGCTTCGAGGGCAAACTCGGCGGCCAGGCCAAGGTGCCCGGTGCCGCGGGTCTTTGGAAAGACCTCACCGACAACGTCAATCAACTCGCAGCGCAACTCACGTCGCAAATTCGCGCGATCGGCGAAGTCGCAACCGCCGTCACCAAAGGCGACCTCACGCGAACCGTCGAGGTCGGTGCCGAGGGCGAAGTCGGAACGCTGACGGAAAACGTCAACGAAATGATCCGCAATCTGCGCGATACGACGCGCAAGAATCAAGAGCAAGACTGGCTCAAAACCAATCTCGCGCGCTTCACGGGCATGTTGCAGGGTCAGAAAGATATCCGTACCGTCGCGACGCTCATCCTCTCCGAGCTCGCGCCGCTCGTCAACGCGCAGACCGGCGTCTTCTATCTCAACGAACCCGAGGAAGACGAACCGCTGCTCAACTTCCTTGCGGGTTACGCGATCACGCCGCGACGCGAAGCACTGTCGTTCCGCTTACGCCAGGGTCTCGTCGGTCAGTGCGCCTACGAAAAGCGCAACATCCTCGTCCAGAACGCACCCGGCGAATATCTCGAGATCATGTCGGGTACGGGCATGGCCTCGCCATCGAATATCATCGTGTTGCCCGTCGCGTTCGAGAGCGAGATCAAAGCCGTCATCGAACTCGCGAGTTTCGATACTTTTAGCGAGACGCACTTACTCTTTCTCGATCAGCTCACCGAGTCGATCGGTATCGTCCTCAACACGATCGCCGCAAACATGCGTACCGAAGAGTTGCTGCTGCAATCGCAGGCGCTCACGACGGAATTGCAGAGCCAACAACTCGAACTCCAGCAAACCAACGAAGAACTCGAAGAGAAAGCGCGTCTGCTCTCGGAGCAAAACGAAGAAGTCGAGAAGCGCACGCGCGAGATCGACGAAGCGCGGCGCGCGCTCGAGCAGAAGGCCGAGCAACTCGCGCTTACCTCGAAATACAAATCGCAATTCCTCGCAAACATGTCGCACGAGCTGCGCACGCCGCTCAATTCGCTGCTCATCCTCTCGAAGAAACTCGCGGATAACGGCGAGACCAACCTTACGAACAAGCAAGTCGAGATGGCGTCGACGATCCGTCGCGCCGGCGTCGACTTGCTCACGCTCATTAACGACATCCTCGACCTCTCGAAGATCGAGTCGGGCACCACGTCGGTCGATATCGCCGAAGAAACGCTCGAGGAGATCTGTACCGACGTCGAGCGGACGTTCCGCGGCGTCGCGCAAGAACGCGGCCTCGCGTTCGCGATCACGCGCGATGCCGCCGTTCCGCAGCATATCGAAACCGACAACACGCGACTCATGCAGATCCTCAAGAATTTGCTTTCGAACGCCTTCAAGTTCACATCGCACGGTTCGGTGCAGCTCCATCTCTCGCGCGTCGAGCGACGCGATAAGGACGGCGCACTCGCGCCCTACGTCGCTTTCGCCGTTACCGATACGGGCATCGGCATCCAACCCGACAAGCACAACGTCGTTTTCGAAGCGTTCCAACAAGCCGATATGTCGACCGCACGCAAGTACGGCGGCACGGGGCTCGGTCTTGCGATCAGTCGCGAGATCGCGGGTCTGCTCGGCGGCGAGATGACGATCGAATCCGAGGTCGGTATCGGCTCGACGTTTACGTTCTTCCACCCGCTCCATCGCATTGCGCGCGCGACGACGGTCGAAGAGCGCGTGCCGACGGCCGCGATGCCGAAATTCGTCGGCAAGCGCAGCGAGGCGAGTCAGCTTCCCGTCGCGCTCGTCGATGACGACCGCGACGACATCAAGCCTCGCGATCGGGTCGTCCTCGTCATTGAGGACGATGCGACGTTCGCGCGCATCTTACTCGGGCTCGCCCGAGATCGCGGCTTCAAAGGGCTCGTCGCGCAAACGGCATCCGACGGGCTCGCGCTCGCGCGTGCGTTCGTTCCCGATGCCATCACCCTCGATATCGGCTTGCCGGATATGGATGGGTTCGAGCTCCTCGCGATGCTCAAAGCGGATGGCGCGACCAAGGCGATTCCGGTGCACGTGATGTCGGGAGAAGAGCAGTGGCAGCGTGCGCTCGATAGCGGTGCCTTCGCACATCTGCAAAAGCCGGCGACGGAAGAGTCGCTCACGCAAGCCTTCGATAATCTGCTCGGCTTCTCCGATAACGGAACGCGCAGCGTGCTCGTAGTCGAAGACGACGTCACGCAACTTTCCGCGATGGCGAGTCTCATCGAGAATGGCGAAGTCGTCGTGACGGCCGTTTCGACCGGTTCGGAAGCGCTCGAAACCGCGGCGTTACAACGCTTCGATTGTGTCGTTGTGGATCTCGGTCTACCTGATATGGAAGGCGTCTCGCTCATCGATCGCCTCAAATCGCTCCCGGGCTACGCGCGCGTGCCGGTCATCGTCTACACCGGCCGCGAGCTCTCGTCGGCGGACGACGCGAGTTTGCGTCGCTTGAGTGAATCCGTCATCGTCAAAGACCAGTACGCGCCCGAGCGCCTCCTTCAAGAGACGGGATATTTCCTCAATCAGATCGGCGGGCGCGTGCCGACGGGAACGCAAGTCGTGCAGCCGACCGGAAGCGGAACCGATTCGCTCGAGGGCGTGACGGTTCTCGTCGTCGACGACGACGTACGCAATATCTTCGCCCTGCGCATGGCGCTCGAAGATCATCGGATGAACGTCATCTCGGCCGAGAGCGGGGCTGAGTGTCTGCGTCTTCTCGCGGAGACGCCGAGCGTCAACGTCGTGCTCATGGATATCATGATGCCCGAGATGGATGGCTACGAGACGATCCGCCGCGTTCGCGCGCAAGATCAGTGGCGTACGCTTCCGATCATCGCACTCACCGCCAAAGCCATGAAGGGCGATCGCGAGAGCTGTCTTGCGGCTGGGGCGAGTGAGTACGTCAGCAAGCCCGTCGATATCGATCAACTCGTCAATCTCGTGCGCGTTTGGCTCAACGTTCGCTCGTGATCGTGCACGACTCGGCCGATCCGATCCGTGCGTCGCCCGAAGCGACCGACGCGCGCACGTCCGTTGCCGATATCGAGATCGCGCTGCTACTCGACGGCGTCGTGCGGCTTTCGGGATACGATTTCCGCGAGTACGCGCCGACATTGCTCAAGCGTCGCATCACCGAACGCGTGCGCGCAGAGGCGACGCACACGATCACGGGCCTGCTCGATCGCGTCGTGCACGATGCCGCCGCGCTCGAAGCGTTCGTCTGCGCGCTCTCGACATCGCCGTTCGTGCCCTTTCGCGATACGAGCATGTATGCAACGCTCGTCAGCGACGTGTTTCCGCGCTTACGAACCTATCCGTATTTCCGGATCTGGGTCGCGGGCAATGCGTTCGATGCGTACTGCGTTGCGATCTTGCTCGCCGAAGCGAAGTTGCTTTCGCGTGCGCGAATCTATGCGACCGAAGCGACCGATAGCGGCCTCGCGGATGCCAAGTCCGGCGTGCTCCGCTCCGACGCTCTCGCGGGCATCGAACATCGATACGAGGCGGCGGGTGGGGCGAGCGATCTCTCGCGCTACATCGAGCGGCGCGCCGATGGAGCTCGCTTCGATCCCGAACTCGCGCGCGGCATTCTTTTCGCGCGACACGATCTCGCTTCGGAGGGATCGTTCAACGAATTCGAAGCCGTCGTCGTGCGCGCGTCGCTCGCGGCCTACAGTCGTTCGCTTGCCTACCGAGTTCACCGCACGCTCTTTGAGAGCACGGCGCGCCTGGGC
>JANYGA010000273.1 GCA_025359485.1 Rhodospirillales bacterium | reverse complement strand
ATGCCTTCGCTTGCGAAGTGGCCGATCTGCGGCACGAGTCCGACGGTCGAAATCGTAATATGCCGGTGTCCGAGGCCAAAACCGTGCGGGTCGTTGAGTAAGCGCACGGCATCCATGACGGCGTCGTAGTTTGCGAACGGTTCGCCCTGCCCCATGAAGACAATGTTCGTGATCTTCTTATTGCGCGTCTTGAGTTCGCGTGCGAAGTACCGTGCTTGATCGAAGATCTCGATCGCCGTCAAATTTCGCGTGTATCCCGCCTGACCCGTCGAGCAAAATGCACACGCGTACGCGCAACCCGCTTGACTCGAAATGCAGACGGTCGTGCGGTCGCCCCAATGTTCCATGAGCACCGCTTCCACTTCGTTGCCGTCGTGGAGCTTGAAAAGCCCCTTCGAGGTCTGCTTATCGTTCGATCGCTGGATGGTTACCGGAATGAGGGATTCGAGGTCGTACGCCTTCTCCGCAAGCGCCGAGCGCAGGTCGAGCGGCAAAACGCTGATGTCGGCGACGCTCTCGACGAGTTCCCGGGTCGCTGCGCGGTAGAGTTGCGCGAGACGGTACGGCTTGAGGGCATATTCGCTCGCGAACGCCTCGCCGCTCGCGTAGCCGGCGCGGCGCGCCTTGAGGTCGATCCAGATATCTTGGGCGGCGGTAGTCACAACGTCAGAGTATAGCACGGCTTCTCCTGAGCCGCATCGACGCCGGACGTGTCGTCGCTAGGGGACGTTCGAGACCCGGCTCTTCATCTTGAGGAACGGTTCTTCCACGTACCGATGCAGTACGAAGGCGAGGGCGATCGTCGCGACGGCGCCGACGATACCAAGAAGTACGCAATAGCCGACGGAGCCACGAGGAGCGGTCCCCAGGCGTATCGCGAACTCACTCGAGAAAAATCGCAGGATCGGCGCGTGGACAAGGTAGACGCCATATGCCAGCGCTGCCGCGACGGTAATCGCCTTCGAATCGAAAAGCGCCGCGAAACGCGGCGTCCGAATTGCCGAGAGCGTGTAGAGAAATGCCGCAGTGCTAAACGCCGCTACGAAATCCGCCCAGACTTTTGCGTGAAGCTCGTATCCCGAACTTTTCACCGAGACGATGCCCACGAAGGCGATGAGACCGATGAGCGAGGCGAGGATGCCGACGCGTAGCCGCGGTCGCATCCCGAGTTGGGCCATGAGGGCGAGCAACGTGCCGAATGCGAAGGCCGAGGCCATGCCGACGACGTTACGAACAGCGATCGCGAGCAGCGCAAAAGACTCGAGCGCAGCTGGAAAGAGAGCGAAGGCGAGGTAGCGATACGCGATACTGACGATGCCAATGACGAGGAGCGCGCCGACGATGACGGCGACTTTGCGCCGCTGCGACGCACGTCTGACCACCCATGCCACGCCCGCAGCGATCGCGGGTAATGCGAGATAAAATTCTGCATCGATCGTCATCGTCCAAAGCGGAATATTGATGGGATCGTCTTGAAAAGCGAGTGAAAAGCCCTGGGCGAAGACGAGGTGCCCGGCGACGTACGCGAACGGAAAATCACCGCGCAGGAGCAGTTCGACGATCGCTCCGATGAAGATGCCGACCGCATAGAGCGGGTATATGCGAAGAAATCGCTTGAGGTAGAACGACGTCGTCGACGGTGCCTGATTCCCGCGAAGAATCGCAGCGATGTATGGTCCTGCGAGCAACACGCCGCTCAAAACGAAGAAACAATTGACACCCCAGCGGCCCAAAAACGCAAGGTTCTGGACATGCCCGAAGAGGTGAAGATCGCCGAGCAGTGCGACGTGATTGATGACGACGAACGAAATGGCGAGGGCTCGTAGTGCGTCGGCTTGTGCGAAATGATGCGCCGGATGCTCGAGTTGATTCGGTCCACTCACGCCGCTGCTACGACCCAAACAACCCCGGCTGTTCGGGCACCGGCTCTTCCGCCACCGGCGATACCTCCGGCGCATCGAGGCGCGTCCGAAGCGCCTTCAAATCCGCCCACACGAGCCGCTTCGTCGCCTCAACTTCGCCCCCGGTCAGCCGCAGAATGTACGCCGGGTGGAACGTCGCGATCACGGGCGTGCCATTCGGGCCATCGAACCACTGTCCGCGCTGCTTCGAAATCGAGAACTTCGGACCGAGAAACGATTTCGCGGCGGGCGCCCCGAGACACAGGATCGCACGCGGGCGGATGATCTCGATCTGTTCGTCGAGATATGGCCGGCAATTCGCCATCTCATCGGGGGACGGCGCGCGATTTCGCAGGCGCACGCCGTCATCGAACGTCGGCCGACACTTCACGGTATTTGCGATAAAGACGTCCTCTCGCGCGAGGCCGATCGCCGCGAGCATCCGCTCGAGCAGTTGACCCGCACGACCGATGAACGGCCGACCCTGCGCGTCCTCGGTTTCGCCCGGGCCCTCGCCCACCACGAGCACGGCAGCACACGCGTCGCCCTCGCCGTATACCGCATTCGTGCGAATGGATCCGATCTCGCATTTACGACAGCGATCCACAAGCGCGCTCGCATTTGCCAGCCGTTGTTCGCGCGCGGAGCGTTCGGCGACGCTCATTGATGCGACCCGCGAATGGCGAATCCCGGCGATGGGTCGAGCAGCATCGCTTCACCACGTGCCGTGACATGCGTGGACCCGTCGCTGCACTCGATCGCATCGAAACGCAGTTTCACGACCCCGTTTGCGCCGAGTGCGTATGCGTTGCCGAGCAGAACGTCGAGCGCTTCGGTGCGCGCGCGTTCGGCATCGGTAAGAATATCGTTCGGACTCAAGCCGATGATCGCGCCGATCGTGCGAAACGTCGCGCGAATGATGTTGCGCGGGACGACGACTTCGCCGCGCACGTCGCCGAGCGACCGCACGACCACGAAGCCTTCGGGCGCATCGAAGGTCATCACGGCTTCCGGCGCGATCGTGCGCTCATCGCCGCGCAAAGGCACGCCTTCCGATCGCAACGACACCGCCGAGCGCACCCGCGTAAAGCGCGTAGCGACCGACGAGCGCGGCAACGAGCGTTGCGTACCACACACGCCCGTGGTGCTTGATCCAATACTTGCGCCGCGACGTTTGCTTGCGGCCCTCGACGCTGTACTGGCCCTTGGCGCTGCCCATGCCTTCGTGCGTCGCTTGGCTCGCGGGCACGTACCACGTCTCCCAGCCCGCATCCGCAGCACGCTTCGCAAAATCGACTTCCTCGTGATAGAGAAAGAATTGCTCGTCGAACGAACCGATCGCATCGATGAGCGTCCGTCGGATGCAGAGCGCCGCGCCGATCGCGATATCGACGCGTCGCTGCGTGTGATAGCCCCACGCGCGCAGATCCGCACCATTCGCGCGCGCGCGAAAGAGCGGCCACTCGCCCCACGCGCTCGAGCGCAAAAACGCACCCGACCAGGTATCGAATTCGCCGCACGATTCTTGAATCGTACCGTCGTGATTGTAGATGCGCGAGCCCGCGATACCGCACCGCGGATGCTCGCGCATGAAGTCCACGATCGAAGCGAGCGCACCCGCTTTAAGTTCGGCATCGGGATTGAGCAGAAACACGAACGGTGCCGACGTCGCTGCGAACGCGCGATTACACGCGGCAGCGAAGCCGAGGTTCGCACCGTTTTCCACGATGTCGATGCGAGCGCCGTACCGCTCGCGTAAGAACTCACGCGACCCATCGCTCGAACCGTTATCGGAGATGACGACGCGCGCGAACGTCGCATCGTCGCGCACTTCGGAAAGCGCAAAAACGCTATCGAGCGCGGTCGTGATCTTGGCCTTGTCGTTCCAACAGACGACGACGACGTCGACGACCGGTGCGCTCACGTTTACGTCGCCTCGGCAAGTTTGCGGCGTTGCATGAGATACGGCCACACGAACGGATCGATATCGCCGTCGAGAATGCCCGCGACGTTGCTCGATTCCACATTCGTGCGATGATCTTTGACCATCGTATACGGCTGCAACACGTACGACCGAATCTGCGAACCCCATTCGTTGGCACGTCGATCGCCGCGCAACGCTTCGAGCTTGGCCTCGCGTTCCTCGATCTCACGCTGCACGAGGAGCGAGCGTAACATCGTCATCGCGACTTCGCGATTCTGCATCTGCGAGCGTTCCTGTTGCGAGGCGACGATCGTCCCCGTCGGCACGTGCGTGATGCGGATCGCGGACTCCGTTTTGTTCACGTATTGACC
>JANYGA010000221.1 GCA_025359485.1 Rhodospirillales bacterium | reverse complement strand
CACGCCGTTTTTGGTCGCGTCCGAAGCGCGTAGCAACGACGTCGCTCGCGATCGCGTCATGGCGAGCGACGAGACGCAAACGGTCCTCACCGCCGCCTTCGATCGCGTGCAGCAAAAAGCTTGGCCGGCCGAATTTCGCGGCCGCGCGCTACGCAACGTCTTCACCGATCGCTATCACGAGCGCGAAGACGAAATCACGACGGCGACGCGAGCGGAGTTCGATGCGGGACGGGCGCGCAAGGATTACGACGTCGCGCATCTCTACGCCGGCCAGACGGTCGGACTCGTCGCTGCGGTCGAACCGGCGAAGGCGATCGTCGAGCGTATCGCTACGGAAGCGATGGCGCGCCTCGCAGCCGTCGCCGCGGCCCTTACGGGCTAGCCGGTTACATCGTCGCGTACGCGACGACGCAGATTATTTTTCCGCGACCAGCGCTGCGATCGCGGCGTTGAGTTCGTCGTCTTGCGAGTCGCCGACGATCGTTTTGCGCAGACGACCGTGACGATCGAAGACGAGCTGTGTGGGCCATGCATCGACGCCGTAGGCTTTCCAGAGCGTGAACGAGTTGTCGATGGCGACGGGCCACACGATGCCCTGATGCTTGAGATTATCGGCGACGTTCGCGCGGTCTTTTTCATAGGGCGTTTCGGGACTGTGGATGCCGACGATCGCGACGTCTTTGGAGCGACGCGCGTTGACCGCGCGCAAATTCGGGACGACGTTCTTGCAATTGATGCACCCGAACGTAAAGACGTCGACCACGACGACCTTGCCTTCGAGCGACTCCGCCGAGGCGCGGCCGTTGAGCCAGCCTTCCGATGCCGCAAGCACGGGCGCGAGCGACGGTTTGCTCTGTGCCAAAAGTGGCGTGGCGGGGAGCATTGCGCCAGCGACAACCAAGGCGAGCGCTGCGGATCTGGTCATATCGTCAGCGTACGCGAGAATCGTTAGCGACGGAGTAAGCTGCCTTACGCGATGCGTTTACGCGCACCGCGATGAGGCCGCGTGCGGAATTGCCGACGTAGACTGCGGCGGCGCGCTCGAGATCGCTCGGACGCACGGCCGCCTCACGCGCTCGGCCCGATGCGAGCAGCGTGGCGCGCAAGATTCCTGCGAGCGCGCCCGCTGCGAGCGGTGGCGTCGCGAGCGTTCCATCGGCCATCGCGATGAAGAGCGTCGTACGCGATCCGTCGGCGAGCTCGCCACGTTCGTTCGTGAGGAGCGCATCGAAGTGCCCGTGATCGCGAGCGAATGCGGCCGCCGCATCGTAGGCATCGCGCGCCGTCGTTTTGTGTGCGAGGGCCGGATCGCTCGAGCGTACCAGCGCGTGCGAAATTGCGATCGTCGGGTCGGTCGCGATGTCGCCGAGTTCGCGTTCGCTCGCGGTTAGCGTTCCGTCGTATGCGAGTTCGATTCGCACGAGCGCGGCCTCGCGACGCGTCGTACGACGGAGCGAGGCGAACAAATCATCGACGCGCCCGTCGTCGTGCGCGATGCCGAGGGCGAAGGCGCTGCGTGCTAGACGCTCCCGGTGCGCGGCCTCCGCGGCTAGCGCGCCATCGGTCTCGATACGGAGCGTTTCGATCAGGCCCACGGCCTTCGCGTCCGATGCGAACACGCGTCGTTTCACGAGCACTTCGGCCCACTCCGAATCGACACGCGAATCCGCAACGATACCGCCACCGATGCGCACCTCACCGCGACCCGTCTCACAATCGAGATCGGCGGTTCGAATCGCGACGCTCCATTGTCCGCGCCGCGGCCCATCGCAATAGCCGATCGTGCCCATCGCGATCCCACGTTGCGTTCGTTCGAGCCGTGCGATTTCGTGCATGGCACTCGCTTTGGGCGCACCCGTGATGCTGCCGCAGGGGAAGAGCGCGCCGAAGATCTCGCGCAGGCGCACGTCATCGCGGAGCATCCCATCGAGTGTCGACGTCATCGTCGTAAACGTGGGATAGGTCTCGACTGCGAAGAGCGGCGCGACATCGACGCGGTCGCAGATACGATGCAGATCGTTGCGCAAAAGATCGACGATCATCACGTGTTCGGCGCGATTCTTCGACGATGCGAGCGCTTCGCGTGCGTCGGGCGTCGCCGTACCCTTCATCGGCCGCGCGCGCACGTGCGCGCCCTCGAGTTCGAAAAAGCGTTCGGGCGAAAGTGAGAGCAACGCACGATTGCCGTGGCGCACGTAGGCAGCGAACGGCACGTTCGCCCGCGCGCTCG
>JANYGA010000187.1 GCA_025359485.1 Rhodospirillales bacterium | reverse complement strand
TGCTGACCGCGTTCAGGTAGGCGCCGCGATGGTGGCACACCACGCCTTTCGGATCGCCCGTCGTGCCCGACGTGTAGATGAGGACCGCGAGGTCGTCCGATTTCGTATCACGCGTGAGTCGCCCGAGGGCGCTCGGGTCTTCGATTGCCGCGGCCGCCCCGGCGGCTTCGAACGTCGCGAGCGAGTCCGGGCCCGAACTCGCAAAGACGATCGTGCGCGGTGCGTCGGGGAAGGCCGCGCGGAGTCGCGTCGCGAGCGCATTGTGCTCGACGAAAGACAACTTCGCGCCCGAATCACGTAAGATGAAGGCGAGCTGATCCGGTGCGAGCGTCGGAAAGATCGGAACGACGACGCAGCCTGCAAAGAGGATACCGAAGTCGGCTGCGATCCAATTCACGCTATTGTTCGCAACGAGCGCGACGCGATCGCCCGCCCCGATCCCCGCGCGCGCGAGTGCGCATGCGATGGCGGCGGCGCGGTCGTGCATGCGATGCGACGATGTCGCCGACCACGCCGGGGCGCCGAGCTTTTCGCGAAACGCGAACGGGCGGTCGGGGCCCTCGAGCGCCTCGGTGAGATACTGCGGAATCGTTTGCACAACGGAGCGCTACGGGTCCGCAAACATATTTCCTATGTTTGTGAACGTTATTGAAAGAAAGCAGAACTCGCCCTTCTCCTTCTCGAACCGTGAGCGCCCGGCCGTTTGCCTTCGAAAGGAGGTGGCTCGGCCGGGCGTCGCATACTTTCAGGCCTGTCAATACTTCTAGGAGACACCATGCTCGAGTCGCCTGCACGGCCGGATTCGCTCGCTCTCGCACAGATGCGCGACGGAATAAAAATCCTTACCATCAACAACCCGCCCGTGAACGCGCTTTCGTTCGCGACATCGGGCGCGTTGCTCGCCGAGATCGAAGCTGCCGAAACCGATGAGGCGGTGATCGCCGTCGTCATTACGGGTGCGAACGGTATCTTTAGCGGCGGCGCCGATATCGGCGATTTTATGAAGCCGCCCGTCGCCGGTTCGAAATCCGTACGCGACGTCGTGGCCGCAATCGAGCGCAGCAAGAAAACCTACGTCGCCGCAATCGACGGCAACGCGCTCGGCGGCGGGCTCGAAACCGCGCTCACGTGTGACTACCGCATCGCAACGCCGAACGCGAAGGTCGGATTGCCGGAGATCTTACTCGGCATCATTCCCGGTGCCGGGGGAACGCAGCGCTTGCCGCGTTTGCTCGCGACGAAAAATCCGATGAACAATGGTCTCGCGGGCGTGCAGATGGCGCTCGACATGATGCTCAAGGGCGAAGCCAAAGCGGCTAAACCCGCTAAGGGCATGGGCATCCTTGATGAGATCGTCGAGGAAGGTTCGGTCGTCGATCGCGCGGTCGCACTCGCAAGAGAAAAGGCGGGCACGAAACTCCGTGTTTCACAGCTAAAGTTTGTCGTCGTTCCGCCGCTTACGGCGATGGCGCACGGCATGGTTCCGTCTGAAGAAAAGGGCGGCTACGCCGCGCACAAACTCATCGATGCGCTCGAAGCGGCATCGGAACTCGATTACAAATATGGCATCGCGCGCGAAGCGCGGCTCTTCGAAGAGCTCGTCGTCGGGCCGCAGGCGCAATCGGCGATCCATCTCTTCTTCGCCGAACGCGAACTGGGCAAAATCCCCGGCCTCTCCGCGACGACGACGCCCAAAGAGATCAAGAGCGCGGCCGTCGTCGGCGCGGGCACCATGGGCACCGGCATCGCGATGGTCTTCGCGAACGCCGGCATTCCCTGTCACGTCATCGACGTAAATCCAGAACAAGTCGCGCGCGGCAAAAAGAACGTCGCCGATACGTACGAGGGGCGCGTCAAAAAAGGCAAGATGGCGCCCGATAAGGCGAAGGCACTCGTCGAAAGCGTCACGTTCGTTAGCGATTACGCCGCGATCGCCGATTGCGACGTCGTCGTCGAAGCCGTCTTTGAATCGATGGCCGTGAAAAAAGAAGTCTTCGCGGCACTCGATAAAGCGCTCAAGCGCGACGCGATCCTCGCAACGAATACTTCCACACTCGATATCGACGAAATCGCAAATTCGACGACGCGTCCCGAGAACGTCATCGGACTGCATTTCTTCGCGCCGGCCAACGTCATGCAGTTGCTCGAAGTCGTGCGCGGTTCGAAGACCTCCGATGCGACGATCGTGACCTCGATGGCGCTTTCCAAAAAGCTAAAAAAGAAAGGCGTGCTTTCGGGCAACGCCTTCGGCTTCATCGGCAATCGGATGCTCTTCGACTATATCCGCGAAGCGACGTTTCTGCTCGAAGAGGGCGCGACGCCGAGCCAAGTCGATAAGGCGATTCGCGATTTCGGTTTTCCGATGGGCCCCTTCGCGATGAGCGATCTCTCGGGCATCGACGTCTTCTACAAGATCAGTCAGGAAGCGCCCAAGAACGATTACCGGTCGAGTGAGATCGCGATCCGCCTTTACGAAAAAGGCCGTTATGGTCAAAAGACGGGCTCGGGATTCTTCAAATATGTCGAGGGCGAACGCAAGCCCGTGCGCGACGAAGAAGCCGAAGCCGTCATCGTGGATGAATCCAAGCGCCTCGGCATCACGCGTCGCACCGACATCACGGATGAAGAGATCGTGAATCGCTGCATGTATGCGTTGATCAATCAAGGCGCGCAATTGCTCGGTGACGGTATCGCGTTACGCCCCGGCGATGAAGATATCGCGTGGATCTACGGCTACGGATTTCCGTGGTTCCAGGGCGGCCCGATGTGGATGGCCGACACGATCGGACCGAAAAAGATTTACGACCAAATCATGCAGTGGCAGGCGACGCTCGGCAAACATTGGCAGCCCGCGCCACACCTCAAAGACGTCGCGGAAAAGAACGGCACGTTCGCGCCGCGTCCCAAGATCGGATCGAACTAATCATGGTAACCGAAGCAGTCATCGTTTCCGGCGCACGCACGCCGATCGGTAAGGCGTTCCGCGGTGCGTTCAATATGACGCACGGCGCGACGATGGCGGGTCACGCGATCAAGCACGCCGTGGAGCGATCGGGCGTCGACCCGCACGACATCGAGGATACCGTCATCGGCGTCGGCATGCCCGAAGGCGCGACCGGTCACAATCTCGCGCGCAACGCCGCCGTGCGCGCGGGCCTTCCCCTCAGCGTCGCGGGCACGACGATCACGCGCTATTGCGCCTCGGGTCTCCAGGCGATTTCGACTGCCGCGCATCGCATCATGATCGACGGCGCACCCGCGATGGTCGCGGGTGGCGCCGAATCGATCAGCCTCGTCCAGAACGCGACGAACATCAAGTTCTTTACCGAAGAGTGGCTGCTGCGGCATCAGGCGGATCTCTTCATGCCGATGATCGAGACCGCCGATCTCGTGGCGAGCAAGTACGACGTCGCGCGCGACGCGCAAGACGCCTACGCCCTCCAATCGCAACAGCGCACGGCCGCCGCCCAACACGCCGGACGTTTCGATGCCGAGATCGTGCCGTTGCCCGCGTACATGTACAAAGAAGATAAGGCGACGGGCGAGGTCACCGAGGTGATGAACACGCTCACCAAAGACGAAGGCAATCGCGAAGATACGAATCTCGAAGGGCTCGCGAAGCTTAAGAGCGCGAGCTTCTCGAACCCCAAATCATCGATCACCGCTGGTAATGCATCGCAGCTTTCCGATGGTGCGGCGGCGATGGTGCTTACGAGTTACGATTACGCGCAAAAGCACGATCTCAAAGCGCTCGCGTATTATCGCGGCATGGCGGTCTCCGGCCTGCGTCCCGACGAAATGGGCATTGGGCCCGTATTCGCCGTGCCGAAATTACTCGAGCGTCACGGCCTCAAGGTCGACGACATCGATCTCTGGGAGCTCAACGAAGCCTTCGCCGTGCAGACGTTATATTGCCGCGATAACCTCCATATCGACAACGACAAATTCAACGTCGATGGCGGCGCGATCTCGGTCGGCCATCCCTACGGCATGTCGGGCGCGCGACTCGCGCTGCACGGCATCATTGAAGGTCGCCGTCGCAAAGCGAAGTGGCTCGTGGTCACGATGTGCATCGGCGGCGGTATGGGTGCCGCGGGACTGTTCGAAATCATCAACGACTAAACCCGCGCACCCTACCGTGCACGCGACGGTCACGACTTAGAGAATGATCTCGACGACCACGGGGAAATCTTTGAGATCGGTGTAGCGCCCCGCCGGGAGCGGCGTGCCATTCGTGCGTCGACCGGCCACGGCGAAATTCTGTCGCCCCCCGGTCGCGACGAACGGGCCCGCGCCTTCCACGACCGACCACTCGTAATCGAACGAATTCCCCGTCGCATCTTCGAGCTTGCTCGCGCCCGTAATCGGCGCTAAGCGGAATTTCGTATTCGGCGCGCAGGTCACGAAAACGCGTCCAACGAGAAGCACATCCGGTCGTGCTTCCCGGTTCGCGGCAGAGCCGACCTCGACGCCGTTGCGTTTGATGGAGGCCGTGCAATGAGCCTCGACTTGCACCGAGGCGGGAACTCTCGTCGACGTCGTCGCCGCGTCGACGCGCGTACCGATCAACGAAAGCGCGATGCATAGTCCCAACGACGCACTCTTCACGATAGAACTCCTCGGGCAGCGGCCCGCATCAGTAAGTAATCCGAACCGGTGTCTCGCTGTGATAGATGCTTCCGGCGCGCATCATTTGTCGCGGCGCGATTCGCATTTCCAACACGACGCGCCTCACGACAATTCCACGGGGTTCCGGGTCGAGCACGAGCGGCACGGTCGCCAGATTTCCGTTGTCGGTCACACCGCCGGCAGCGATCGTCAATTCGTACGTCAGCTTATCGTCGGGTGTCGCGCCGACGAGGAAGAGCCCGCGCTTCGACGACGGCACTTCGAGGACGACGTGAAGCGCGGTGCGCACGTTGCGGCACGAGACGACGACACTGGATCGCGTCTCCGCCTGTGACGTCGAAATCGCGTCGTATCGTGCGTAAAACGAGGGAGCCGATACGGTGCAGACCGTCGTCGTTTGCGCCGGATCCAGTGGCGAGCTCGGTTGAAGCGGCAACCCGCGTGATGGCAAGTACCGATCGGGAAGCCGTCGCGCATCGATCCGATCGGGAATGCGAATGGGCGCGTTCGGTAGCGCTTGCGAGGTCGCGACCGGCGGAGCGGATGAGGTCTGCGCGACGACGACCGTCGACACTCCGAGGACACCCAGAGCGATCCCGAGCGTCAGGCACGCCGCACGAACGTGCGGCCTAACGCGACGCATATGCACCTGGCGGGACTGGAGCGTTCCGAAGTTGTGACGAGTCGGTGCTTGTGGTTTTATTCGGTACCGTATCGGTGCAGCGGACCTCGCCGAGCGGCGTTACCGGGCCCTCCGGTTTTACGACGGTGAGCTTGAACGTACACGTACCGGCGGTGGAGATGAGCGAGGCGTCGTAAACGCCCGACGTGACGTCTTCGAGATAGAAGCGACCGCCCGTCCCGAGATCCGTCCGTGTTTCTTGGTCGGCGCGCCGGAGCGTCAGCCGGCCATCCCCAGCAACGACGGTGCCGTCGATGCCGCGTACCGAGATCGTGCCCGTATAGGCGACGATACGACGGCCTGGAAAACGAACGTGGACGCCGCCGAGATGCGATGGCGTCGCGGATTGTCTATCGGACTCGATGAGATAATCCGCAGGTGCATCCGTCCCGTCGACCTGGAAACGATTCGCACGGTATTCCGTAAGATCGGTCGCGATGATGCGGCCGTGGCGATCGGTCGCGCCGATTGTGCGATCGTTGACCGTTGCGCGGACTCCCGAGAGACCATTGAGATCGACGAGGGCGAAGCTCGATTGGATCGGACGCGTGAATGCGAACGTTCCGTCGACGAACGCAAGCGCGCCCGCCACGCGCACGCCGGGTTCGAAGCGGCCGCGGCTTAAGGTCCCCGTCGCGGTCGCGACAAAATTCTTGCCGTTGTAATCGACCTCGTTGACGTAGCTCGATGCGGTATCGTACGAGTTACGCGCAAAACGATAGCCGAATCCGGTTTCGCCGAGCGAGAGCGGGTGCGAGATCTCGATCGAACGCGTCGTCGAACCGCCTTCGCTTTCGCTACGCGCGACGTACTGCGTCCCTTTTCGATAGGCCGAGTATTCGACGCGGAAAACCGGTGCCGACGATCCGTTGGATCGGCGCATGCCTTCGGCAAACGTGAGCAGGCCGGCGCGGTGGCCGAGAGATACGCCTTCGGTCACCATGAGTTCGCTTCGCGGCGCCGCGTCGCGATAGCTCGAACTCCGATAGTTCAGCGTCAAGTTCGTCGTGTGGCCGACGGCGATTCCGACCGCAGCGTTCGATTCGCGCACGGCGCGATCGTCGTTGACCGCCGTCGTGATATTGGAATAAAAGGGACTGCGGAACCCGAGTTCGGCTTGTAGCGAAACCGTGCGCCCCGGTAGGCTCCATGCGAAAGATTCGCCCGTTCCCGCAAGATGCGATGCCAACAACGAGTAACGCGCCGGCGTCGTGTTCGCATTCGTCAAACGTGACGCGTCGCTCAACGAGATGACATCGTCGACGGCGGCGTACCCGTTGCGTGGCGCGCCGTTGCTTGCGGCGATTTCGAAGTCGAATTGCCCGAAGCGACCGGCACCGACGCCGACCGATGCTCCGACATTCGAACCGAGCCTCGAATGTTCGAGCGTCGTGCCGACGGAGAGATCGTCGCGTACGCCATAACGATAGTGTCCGATCACGCCGAACCCGCCTGACGAACCGGCCGGATTCGCCCCCGTCGGACGACCGACCGCGATCGAGAAATCGCGCGTATTGCGCGAGAGCAAACTGCTTGCGGCAAAGAGCACGCTACGATATCGCGTTTCGCGTCCGAATGCGTCGCGCAGTACGAGCTCGGCATTATTGGAACCGACCTGAAGCGGAAAATTTACGAAGGTAAACGGTCCCGGAGGGATGTTTTCTTCGCGTGTGAGCACACCGTTGACGTACAGTTCGGCTTTGGTTGCCGTTCGAACGGTGCCGCTGAGCGTGCCGTGTTGACGGTAGATTCCCGTCGAATCGATGCTCGGTTCGTGCCCGAACGAGACGCCCATGAGTGCCACGTGACCGCCGAGCCCGCTGAAATCGGTGTTGTCGCTGAGCACGTCGCCAATGACGAGCCGCGTCGCACGGTTGGGATCGTCGAACGTCCACGACGTGCGAAGACGCCCGCCCGCGGTCGCGCCTCCAGCCGCCGCTGTCGACGTCAGCATGCCGGCGCCCAGTGAGATCCCAAGTTCCCCGGAGAGCGCCTGCGAACCAGTCGCCGAAGAGTCGTACGCGTAGTTAAGAAAACCACTGTGCGCACGCGTCACAACGGAAGGTTCGTCGCCGGAACCGGTATCGAATTTCGATGCGCTCAGATATTCCGGCACGACGGTAAGATCGAGCACGACGGCGACCGAATCGAGCGCAAAATGCAATTCGCGGTCGAGTGATTGCAGCGAGACGTATTCATCCGCGCCGATCGTATATCGCGTACCGCCGATGCGCACGAGTCCGGCTTCTTTCAAATCCTGCGTCCGCACGAGGATGTCTGAATCGCGCATCAAGGCGATGATGACGCCACGCGTTTCGGCGTTGACGTGGAGATCGACGACGGCTCGACGATCGGGCTCGGACGCGTCGCCGTAGGCGACGCTTGGGACCAGCATAAGCAACGCGACGAACGACGCGATCATACGCCGCCGACGACCGCGCCCCGGGGCTCGATTCAGCGGCATTGTGCTACACCGACAGGCAGGCGCTCTTTAAAGGCGCCGGCCGAAGTCGCGACATCGATCACGACCTCGCGGAGTTGCGTGCAATTCGAAGCGAGGATCGAATATGACAGCTCGTAATTCGCACCCGGTAAGACGTAACCGGCCGAAATCGGCGTCTTGAAAATGGTGCCGTCGCCCGCACCGAGACCAACGAGATTGATATCTCTGATCGTGAAATGTGCGTTGCCTGAGTTGAGCATGCGTAAATGCATCGTGCCGTGCGACATCGAGACGTTTTCGATCGAGGCTTTTGCAACCGGGTTGACCGGCGAGACGAACGCCGCTAAGACTAATTTCGTGCGCACGACGATGGGATTGAGCTTATAAGGCGCCGACGCAGATGGCGCTTCGGGGAGCTCCTCGATGACGAGGCGGTACGTCCCCTCTTTGAGGCCGCTCGAAAGCGTCGTCCCGATCCGCGCGCTGCGGTGCTGGCCCTTCTCGATCGTAAGCAGCGACGGAAAGATGATGATGTCGTCCGTTGCCGTCATTTCATCGACGCTGCCGGGGCGTTGCTCCCAACGATACGCCGTAATCTGGACACGCAAATTTTTCTCGCTCGAATTTTCGAGTTCCAACGAAGACGTACGATTGTGCGAGTTCAGAACGACGACGATCGGCTTGACGGTGATATCTGAGGCCTTCGCCACACCGCCGGCCGCAAACAAGGCTGCGAACGTGAGTGCTATAGCGGTAAGGATCCTACAGGACGTGACGAACGACATACGGCGACTCCAAAAAATAAGGCCATCGCTAAGGCCGGCGATCCCAGAGGATCGACGACCGTAGCGATGAGGGACGGATTAGACGGAGCTGACGAGGCTGACCGTGATGACGAACCCGGCGTCCGTATACACGAGGTTCTGCGCGGGCTGGCCCTTGGGGAGAACGCCGTCGATCGGGAAGACTTCTTCTGCGCCCATCGACTGGAAGGGGCCGCCTCCAGCACGGATTTTGTAGTTGTACTTGAGCGATGGCGCGTTCGTTGCCGTGAGGAGACTGCTTCCCATTGCCGGGCTCAGCGCGTAATGGCTCTGATTCGTGCAGAGCACGCCGATCGAACCCGTCGCGAGTGCGTCGATCGAAGCCGGGAGGTTACCGTTGACTTGAACCGGATCGTAATGTCCAAAATTCAGCCCCGAGAGCGTACGGATCGTACAGGCTTCTTCGCCATTGACGGTCGCGCCGATGGTCGTTCCGGCCGTAGAGGCTGCCGATGCGGTGAGTGGTGCGATGGCCATCGCTGCCGTCGCGAGAATTGCTAGGTAACGCATGAAGAGACTCCCTTAAGAAGATGGGTGCGAGTGCGACTCGAGCAAGTTCGAAACGCGAAACGTTTGCCGGTGCGAAACGCGACGGGTCGCTTCCGGGATTATGGGCTCCCAGAATGAGAGCCACCATCCTAAATAGAGAGGATGCCACGATACAAAGTTTTATTTTTTCGTTAATTAATTAACTGACCGTTAATTATGAGCCGCGCGACCGATCGTATGAAGCGATCGCTCACGCAATACGATCACGTACGATATGAAATACAGACGATGCGACCGTTCGGCGCATCGGAACGGGCGACGAACCCGTCGCGCACTATCGCCGGGCGAATGCTCGAACGATGATCTCTTCGCGCCGACTACACGACATCTTGATGCCGATATTGCGAATGTGCGTTTGCACCGTCGTCTCCGAGATGCAAAGCCGTTCTGCCATGCGCGCTCGCGGTACGGCATCGATAACGAGCTCGAGGACCTGCATTTCGCGATCGGAAAGTCCGTAAATCGCGCGAAGATCGCACGGCGTTCGTTTGCGCAACCGTTCGACCATGATAAGAAGATCCGCCGAATGAGCGTCGGCAACGACGCGTACGAACCGTCCGCCAACGACGAATTGGGAGCGATACGCTTCGACCGAGTTCTCGCGCCCCCGGAGTTCCGTACGAATTCGCGCGACGATCGCACGCTCGAGCGCGTCGAGAACTGCCGAGTCGGCCGCGTTCGCTTCTCCCGTAAACGCAGCGATACGCCGAGAAGAGCTAGTTAATAATAGTACGTCGGGAACGCTTCGTCGTAGTTGCGACGCTTCGTCGTTTGATCGGTCGTAAGGAATTTCGCGAACGATGGTAGCATTTTCCATATACCGACTTCATACCGCCCAAATTACCGCGAAGTAATGGCCGTGAAGTTATACCGCGACGCGGTTGTCTCCAAGACTACGCGTATGCTAGCATTCTCAAGGGTGATTAAAACTACGCAAAACCGTAGTCTTCATGGGCCCCGGTGACTTTTTCGTTCGTTTAAAATTAAGGTTTTTACCAATCGTTACAATCTCGACATCCGTCGCGAGCGTTTACTCGACGAGGGAGCTTTCTGTGCCGATTGAAACGCGAACCACTCCTACGGCGTGTGCCTCGGGCTCACGCGAGCAGCGCGACGATGGAGATCTTCGCCGACTCATCGAGACTGCGGCCGAGACGATCGAACGCGCAGATTGGGCCGTCGCCGTCTTCACGGAATCGTACGAATCGTTCGCGTTGACCGTATCATCTTCGTGCGGAGATCGGCGTGCGGCGCGCGCCACGTTACGTGAGGCCTTTTCGACGTATCGCTCCGACCTTCGGCCCTTGCCAACGGTATTTCCGATCGCTCGCGAGCACGAAGCATCGCTCGCACTCGTTATCGGCGTGCTCGCAAAAGGCGTCGCCGTGGCGACATTCGCTCGGTCGACGCGCGCGCCGTCGGAAGCCTCTAACAAAGCCGATGCTTCGGCGCAGCTGAGTTTCGCCGCCGATCGAGCGACGCATTCGAGCGCGTGATCCGCACCGCGTCCGAACGCTTCGCGCTTACGATCGCGAGACGCCGCATGCGACCTGGGGTCGTCGTGCTGGACCGCTCGTTGCGCGTCGTCGGAAGCGACGTCGTCGCGGCTCTTGACGATTCCCGAACGCTGGTCGACGATGGCATCCTCCACGCTCGCGTACGCGAGGTGGTCGAAAACATGCGCTCGGAGCTCCGCGACCGCGCGGCGAGTAATGATGCGACGACGCTTGCGATCTGCGACTCGCTTCTCTTGCGCCTGCACCGGCTCTCCGGCAAAGCCGGGTACGTCCTCGTGGTGGAGCCTTTCCGCGAACGTAATTACTTGGCAAGCGCGGTCGAGCGTTTCGGATTTTCCACGCGCGAAGTCGATGTCCTCACGCGACTCTTGGGCGGTCACTCCGTCGCGCGAATCGCAGCCGATCTTTATCTCGCGCCCTCGACGGTCGAGTATCATCTCCGCCACCTCTTTGAAAAAACCGAAGCACGACATCGGTCGAACCTCGTCGCTCGCGTCTTGGGCTGGCCCGAGGTTGGCGACAGCGATAGCGACGACGATGTGGTCGATCGGTAACCGCGTCGACGTCGCTCCCTCCGTGGCCGCCGCAGCTTAGGGCTCCCAGACCTCGATAGAGAACACGGGACCCGATGGCGTCCCACCTCTGGTTACCGTTCACGCAGATGGCCGAATTCGATGCGGGCGAGCGCACGTTCGTCGCGGGCGCAGGGACGACGCTCACCGACATCCGCGGGCGGACGGTCTTCGATGCGATCTCGTCGGTCTGGGTGACGATCCACGGGCACGGTCATCCCGCGATCGTCGACGCGATCGCAACTCAGGCTTCGCGGCTCGATCACGCGACGGCGCTCGGTGCGAGCAATCCCGTCGCGGAGGAGCTGGCGTCGCGGCTCGCCGCAGTGACCGGGCTCGACTACGCCTTCTTCGCCAGTGACGGCGCGAGCGCGATCGAAGCGGCGATGAAGATGTCGTTGCAATATTGGCGCCATGTCGGCGAACCCAAACGATCGACGTTCGTGCACTTACGCGCGAGTTACCACGGCGATACCGTCGCCGCGATGAGCGTCTCCGATATCGCCGTCTTCAAACGCGAATTCGGCGCGGTATGCTTCGAATCGATCGTCAGCGACGATCTCGCGATGGTGCTCGCACGCGACGACGTTGCCGCCGTCATCGTCGAGCCGATCGTCCAGGCAGCCGCGGGAATGCGGATCGTGCCGCGTACGGCATACGCGGCGCTGCGTTCGATCCGACCGCTACTCATCGTCGATGAGATCGCGACGGGATTCGGTCGCACGGGAACGATGTTCGCATTCGAACAACTCGAGCTCGCGCCCGATCTGCTGTGCGTGGGCAAAGGCATCACCGGCGGCACGCTCGCACTCTCGGCAACGCTCGCGACGACGCGCGTTTACGATGCATTCCTCGGCCGCACGAACGACCTCCGACACTTCTTTCACGGGCATTCCTACGCCGCCAACCCGATCGCATGCGCGGCGGCGATTGCAACGCTCGATCTCTTCGTATCGGAACGCACGATGGCGCACGTCGCCGAACTCGAACGACATCTCTCGCGCGCGCTAACACCGCTCGCATCGCATCCGCGCGTGCGCGAAGTCCGACGCGCGGGACTCATGTGCGGGATCGAACTTCTCCCACCACCCGCATGGGACGCGCCGGTCTCGTACGGCCGCCACGTTGCGAGCGAACTCTACGATCGCGGACATTTTACGCGACCGATCGGCGAAACGATTCAACTCGTGCCGCCGCTTTCGTCGAAAACTCACGAACTCGATTCCTTCACAACCGAACTTTTGGCGACGATCTCGGCATGAGCTATCTCGACCGCGTTCGCTTCACGCTCGATAATCTCGCCGAACGCTCGCTCCTGCGCGACGTGCGCGCGGCCGTGCCCGCGGGCGCGATCGATTTCGCCTCCAACGACTATCTCGCGATGGCGCGCGAACCTGCCGTCCTTGCGGCATTGCATGCATCGCAGCGCGTCGGTTCGGGCGGATCGCGCTTACTTTCGGGCGCGCATCCCGAGCACGTCGCACTCGAAACCGATCTCGCCGCGTGGACGGGACGCGAACGCGCGCTGCTCTTCTCCTCGGGCTATCTCGCGGTGCTCGGCGCGATCGTCACGCTCGCGCCATTCGTCGAAGCGATCGCGAGCGACGAGCGCAATCACGCATGCGCGATCGATGCGGTACGGCTCACGAAAGTACCGCGCCGCGTCTATCCGCACGATGCATACGCACCGGATCGCCGCGTCCCGACGATGGTCGTGACGGAATCGCTCTTCGGCATGACGGGCACGCGCGTCGATATTTCGGCGCTTCTCGCAAACCTGGGCCAAAGCGACATTCTCGTCGTCGACGAAGCGCACGCGCTCGGCGTTGCGGGGCCGCACGGCGCGGGCCTCTGCGCGCCGTACGCCGACCCGCGCATCGTCGTGATCGGTACGCTCTCCAAAGCCCTCGGCGGCGTGGGCGGCTTCGTTGCGGGCGCGCGCGATGCGATCGCCTATCTCGCGACGGCCGCGCGCACGTTCGTCTTCGATACGGCGATGCCGCCGGCGCTCGCGAGCACGCTCCGCGTCGCGCTCGCACGGGTCGCAAGTGACGATGGTGACGCGCGTCGCGCGACCATTCGCACGTACGCGCGCGCGCTCGTCGCCGAGCTCGCAGCCATCGGCATCGTCGTGCCCGCAACTGACGGGCCCATCGTACCGATTCCCATCGGCGACGCCGCGGTCGCACTCGCGATCGGGCGCGACCTCGAAGCGCGCGGCATCTTCGCACCGGCAATCCGCCCGCCGACCGTGCCGCGCGGCGAATCGCAACTGCGCGTGACGCTGCGGAGCGATCACACGGCAGATGACATTCGTGCCTTCGCACGCGCGCTCGCAGCCGCACTGGTTACGACGCGATGAGCGTGCGCTACGCGATTACCGGCACCGATACCGGCGTCGGAAAGACGCGCGTGACCGCCGCCGTCGCACGCGCGCTCTTCTCACGTAAGTGCGCGACGGGCGAACGCGGCGACGTCACGATCGTCAAGCTCGTGCAAACCGGTGTCGATGCGGACGAACCCGGCGACGCGCGCGAAGCCGCGAGCCTCGTGCCGTGCGCGAGTCGCGAGCTCTATCGCTTTTCCGAGCCCGCCGACCCCTGGACCGCGGCGCTCGTCGCCAACCACACACCCTTGCGCGCGATCGATCTCGCAAACGAATTGGAGGCCATCGACGGCGATCTCGTCATCGAAGGTTCGGGCGGCGCCGCGGTCCCGCTCAACGCCGATGAATCGCTCGACGACGTCGTACGCCTCGCGCGCGCGCGCACGATTCTCGTCGTCGGACTGCGGCTCGGATGCCTCAATCATGCGATCCTCACCCTCGCCTATCTCGCCGCGCGGTCGGCGGCCGTTCCGTGCATCGCGCTTACCGAGCCGTGGGGTCCCGTCGACCCGACATATCGCGGCCAAGTGGAACGCGTCTTGACCGCGAAGATTCCCCCGAAACTCGCGACCGCGCATCGACCGCAGTTCGTGCACGTACCCTTCGAAGCCGATGCCGCGCGCAGCGTCGCCCGAGCCGCGGACGCCATGACCTTCATCCGTTGAACCTGGAGACCGAACGTATGCATCCCGCCCTCGACGAAGCCCGCCGCGCTCTCATCGTCGATCGTCGACCGCTTCGGCGCGACGAACTCGTGACGATGAGCACCCTGCCATCGGATCAGATCGAAGCGCTGCTCGGTCTCGCCTCCGAAGTACGGGACCACTATTGCGGCCAGCGTGCGTACGTCGAGGTGATCTATAACGCGAAGAAAGGCGGCTGTTCCGAAGACTGTCACTTCTGCTCGCAGAGCGCGCGTTTCGCAAGCGACGTGAACCCCGAGCCGCTCAAAACCGTCGACGAATTCGTCGGCGCGGCAAACGAAGCGCTCGCGCGTGGAGCGGGAGAATTCTGCATCGTCGTCGCGGTCCGCGGTCCCTCGAACGCGTTGCTCGCGCGCGTTGCCGAAGCGGTGCGCGTCATCAAAGCGACGACGCCGCTAGAAGTCGCGGTTTCCCTCGGCATTCTCACCGACGCGCATCTCGCGATCCTCGCTGATGCCGGCGTCGACAAGGTCAATCACAATCTCGAAAGTTCGGAACGCTACTTTCCCTCGGTCTGCACGACGCATACGTACGCCGAGCGTTACGAAACGTGCGAACGCGTGCGGCGCGCGGGGCTCGAACTCTGCTGCGGCGGGATCATCGGCATGGGCGAAACCACGGACGATCGTATCGACTTTCTCTGCGCGCTCCAAGCACTCGAGCCGACGGAAGTGCCGATCAATTTTCTCGATCCGCGCCCGGGCACGCCGTTCGCCGGTCGCAGCGTCATGGAGCCGATGGAAGCGCTGCGATACGTTGCGATGGCGCGCCTCGCGCTTCCGAGCGCACTCATCCGCTTCGCG
>JANYGA010000178.1 GCA_025359485.1 Rhodospirillales bacterium | reverse complement strand
ACCTCCGACCCCACGGTCGTTGCCGGTGCGCGCGCCGCGATCTTACCGGGTGACGGAGCGTTCGGTGCGACGATGTCGGCGCTCGCCGAACGCGGCCTCGATGTCGCGGTTCGCGAATCGATCGCGGCGGGTCGGCCGTTTCTGGGCATCTGCGTCGGTATGCAGATTCTTTACGACCGTAGTGACGAGCACGGCGATCGTGCGGGGCTCGGCATCTTTCCCGGGCTCGTCACGCGCTTCACTCGCGCGCCGCGCGTGCCGCACATGGGCTGGAACGCGCTCGAAATCGTCGGAGAGCACCCGTTCGTGCGCGGACTCGGGCGCGATGCCTACGCGTATTTCTTGCACAGCTATCGCGCGGACGTCGACGCGTACACGCTCGCGGCCGCGACGCACGGCGAGCGCTTCGCCGCGATCGTCGCGCGCGATAACGTGATGGCGACGCAATTTCATCCCGAGAAGAGTCAGGCAACGGGTGCGCTGCTGCTCGATAATTTCATCGCACTCTGCGGGAGCGCCGCGCTCGCGTGATCGCCGCTCGACCGCTCGAAATCGTGCCGGCGATCGACCTGCGCGGCGGGCGCTGCGTGCGGTTGCTCTACGGCGATCCCACGCAGGAGACGCGCTACGACGGCGACCCGCTCGATCGCGCGCGGGCGTTCGTCGCAGCGGGCGCGCGCACGATTCACGTCGTCGATCTCGACGGTGCGTTCGGGACGGGTGAGAATCTCGCGGCGATTCGCGCGATCTGTGCGGGCTCGGGCGCGCGCGTGCAAACGGGCGGTGGGATTCGAACGCTCGCCGATGCAAACGCGCGGATCGCGGCGGGGGCGGATGCGATCGTCATCGGTACGATCGTCGTCGAAGCACCCGACGTCGCACGCGCGATCGTCGACGCACATGGCGCGCGCGTCGTGGGTGGCGTCGATGCGCGTGGCGGTGCGGTCGCGGTGCGCGGATGGCTCGAAGGCGCGGGGCGCGATCGCGACGAGGTCGTGCGCGAACTCGGGCGCTGGGGCGTCGAACGCATCGTCTACACCGAGATCGCGCGCGACGGCGCGGGCACGGGATACGATGTCGCTGCGCTCGCACACGTCGGCGCGCTCACCGCGATGCGCGTGACGGCGAGCGGTGGCGCGAAATCGCTCGCCGATCTGCACGCGCTCGCACGCGGCACGGGACCGAGCGTCGATCGTGCGATCGTCGGCCGAGCGATCTACGAAGGGACCATCGATGTCGCCGAAGCGATCGCGGCATTCGCGCGTCCGCCGCGATAGACGCGTGGTACGTTCGCGGGTAAGCGCGCGAGCAGTTCGTAGCCGATCGTTCCCGCACACGCCGCAAGGTCGTTCGCGCCGATCGTTTCGTCGCCGTCGGTGCCGATGAGCGTTACGGCATCGCCCGTTGCGACGTGCGCGACATCGGTCACATCGATGAAGGCCATATTCATGCAGACGCGTCCGATAAACGGGACACGCGTCCCGCGCACGAGCGCGGTTCCCGTACCCGAAAGTGCGCGTGGTACGCCCTCGGCATAGCCGATGGGCAGAACGCCGATTCGCGACGCGCGCGACGTCACGAACGAACACCCATAGCCGACGCTCCGCCCCGCTTCGACGTCGCGCACGACGACGAGCTTCGTGCGCCATGCGAGTGCGGGTTCGAGGGAAAGCACGTCCGATGCGGCGGTCTGGGTTTGCGGTGACGGCCAGATACCATACGTCGCGATCCCCGCGCGAATCATATCGAGACGCGCCTGCGGATAGAGCATGGCTGCCGCCGATGCCGCCGCGTGAGCGACGACGCCGCGTGCCGCGAACCGATCGCGCGAAGGCGCGATCGCACCTGCGAACCGATCGAGTTGCGCGTGCGTATACTCCGATTCGAGTTCTTCGGCCGCCGCGAGATGCGTGAAGATGCCGCGTAGGTCGAGTGCGTCATCGTTATCGAGTTGCGCGAGGGCTGCGGGCGCCTGCCGCGCATCGAGTCCGAGTCGCGTGACGCCGGTATCGATCTTCACGTGAACGGGTGCGCGTCGGCCGCTCGCACGCGCCGCCCGCGCGAGATCGCGTGCGAAAGCGCCCGTGCTCCACAGCGCCACGGCCGCGCGAATTTCGACGAGCGCTGCGAGATCGTCCGATTCGACGGGGCCGAGCACGAGCAGCGGCGTCGCGACGCCCGCGGCACGTAGTGCGACCGCTTCATCGACGCGGTAGACGCAGAACATCGCGACATCGAGGGCGAGCGCGCGCGCGACCTCGATCGCACCGTGGCCGTACGCGTCCGCTTTGATGACCGCCGCGTAACGTGCCGGTGCCGCGAGCGCGCCGAGTGCGGCGACGTTGCGCGCGATCGCGTCGAGATCGATCTCGAGCTTTGCGATCAATGCGCCGCTCGTGCTCCGAGACCCCGACCGACGATATAGGCGATCGGCACGCCGAAGAAGACGACGTGCGCGATGATGCCGTTGAAGAAAAGGATGCTGTTTGGCAACACGTAGATATTCGCGGCAACCTCGACGAACTGCATCGAGACCATCACGAGGATGCCAAAGACCGTTCCCGAGAGCAACGGTCGTTCGAGCACTTGCGGCGTTCGTGCGGCCACATAGGCGTAACCGATGCCCCACGCGATCGCGACGACGAAGTGAACGGCGATCCCGAGTGCGACGGCGCTAGGATTCGCGTATGCAGATTTGCCGAGCGCGCCCGAAGCGACGTACTGATAGAAGCCCGAAACGGTCGTGAGGTGACCCGCGACGACGAGCGTGAGCAAGAGATACACGTCGATCAGTACGGCGCCGACGAACCCGGCAATCGCGCCTGGGATGGCGATAGCTGGGAATGGCGATATCCGGGTTTGCATCACAGTAACTTCGACGGAATCGCACGCGGAGCCCGCGAACGACGTCCCCGTGAGTCGCTTACCGCCGCGCCCTCGATCGCGTTCGCGATACGATACCAAAGGGTTCTGGCTTTGGGATCTCTTGCAGGCCCTTGGGCTCATCATCGTCGCGTATCTCGTTGCGGTCTTCGTCTATCTGGTTCTCGTTCGCCTCAGCGAGTTGCCGCACGGGCAACTGTGGGACGAAGCGTTCCGCGCGCCTCTGGCGTTCATTCTCATCGTCGCGACGACCGTCGTCATCTTGATCCCGTACTTTCAAAAAGAATGGGACAAGGGTCTGCGGATGTTTTCGATCTGCACGGCGATCTTTCTCTTGAGCTTTTCGGTCTTGAGCACGACGGGTCTCGTGGATCCCAAGCTTCCGCTCACGCTCATCTCGCGATACGCGATCGAACCGCTCCGCCATTTGTTGAAATTCTGATTCCATTGCGTCCCATCCGACAGAAGTAACGTCGGAGACCCTCGGCGAAGGCCCCGAAATGGTACGGACGTGTAGTATTGCGCTTCTCGTTTTTTTCTGTGTCGTCGGCGCATGGACGGGAGCGCGCGCGGGCACGACGGGCGGCATCGTCGGTCGGGTGATCGATGCGAAGACGCAAGCGCCGCTCGTCGGGGCACGCGTCAATGCGGTCTCACCATCGCAATCGATCGCGACGACGACCGACGGATCGGGCGCTTTTCGCTTCATCTCACTCGCGCCCGACACGTACGTCATCAGCGTCGAACTCGCGTCGTACGATTCCGCATCGCTTACCGGCGTCACCGTACTCTCCGATCAAACGCAAACGCTTCCGGTGTCCTTGAGCAAATCGCTCACGACGATCGGTCGAGCGAAGGCGCGTGCGGCAAACGATCTCATCCGACCCGGCACGACGAGCGACGTTTATTCGGTCAACGCCGCGGGCGCGGAAGCCGCGCAGGCGCTCGGCGGCCCCGGCGGTCTCAATTCGGCCTATAGCGCGATCGCCTCCGTGCCCGGTGTGAACGTGCAACAAGGCCAACAGGGTTGGTATCAAACGGTCAGCATTCGCGGCGGCGACATCGACCAGGTCGGCTACGAACTCGACGGTATTCCCGTCAATCGCGTCTACGACAACGCACCGCAGACCGTGCTCTCGAGCATCGGTCAACAAGAGCTTCAAGTGTACACGGGCGGAACGCCCGCGACGGCCGACGCCTCCGGCATCGCGGGGTACGTGAATCAAGTGATTCGCACGGGGACCTACCCCGGCTTCGTGCAAGCGACGGTCGGCGTCGGCGGACCGAGCTTCTATCACAAGGTTTCGTTCGAAGCCGGCGGTGCGACGAAGAATCGGCTCTTCTCGTATTACGTCGGGCTCGCCGGCGTGAACAACGATTATCGTTACGCCGATCAATTCAACGGCGTCAGCGATCCGCAACTCTTCTATCCCGTGTACGTTCCCGGCCGCTTCAATCTCTACGACGGCACGGCGGGCAAGATCAATTACGCGCCGGGTACCACGTATT
>JANYGA010000152.1 GCA_025359485.1 Rhodospirillales bacterium | reverse complement strand
CAACACGATGCCGGTCTCGAAGAGCCGGCCGATAAAACGGGCGTGCAGAGCGTCGCCGAAGCGCTTCTTTCTTACGGCACGACGCATTATTCGCGCGTTGCGTATCAGGGGCAGATCGATGCGATCTCCGCAACGGTCGTTCACGGCTTCAACTTCACCCTCGGCGTCCCCAGCGCCAATTTCGCGCGCGGGATGACGCTCCTCGCCGATGCTCAGTTGCATCCGGCCTTCGATCCCGCGTCGTTTACGATCGTGAAGAACGCACGCGCTGCCGATCTCGCGGGTGATGCGACAAATCCCGACCATCTCGCCGTCGTCGCAACGGCAAACGGTCTCTATCCCGAAAACGATCCGGCCCGGCGCTTCGCCACGGCCGACGGCGTCAAAGCGCTCTCGCTCGCCGATATCAAAGCGGCGTACGCACGCGCGTTTCGCCCCGATCTCGCCACGATTTCGATCGTCGGCGACGTGAGCGTCGCGCGAGCGAAGGCGATCGCGGAGCGTACCTTCGGCGGCTGGCGGGCGGCGGGCGCGCCTCCGGCCGTGTTCCCGCATCCAGTGGGCAAAAACGACGCACGCGAGGAACTCGTGGCGGCGACCGGACGCGTGCAAGATACGGTCTTGCTGACCCAAACGCTCGACCTCGGTCTCCGCGATCCCGATATCGCACCGCTCCAGATCGCGAACACGATCCTCAGCGGCGATTTTTCATCGGTCCTCATTCGCGATATGCGCGTGACGACGGGATACGTGTACAGCGTCGGGAGCGCGCTCGTCGGCGGCCGCCTGCGATCGACGTTTACCGTGCGCTATGGGTGCGCGCCCGAAAACTTCGCGAAGGCACAAGCCGTGCTCGAACGCGACCTCGCTCGCGTCGCGACCGCGCGCCCCGAAAGCGAACAACTCTTGCGTGCCAAGTCGCGGTTGCTCAGCGACGTGGCGTTGCAGTCGCAAAGCTACGACGGGCTCGCCGCGCGCCTGACGACCAATGTCGCCAACGGCTTCACAGCCGAACGCGATTTCGCACTCGCGCGCGCCGAACTTGCCGCAACTCCCGATTCCGTGCGTGCGGCGGTGGCGCGTTGGATCCGTCCACGTGGCTTCGTCCGGGTCGTCGAAGGCCCGGCTCCGCGTTTGACCGAGGTGAAGTTGTAGCAGAACACGAGAGACACGAGCAACCAACGTCTTCACTATCTATCGATCGGAGTATCTCATGCGTTCTCTCCTAGCAGGAGCCCTCGCCCTCGGCATCGCGGTCGCCGCCGCAGCAACGCCGTCGATGGCAAAAGAAAAAATGATGGCGACGAAATGCGTCGCTCCAGACCAAATGGTCATGGTCGACACCAAGACCAAAATGTACCACGGCATGACCGACAAGAAATCACACATGATGATGATGAAGTCGGGCGACAAGACGATGATGGCGTGCAAATCGAAGGCCGACGCGATGGGCGCGAAAATGATGCTTAATGGCAAAGCGATGATGTAACTCATCTCATACGTTCGCCCGCGTAACCACCACGCGATACGGATGGTTATGCGGGCGATGTTATGAGTGCTGACAAACCTCGTCCGTGCGGGTCTCGCGCGGCTTACGAAAAAGCCCTACGCGCCGTTACCGACGGTGTACGACGGACTCTTTCCGAACGGAACGCTCGTCACGCGTGCGACGAAAACCGATCGCGATTAAGTCCCGCTAAAGCGGCGCCATTCGCTCATGAACGCATCGGTCGGCACGAATGCAGCGTACCGGTCGCGTTCGTTGCTCAGTTCGATGCCGTTGGCGTCCATCTGCGTCAGCGTGAAGTCGGCGAGCTTTACACGCCACTCGTTCTTGCGATTGCGGACGTCTTGTAAGATCAAGACGTCGTCTTTGCGTTGCATCTGACACTCGCCGAGTGCGTGGACGGAATCCTCGCCTTGCGCGCCCGCGAAGCGGTGTTGCACGAAGACCATGGTGTGACGCTCGATAAAATCCTCGAGCACGGCCTCGGGCGCGATAGCGTTGAGTTGTGTTCGATCGAGGCCCGCACGTTGGATCATGTGGCGATGATATCAGAAAGGTCCGGTCGTCCCTTCAGTTTCGCACGATCTCGATCGCGAATTGCGACCTTAGCTCGCAATCGCGAGACGCCGGCGCTCCCAATCTCCGCTGCGTAGACGCAGCGTCGTCGCCGCGTCGCGAAAGAGCCATCCAACGGTCCAGCCCAGCGGCACCGCCCACAGTCCCGCGTGAAAAACGAGGATCGCCGTCGCGATTCCGGCGGTCGCGATCGTCGTCGTCACGATGCCCATCACCATCACCCAACGCGTATCGCCGGCCGCACGGATCGGCGCGAGCATCGTCATGGCATAGCCCTTGAGTGGTAAGGTGATCGCCGCATGCACGGCCAGCGGTAACGCGGCGATCGCGGCGAGCCCGACGTTGAGCGTGCAAACCGCGGCGAGCGGCCACGCGAAGATGCCGACGAGCGCCCCCGTCGCGACGCACACCTTGAGTGCGATTCGGCGTGACTCGGCGATGAAGCGCCTCGCGCCCGCGTAATCGCGCGCGCCGATGCGTTGCCCGACGATCGTCTCGCACGCATCCCCAAGCGAACCGGGAATAGCCCACGTCGCGTCGTTGACGACGGAGAGCGCGCGATAGGCGCCGATGAGTTCGGAGCCGGCCGGCGCCAAGAGTGCGATCGTGATCGGATCGGGCAGAATCTGCAAGGTTAAAAAAACGAATTCGGGCCAACTGAGCGATGCCGTCGCGCGCACGGTCGCGCGATCGATTCCCCACGATGCGAGGATGCCGAATTCCGGTCGCTTCGTGGTCGCCCGGATCGCGTAGGCGAGCCCGACGAATTCCGCGACGAGCGACGAGAGGCCGGCACCCGCGAGACCGAGCGGATGGTGCGTGCCGAAGCCCAGTGCGAAGATGCCGAGCAGCGGAATGTGTACCGCGTTAATGACGATGAGGACGCGCAAAGCGAGTTTCGTATCGCCCGCCGTCGCGAAGGCGACGATGAGTTGCCCCGTGAGCACCATCGGTACGAGGCACCACGCTCGCAGCGCTAAATAATGCGCGGCGGCATCGATTGCGGCCGTATGCGGCAAGATCGTTTGCATGAGCGGTCGGGCGAAAAGGCTCAAGAGCATCGCGATCGTCGCGCCGATCAAGAGCGGCACGAGCATCGACGAGCGGACGATCGTTCCGAAGCGATCGCTGCGGCCCGCCCCGATCGATTGCGCGCCCAATATGCGCAGGCCGCTTCCGAATGCGAAGAGACCGATTCCGAAGACCAAAAAGACCGAGGTCGCGCCGGTAATGCCGGCGAGCGATGCGGTCCCGAGCGAACCGATCGCGATGGTGTCCACGATGCCCAAGAGTTGATCGCCGAGCATCGCGAGCGCGCTCGGGATCGCGAGGCGGCCGATCGCTCGTCCCGCGTCGCGATATTCGAGGGCTTCGATGTTCATGCGCGCGGATGGTTGCGTTTCCAGCCATCGCTCCCCTGTGTCACGTGAGACGACGCGAGCTAATCGATGGTGACAAAGATTAACGTTAGTATCGTTATTGATATCCGTTCGTCGAACGTTCGTTTATGATTTGCTAGTTGACTAATTTCTTTGAATGAATTAACTTTCGCTAGGACAACGGGACCGTTGCAACTGTCGCAATCGCTTTGATAAAAGGGCACGACGCATGGTTAATAATGGCGATGAAGGCCTGACGACCGGCCTCAAATTCGATGGACTCTTGGGCCCCGACGTTATCGCGATCGGGAATTTCCATAAGACGTTGCCGCATAATCAGTTTGGCGAGGTCGACCCCGCCGCGTACGAAACGTTTCGTCTAGCGGCAACGACGAAGGGCGATTACGAAGGCGTCCCGCGCGGATTCATGGGCGTCGTGGTCGCTCCGGAGGCTGGATTCGATCCATCGCTCGTTCCGATTCCGACAGCATCCGATAAATTCAACAACCCGCAAGCGGCGCGCGGGGCCGATCGTCTCAGCGGCGTCGGGACGGATTTTATGATGCCGCCCGCACCCGGCGTGCGCTCGAAATCGACGGCGGCGGAGATGGCCGAACTCCAATGGATGGCGTTATTTCGCGACGAGCCGTTCGTGACGCTAGCGGCGCATCCGGATTATCCGACGGCATTGGCCGAGATAAAAACGCATTTCGAAAACGCCGTAAACGCAAACGAACTCGATGGCTTACAACTCGGGCTCGACTTGCCGCGCACGCGCGGGAACGAACTCGATATTCGGACCGAGACGCTCTTTCGATGCGGCTTGCTCGGCGAAGACAAGGGGCCGATCGTCTCGCAATTTTTCTTGCACGATATCGCCTACGGCGCGCAATTCGTCCAGCAAAAAATTCGACCGTACGTAAAAAAATGTCGATTTTCTCACCGAACAGACCGGCGCTCGAGGAGATGGTCGATCCGCGACGGATCAGTAACATGCGCGACATCGCGCGTTTCGTCAATAAAGACGCGCTCCATCAGGCGTATTTCAACGCCGCGTTGTTGTGCTTGAATTGGAAGATCCCGATGGGTCCGGGAAGTCCGTATTCGACGTACTCGCGACAGGCGAGTTTCGGTACCTTCGGCGGACCCGACGTGCTGACGCGCGTTTCGGAAGTTGCCGCGCGCGCGCTCGCAATCGTCTGGCGGCAGAAGTGGGAGGTCCACCGTCGCTTGCGCCCGGAGGCGTACGGCGGCCTCATGCAGATGCAGAAGAACGGGTTCGGCGGGACCAAACGCGATTACGGTCTCCGTCCCGATGTCTTCAACACGACCGCTTCCTCGAAGCTCTTCGCCAAACATGGAAACTACTTTTTGCCGATTGCTTTCACGGCAGGTTCGCCGCCGCACCCATCGTACGGCGCCGGACATGCCACGGTCGCCGGGGCGTGCGTCACGGTCCTCAAAGCGTGGTTCGATGGCAAAACCAATCTCAAAGATCATTTGATGAAAGTCAAGCCAGCGAGCCCATTTCGTGGCGCTCCTCCCAACGAAACGCCGGTCGTCATCTCGGAGACCGACAAGCTCGGCGTTCTGGTGGCGTACACGAAGGCTGACGCAGATCAAATGACCGTCGAGGGTGAGCTCAACAAACTCGCATGCAACGTCGCGATGGGCCGTTCGATGGGCGGCGTCCACTGGCGCTCCGATAATACCCGCTCGCTCCGTTTGGGGGAGCAACTCGCAGCCGAAATTATGCGGATCGAAAGCCTCGGGTATGCCGAGAAACGCAGACCGGATAATAGCGACGCGTATTGGACTTTCACGTCGTTTAGCGGCGATAACGTCAAAATCTACAACGGCCAAGTCTTCGTCAACAACGTCGCCGTCGATCCCAAAGCCGGTCCGCTGTAACTACTCACGTTGGTCAGCTGCAGGCCGTGGCGCCGTCTGCCGTCGTGGCGTCGGCTTGCGGCTACCGTGCTTGACGTACACGGCCTTCGCTTCCGATTTTGCCTCCGCACCGCGGCGCACGCCGTAGATGCGATCTTTTGCGAAGGCGACCGCCACTTTATGATCGACGATCGGAAGCGGGTAATCGACGCCGATTCGATAGCCGATGCTCGCTGCAAGGATCGGTGGCATGAGATGCGGCTCGGCAATATAGGGCGCGGGTACGCGCGCGAGTTCCGGGACGTATCGCCGAATGAAATCACCGCTTGGATCTTGATCCAGCGCCTGTTTCGTCGGCGAATAGATGCGTAGCGTGTTGATACCGGTCGTCCCGGATTGCATCTGTGCTTGCGGATAGTGGATACCCGCTTCGAAATCGAGAAATTGCGATCCGAGATACACGGCCGTCGGGCGCCAATGTAACCAAAGATGATACGACGCGAACGACATCAGCATCGCGCGCATCCGAAAGTTGACCCAGCCGCCGCGATGCAACGAGCGCATACACGCATCGATCATCGGGTATCCCGTCCGTCCGTCGCACCATGCGGCAAATCGATCGGCGTTGAAATCGTTTTCGCGTAGACCATCGTACGCGCGCGCCTGGTTCGTGAATTCGAGCGCGGGTTCGTCTTCGAGCTTCTGCATGAAATGACAGTGCCAGTGAAGCCGACCCGAATACGATTTCAGCGACCCGAGCCAGCGACCGTCGATCGTTTCGCCATCCGCTTTGCGCGCGCGAAGATCGCGTTCGCGTGCGAGCGTCGCCTGGTACACGCGCCGTAACGAGATCGCGCCGTACGCGAGATACGGGCTCATGCGAGAACATGCGACGGCGCCCGAAACGGGGCTCGACATACCACGTCGATAATCGACGCCGCGCTCGGCGAGAAATGACGCGAGCAAGGCCTGCGCTGCGGTCGATCCGCCGGGCAACGCCTCGGGCTTGCGCCGATCGACGACCCCGAGATCGGTAAAGGTGCGTCGCGATTCGTGCGCGATCTCGGCGGTCACGACGCGCGGCGGGACGTCTGCGATCGGTCGGAGCATTCGCGCTTCCCAGCGTTTCGCCCAGCCATCACGCGTGCGCAGTGCGCGGACGACGCCGTTTTGCGCGTACTCGAACCATGGAATTCCGCGCGAAGCTGCCCATGCCCGAACGCGCCGATCGCGCGCGTAGGTGATCGCGTTACCCGTTTCTTCGTGACTCGAGATGCTCTCGATCGGGATTTCGCGTGCGAGCGCGTCGAGGACGTCGGGCATCGCGCCGTAGCGATAGGTCAGTCGCGCGCCACGCGCGGCCAGATCGCGCTCGAGTTCGACGAGCGATGCGTCGATGAACGTATGGTGCGACGGATCGAACTCCGGGCTCGCGTAGTACTCGGGTTCGTAGACGTAGAGCACGATACACGTACCGCGCGCGGCGGCGGTCGCCAGTGCTTCGTGGTCGTCGATCCGAAGATCGCGCTTGAGCCAAACCAAATGCGCCATCGTGTCTTGGACGTCGGACGACGCACGATGTGCGCCAGCGCACGCGGCCTGCCCGAACGACCTTCTCCCCCGAGACAATGTCGGAAATGTGGGTATTACCCAAGCGTGATCGTCTACGTCACGCGATGTTCGTGGGAATGTTGAGTTGATCGAACTCGAGATTTTAATCGCGTCCCTGTACGGGATTCGCCATGCCCTAGGAACGGGCGGAGCTGCGCTCGTCCGCGTAGGCGACGGCGATAGCGGCATCGACGAACTCGTCGGCGATATCGAATTTGGCGGCTGGATCGTGCCGTTTCTCCAGGATCGATCCATCAATTTTCATGTGCGTGACGTCACATCATATGGCGACCGCTTCACCGAAACGCTCCAACATCACGGCATTCAATTTTTCGCGGCGGCTCGGCTCATCGACGCGGACAATACCTTTATCTGTACCTTCGATACCGAGGAACGCGCCCTCAGTGGCGCCGACCGCTACGTCTTTCAGTCGCTCGTGGCGATGCTCTCCACCCATGTTAAACTGAATTCCCTTATCGGTCAGTACTCCGAATTGGTCACGCAGAAGGAAGCCGGCGAAGCGCGTCTGCGCCTTCTCGAATCCGTCGAAGCGCATCAAGACGCGCTCACGTATCGCCTGTATCACGACGACCTCACCGGCTTACGCAATCGCGCGTTTTTGATGGACCGGCTGGCACTCGCCTTGCAAGACGTCACGACCAACGATCATCGACGCGCCGCGATCATCTTCATCGACCTCGATCGTTTCAAGAGCATCAACGATAGCCTCGGCCATACGATGGGTGATGAGTTCCTCGTCGAACTCGCGAAGCGGCTCTCGCAGTGCGTCCGACCGACCGATACGCTCGCTCGCATCGGCGGGGATGAGTTTACCGTACTCATCGATCACGTTCGCGATAATCAAACGGTCTTGTCGCTCGCCGAACGTTTTCTTCGCGCGTTCCAATCGCCCGTTCGCCTCGGTAGCGAGGACGTTCATCCCTCGGCGAGCCTCGGCATCGCATTCATCGACCGTCGCTACGCTCGCGCGGAAGATGTCTTACGCGATGCCGATTCCGCAATGTACCGGGCCAAGCGTGATGGTGGCATGCGATATGCGTGCTTCGATGAGGGCATGTTCGCCAATTCGTCGCAATCGTTCACATTGCAGGTCGCCCTACGTCGGGCCGTCGAGCGTCATGAATTTACCGTACACTATCAACCGGTCTTCGACGCGAAATCGCGCGCCGTCTCCGCGATCGAAGCGCTCGTTCGATGGGAGCATCCGGATCGCGGGACGATATCGCCCTCGGAGTTTCTTGCCGAGGCCGAAGAGACCGGTATCATTACCTCGATTGGAGAGTTCGTCTTACGTCGTGCGTGTCGCGACATGGCCGGGTGGCTCGCCTGGAACCCGGCGCTCACCCTCAACGTGAACGTCTCGCCACGCCAATTCAACGATCCGAATTTCTTCGCTATGATCGTTCGCGTTCTCGGGGAAAGCGATCTTCCGTCGCATGCGTTACAACTCGAGGTGACCGAGGCGCTCTTCGCCGATCGTGTGGAGTACGTCGGTGCGCTCCTCAAATCGCTGCGTTCGTATGGCGTTCGGATCGCGCTCGACGACTTCGGGACGGGTTACTCGTCGCTCAATTATCTCGAACGATTCGCCTTCGATACCGTCAAGCTCGATCGAACCTTCGTCGAACGTATCGATACCTCGGAGGCCGGCTTTGCGATAGTTCGAGCGATCGTCGATCTCGCCAAAGCACTGAACATGACCGTGATCGCCGAAGGAGTCGAGCGCGAAAGCCAGATCGTGGCGTTACGATCGCTCGGCTGCGATCGAGCACAGGGCTATTTCTTGAGTGGACCGCTCGAATCTGCGGAGATCGACGAGATGCTGCGCGAACCGGCGCCGGCAAAAAAATAGTTCATCGCTAAATCGATGCCCGCCACAGGACGAGCTCGCCGTCTTCGCGGTCGACGCGTCGGCCCGTCACCACGAAGCCATTCTTTTCGAGCACGCGCGCCGAGGCCGGATTCGCTACGGACGTCTGCGCGATGAGGGCGGTAAAGCCGTCCGCGCGAGCGATCGGCAATAGAGCTGCCACCGCAGCCGATGCGTGGCCGCGCCCGCGCCTGCTCGCAGCGATCGCGTAGCCGATCTCCACGTCGCGATCGACGGCCTCACGAACGTAGCTACAAAGCCCGACGATCTCGCCCGAGGCAACGATGGCCCACGTCGCGCGCGTTCCGCGCGTGGCCGCGCGCGAGGTGAGATCGCGGACGATACCGAGCACCGCGATCTCATCGACGCCACCCGGCGGGACGGCGAGTCCGGATTCCGCGGGCGTCGCGTGCGTCATGAGTGCATCGATCTCAGCTGCAGAAATCGCGCGAAGCGTCACGGTGGAAGCGGTCACGAGTCGGTATACCCTCCTGCGCAAACGGGAAGCGCGCGTCGCGGTCGAAATACCTGAGGCGTATGCGTATTCTTGTTCCCGCGCTCATCGCGAGCACGTTCTTCCTCGGCTTCGGTGCGATGCCGACGGTCGCCGCGACGACGATCGCCGCCGCACCGGCTACCACGTCGCTCGCGACGACCGACCCGTTTCTGTATCTCGAAGAACTCAACGGCACGCGCGCGCTCAAATGGGCGAAGGCGGAAGATGTCAAAACGCTCGGCGCGCTCG
>JANYGA010000127.1 GCA_025359485.1 Rhodospirillales bacterium | reverse complement strand
CTTGCGTGCGAGCGGTTGCGGCATCTCGCTCGACGATTTCGGGACCGGATATTCGTCGCTGCGGTACGTACGCAGCCTCAAATTCGATAAACTCAAAATCGATCGCTCGTTCGTGATGGATATGATGCACGACGTTGGGTCCGCCGCAATCGTCAGCGCCGTCATCGGCCTCGGGCAGTCGCTCGGGATCGCGACGATCGCCGAGGGCATCGAGACGCGCGAGCAATATCGCGCGCTTCGAGCCAAGGGCTGTGCGATGGGCCAAGGATATCTGCTGAGCAGACCGTTGCCGGGCGCCGACGTCGAAACGTTTATCGAAACGTTTCGAGGTCTCGCAGCGGATTAGGGTACGAGCGCGATCGCGGCATCGAGTGCGGCGCGCATCGAGCCCTCATCGGCGCGCGCGGTGCCAGCGATGTCGAATGCCGTCCCGTGATCGACGCTCGTGCGAACGTACGGTAAGCCGACGGTAATGTTGACGCCGTGTTCGAGCCCGAGGACTTTGATCGGACCGTGGCCCTGATCGTGATACATCGCAACGACGACGTCGAAATCGCCGCGGCGTGCGCGGAAGAAGAGCGTATCGGCGGGCAGCGGCCCGTCGACGTCGATCCCGGCCGCGCGCGCGCGCGCGAGTCCCGGCACGATCTGTCGTTCCTCTTCACCATTGCCGAAAAGCCCGTTCTCGCCCGCATGCGGATTGATGCCGCACACGCCGATGCGCGGAGAGTCGATGCCGGCGCGAACGAGTGTCTGATGTGCGAGCCGTGCGACGGTAAAGACGCGTTCGGGCGTGATGCGCGCGATCGCATCGATAATGCCGACGTGCGTCGTGACGTGAATGACACGTAAGCCCGGCGCCGTGAGCATCATCGCGTATTCTCGCGTACCGGAAAGCGTCGCGAGAATCTCGGTGTGGCCCGGAAAGAGATGCCCGCCTGCGTGAAGCGCCGCTTTGTTGAGCGGCGCGGTGCAGATCGCGTCGAGATCGCCGCGCAGCGCGAGCGCGTTCGCGCGTTCGAGATATCGGTACGCCGCATCGCCCGCTTTCGCGGAGAGCGCGCCGAACGGAATTTCGTCTTCACCGAGCAACGCGAGATCGACGACGTCGATACGACTTGCATCGGGTATCCACGTCGCGAGATCGTCGACGATACGTAAGCTTTGCGTTGAATGCACGAGCGCGTTCGCGCGTCGCATCACGCTCGCGTCGCCGATGACGATCGGGCGACAGCGCGCGTAAACGTTGCCGTCGGCGAGCGTCTTCGCGATCACTTCGGCGCCGACGCCCGCGGCGTCGCCCATCGTCAGCGCGATCGTGGGAAGTTTCATATCGTCGGTCGTTCGCGAATGGATGCGAGCACCTCTCGATAGGCGTGCGGCGAACCGAAGCCGCCCGATTTCGTCACGATCCAAAGCGGCGCGCCGATCGCGCGCGAGCGCGGCGTTCCTGCGGCGACTTCATCGTGCAGGTCGAGACCGACGATGCCGCCACCGTCACAAAAGGCACGCGCGATGGCGCCGCCGCTGAGCACGACGGTAAGCTCCGCTGGGTCACGCAACAATGGTGCCGTCGCGGCGATGAAGGCCGTGCGCACGGCGCGATCGTCGCCGTGCGTTTCGTCGCCGATCGCGACGAGCGCGACTCCGCTCGTTGCGAGCGCGTCGGACGCACGCACGATCGCGCCACGCACGCTCGGATCGCCGCGGACGAGCGCGCTCGCAGCGAACGTTTCGACCGTCGCGCAATCTTTGAAATCGGCGATCTGCTCCCGCGTCGTTGCAGTGCGACTGCCGATGAGGAAGAGCACGCGAGCGTCATCGCGCTCACCGGGCGTGAGTATCGAGATGCTCGCATGAGGCGGCGGCGTTGTCTCGCTCGCGTGCGCGATCTCGGCGAGTGCTTCCACGATACCGGCCGATCCGACCCACACGACATCGTCGCGCGCCGATGCCGCTCGCACGAGTGACCGCAGATCCGCATCGGTCTCCGCATCCGCAATCGCGATACGGACGCCGCTCGTGCCGAGCATCGCGATCGTCGCCGCAAGGGTCGCACCGCCCGCACGGAGCGTCTCAACTCCGATCGCGACGAAGGGCACGCCCGCGAACAGGCTACGTAAGGACGCGCGTTCGATCCGTCGTTCGCGTTCGTAGAGGCATCCGTCGCGAAAGATTCGGCCTTGTGCGGGAAAGCTCGGCGCGACGATCGCGACGGCTTGCGGAAGAGCGGCGAGAATCGCACTCGTCTCACTCGCGACGTTCCCGCGCAGCGTCGAATCGATTTTCTTCACGATCTCGGCGGACGTTCGCGGTGCGAGTCGCTCGAGCGAAGCGATGACGCGATCCACCGCGCATCGCGGCGATCGCTCGCGCGAATCGAGATCGACGGCGATAACGTCGAAGTCACCTGCGGAGCCGGCGCTCGCGAGGTCGCGCGCATCGAGCCACACGCGCGCGCGAAGGCCGCGCTTGGCATATGCGAGCGCGGCATCGCACGCGCCCGTGAGATCGTCTGCGATGATGTAGCGCGCCACCTACGAGGCGGCTTCGAGACCCATCAACGTTCGCACGCGCGCGCGATCGCTCGCGAGTTCTTTCGCATCTCCCGAATAGACGATCCGACCGCTATCGAGCACGTACGCGCGATCGGCGACCTTGAGTGCGAGCAAGGCGTTCTGTTCGACCAAGAGAATCGACGTGCCGCGCGCCCGTAGCGTCGCGAGCATCGCATACACGTCCTCGACGATGAGCGGCGCGAGGCCCTGCGATGGCTCGTCGACGAGCAGAAGGCGCGGATTCGCAACGAGCGCGCGACCGATCGCGAGCATCTCTTGCTCGCCGCCGGAGAGGCGGCCGGCCTTCCGCGATCGCAACTCGGCGAGCTTGGGCAACGCCTCGAGCACGCGATCGATCGTCCAATCGCCCGTGCGGCCGTTTTCCGCGAGTTGCAGATTTTCGAGCGTCGTTAACTCCTTAAACATCCGGCGACCTTCGGGCACGTACCCGACGCCGAGTCGAGCGGTTTTATATGCGGGCCAGCCGGCGATCTCGCGACCTTCGTACGTGATCGAACCCGAGAGCGGCGCCGTGAGCCCGAGAATACTTCGGATCGTCGTCGTTTTTCCCGCGCCGTTGAGGCCCAGGAGTGCGACGAGTTCGCCTTCGCCGACGGTGAGCGAGACGTCGCGCAAGATCGCGATCTTGCCATAGTTCGTGTGCAAGCCCGTGATGCGGAGAAGCGGTTCAGACATGGTCGACGACCTCGCGACCGAGATAGGCATCGCGCACCGCCTCGTTTGCCGAGATTTCGTTCGGCGTTCCTTCGGCGAGGAGTCGGCCGCGATCCATGACGGTGATGCGATCGGCGAGCGACAGCACCACGCGCATGTTGTGTTCGACGAAGAGCACCGTGAGCCCGAGGCGTTCGCGCAGATCGCGGATGACGCCGACGATGCGCTCGGTTTCGGCCTCTGCGAGGCCCGCCATCGGTTCGTCGAGCAAGACGATCTTCGGGCTCGTCGAGAGGCTCATCGCGATCTCGCAAAGGCGTTGCGAGCCGTGCGAGAGTTCGGCGACGAGGCGCGAGCGCGAACTCGCGAGATTGACGAAGCCGAGCAACTCGTCGATCCGCGCTTCCACGGCTTGCGTTTGCGCGCGCGTTCCACCACGCAAACGAAATGCCTGACCTGCCTGACTCCAAATGCCGAGTTGCAGATTTTCGTGGACGGTGAGTTCGGGGAAGATGCTCGGGGTTTGGAACGTGCGACCCATGCCCGCGGCGACGCGCTGCCAATTCGGCATGCGCGTAATCTCGCGACCGTCGAAATGCACGGTGCCGCCATCGGGGAAATAAAAGCCCGAGAGCGTGTTGAAAAATGTCGTCTTTCCCGCGCCGTTCGGTCCGATGACGGCGTGGATCGAATGTTCGTGCACGCTTGCGGAAACGTCGTCGACGGCGATGACGCCGCCGAAACGTTTGCCGATCGCCGTGGCTTCGAGTAGGACCATTTACGACGTTCCTCGCGGGAGCGGAGTCTGCGCGTCGGGCGCCGATGCGGCACCGACGAGTGCGCGACGATCGCGAAACGCGGCGATCGAACCGAGAATGCCCTTGGGGAATCCGAGTACGCACGCGATGAAGAGCGCGCCGAGAAAAATCTGCCACAGCGGCGTGATCGTCGAGATGATGTCTTTGCCGATGACGAAAATGGTCGCGCCGACAAGCGGGCCCCAGATCGTCCCCGCTCCGCCGAGGATCATGATGAGAACGAAATCGCCCGACTGATGCCAATCGAGCGTGAGCGGATACGCGAAGTTGATGAGCAGCGCGAACATCGCACCACCGAGCCCGGCAATCGTCGATGAGATCAGCAGCGCGACGAAGATGAAGCGATCGGTATTGATGCCGAGATAGCGCACGCGCACTTCGTTCTGCCGGATCGCTACGAGCGTGCGCCCGAACGGTGAGACCGCCACGACGGAGAAGAGCGCGACGATTCCGAGATAGATCGCGAGCGCGACGTAGTAGAACGACATCTCGTTGAGGCTGAAATGCACGTTTGGAAAGCCGACGTACGGCCGCGCGAAATTCATCCCGTCCTCACCGCCGGTCACGCTCGTGAACCGATAGGCGATGAAGTAGAACACTTGGCCGAACGCGATTGCGAGCAGACCGAAGTAGATGCCGCGCCGCCGCAAGAGGAACGGCCCGAGGATCAGGCCGCCGACGAGTCCGGCGAGCGTTCCCACGAGCACGGCCTCGATGAAGTGCACGTGCGCGTATTTGATCGATAGTGCGGCGCCGTACGAACCCAAGCCGAAAAACGCGGCGTTGCCGAACGCGGGAAGGCCCGTGTACCCGAGCAAGAGATTGACGCTCATCGCCGCGATCGCGAAGAGCAGAACTTCGCTTACGATCGAGACGTCGAGATGGACGATCGGTAAGACGAGCGGCGCGAGCGCGAGCAGACCGCCGATCACGAGCGCCGTGCGAAGTGCGGGCGTCATCCGAAGATGCCTTCTTCACCGAAAAGTCCGCGTGGCCGGATCATGAGCACGATCGCCATGAGCACGTACATCGAGACTTCGCTTGCGGCCGGTATGAAGAGCGTCGTGAGCGAGATCGCAAAGCCGATCAAGAGACCGCCCGCGATGCTCCCAAAGAGGCTGCCCATGCCGCCGATGATGACCGTGACGAACGCCGGCATGAGCAGCGCGTTTCCACTCGTCGGGCTCAAGCCGAGCAGTCCGGCGGCGAGCACGCCCGCGATGCCCGCGAGAAAGATACCGAGACCAAAATTGACCATGTAGAGGACTTGCGTATTGGTGCCCAGCGCCGCGATCATCTCGGTATCTTGCACCGCGGCGCGCAGGCGTAAGCCGAAGCGCGTGCGTGTGAGAAAGAGCGCGAGTGCGACGATCGCGACGACGAGCGCGCCCGCGATGAAGAGTCGATACGCGGGAAACGACATAAAGCCGAGTTGGACCGTGCCGCTCAAATTCGCGGGCGGCGAGAGCGGGACGCCGTTCGCGCCCCAGATGAGGTGGAACACTTCTTCGGCTACGAGCGAGAGGCCGAACGTCAGCAATAAGCTGTAGAACGGCTCCCGCTTATAGAGCGGCCGGATCAACGTTCGTTCGACGACGACGCCGACGATGACCGTGAGCAACGGAGCGACGAGTAAGGCGAACCAAAACGACGTACCGCGCGAGATCATCGCGAAGGCGAGATAGCCGGCGAGCGTCATGAAACTTCCGTGCGCCATATTGATGGTGCCCGTGAGATTCATGATCAACGAAAGTCCGATCGCGACGATTGCGTAAAACGCGCCGAGAACGAGCCCGTTGAAGAGTTCCGGACCGAGGTGTTCGAGCATAACTTAGGGGTAGCTCAGCGTGCAGATCTTCGCTTTATCGGCGATGCTCTGTTCGATCGAATCGGCCTGATGGACGTCGGTAATATCGAAGAGATCGTCCTTATCGCCGTTGGCGCCTTCGCGCCGCACTTCGCCGAACCACATCGGCCACATGAGCTGATGGTCTTCCTTGCGGAAATATGCGGTGCCCTCGAAGATCGAACCGAACTTCGCGCCTTCGAGCGCGCGTGCGACCTTCGCCGAGTCCGTGCTTTTGGCGTCGTTCATCGCCGCAGCGAGACGATCCATCGTGACGTAGCCAAATGCGCTGCGCGCGCTCGGCGCGGTGCTGTGGAGTTTCGTATAGTCACGAACGAACGCATGCGCGGTCTTGCTCTTGCCCAGGACCTTATCGCTCTTGTAATACCACTCGATGCCGAAGAAACCGACGCGCGCTTCTTTGGGCAGCGATTGCACGGCTTCGAGTTCGGCTTGCGGCCCGCCGATGCCGATCTTTTTATGCAGCCCGAACGAGTCGATCTGCTTCATGCAGTTGACGAAGTCGGCGCCTTGAACGAGCACGAGCAGCACGTCGGGTTTCCCCGCGAGTGCCTTCGTGAGATACGGGCTAAAATCGGTCGTGCCGAGCGGCGTGAGATCGGAGCCCGTAATCGTGCCGCCGATGCGCGTCAACACGTCTTTGTACGCCGTTTCGAGCGAGTGTCCGAATGCATAATCGGGCGTGATGAGGTGGAATTTCTTACCGAATTTTTTGGCGAGTGAGTAGCCGGTGGCGTGCGCTTCCATCCATGTGCTGTGGCACGTCCGAAACGTATTCCACTTGCAATCCTTGCCCGTCACGTCGTCGGTATGTCCGCCGGAATCGATGAAGAGCATGCCCGCGGCATTGGCCGCACCGCTCACCGAGAGCGAAACGGCGCTGCTGACCGTGCCCGCGAGAGCGACGACCTTATCTTGATTCATGAGCTTACGCGCCTTTTGCGCGCCGATGCCGGGATCGTTGCCGTCGTCTTCCTTCACGAGCTCGATCTTGCGACCCATCACGCCGCCGCGGCCATTCCACATGTCGGCGGCCATCTGATAGCCGCGGAGTTCGTTCTCTCCGTCGGCGGCGTACACGCCCGTGGCAGGCTCCAAAAGACCGATCTTGATCGCATCGGCCGCTTCGCCCATGCGAGGAATGAAGGCGGGGATGCCGATCGTGGCACCCGCAATGGCCGCGCTTGACGCGCGAACGAACGATCCGCGCGATAGACGAGATGACGACACGCTCGTGTCTCCTTCGAAAAAGTGCGACCCGATGAAAGTATCGGATACGCCATGAGCGCTTCTTTCGCGAAGGTAGGAAATTTCTTTCCTGGCAACGTCGGTCGTCGTCGTGGCGGCCGTTGACGAATCTTACAGCGGTATATTACCGTGTTTGCGTTTCGGCCGCTCGACGCGCTTATTCGCAAGCATCGTGAGCGCGCGCGAGACGGCGCGGCGGGTCTTGCTCGCTTCGATGACGTCGTCGACGTAACCGCGACTCGCGGCGATATACGGGTTGGCGAAACGACGCTCGTAGTCGGCGATCAACTCCGCCTCGCGCGCAGTACCGTCGCCGGCCTCGGCGATATCGCGACGGAAAATCGTCTTCACGGCACCCGCCGCGCCCATCACCGCGATTTCGGCCGTGGGCCACGCGATGTTGTAATCGGCGCGGATATGCTTGGATGCCATCACGTCGTAGGCGCCGCCGTAGGCCTTGCGCGTGATGATCGTAATCTTTGGGACCGTCGCTTCGGCATACGCGTACAGTAATTTCGCGCCGTGTTTGATGATGCCGCCGTACTCTTGCGCGAGGCCGGGTAAGAATCCGGGGACGTCCACGAAGGTGACGAGCGGGATATTAAACGCATCGCAAAACCGCACGAAGCGCGCGGCCTTGATCGACGATGCGATATCGAGGACGCCCGCGAGAACCTTGGGTTGATTCGCAACGATGCCGACCGACGCGCCGTCGATCCGTGCGAATCCGATCACGATATTTGGTGCGTGTAACTCGGCAATCTCGAAAAAGTCGCCGTCGTCGACCACGGCGGTGATCGCGTCGACGATATCGTACGGCTTGTTCGGCGAATCGGGAATGAGATCGTCGAGATCCGGGCAGAGTCGCTCGGGGTCGTCGGCGCATGCGAAGCGCGGCGCATCTTCGAGATTGTTTTGTGGCATGAACGAAAGCAGTCGTTGCGTCTGCTCGACCATCTCGTCTTCGTCGGCTGCGATGAGATCGGTCACGCCGCTTTTGGTCGCGTGCGTAAACGCCCCACCGAGCTCTTCGAAGGTCACATCTTCGCCCGTCACCGTTTTGATGATTTCCGGACCCGTGATGAACATCTGCGAGATCTTTTCGACCATGATCGTAAAGTCGGTTATGGCGGGAGAATAGACGGCTCCACCCGCGCACGGCCCCGCGATGAGCGAGAGCTGTGGGATGACGCCACTGGCCTGCACGTTGCGCCAGAAGATCTCCGCGTAACCGCCGAGGCTCACGACGCCTTCTTGAATGCGCGCACCGCCAGAATCGTTGATGCCGATCATCGGCGATCCCGTACGCACGGCAAGGTCCATGACCTTACAAATTTTCTCGGCGTAGACTTCGCCGAGCGAGCCGCCGAGGACCGTAAAATCTTGGCTGAAGAGGAAGACCTGACGACCGCCGATCGTCGCACGACCCGTGATGACGCCATCGCCGAGAAACTCGCGCTCGTCGAGACCGAACGCGGTGCTGCGATGCACGGCAAACATGTCGAGTTCGACGAACGAATCCGGATCGACGAGCGCGTCGACGCGCTCGCGCGCCGTGCGTTTGCCGCGCGCCCGTTGCCGATCGTTTGCGGCCTCACCCGCGGGTGCGAGCGCCTGCTCGCGTTTGGCTTCGAGGTCGGCGATTTTCGCGTGATGCGTCGAATCCGGCGAGATCATGGCGTGGCTACCAGATGCCGAGTTGGACCTTTGCGTCGTCGGAGGCCATCGTGCGTGGATCCCACGGCGGCGTGAAGGTGATCTCGACCTTCGCCGTCTTGACGCCCTCGAGCGACATCACTTTCGATTCGACCGCGGCCTTGAACATCGGACCGACGGGGCACATCGGCGACGTCAGCGTCATCGAGACGTTGACATCTTCGCTGTGCTCGCCCGCAACGGTAACCCCGTAGATCAGCCCGAGATCGATGATTCCGATATGGAGTTCGGGGTCTTCCACGGTGCGCAGCGCTTCGCGAACTTCTTCTTGTGTCGGCATAAAAGGTACGATTCGGCGGCGCGGGTCGAGGTTCCACTACGGGACGGCAACTCTCCCGTCACGAAACCGCAGCGCCACACGCGTAGACTTCGAGGCAGTGCTATGGCAATTGAGATCGCACAACGCCGCTTTACCGTCGACGAATACGAACGGATGGCCGAATTCGGCATCATCGGCCCCGATGAAAAAGTCGAACTCATCGACGGGACGATCGTAACCGTGCCGCCATCGGGCGATGCGCATCGCGGCGGGATCAATCGTCTCACCTATCTCTTCATCCGTACCTTCGGCGATCGCATCGTCCTTCAACCGCAATTGCCGGTTCGAATCAGCGATTACTCGCTACCCGAACCCGATCTTGCGTTGCTCGTGGCCGATCCGAACTTCTATGGGACGCGCTCTCCGCGGACACCCGATGTCTTCGCGTTCGTCGAAGTCTCGTATTCGAGCGTGTCGTTCGATGCGGGAACGAAACTCCGCGTGTACGCGCGAGCCGGCGTTCCCGAGTACTGGATCGTCAACGTGCGCGACAATCGCCTGACGATCCATCGCGAGTCAAACGACCTCGGCTACGCAACGAAACGTGAGGTCGGCCGGGGCGAACGCGTCGCGTTTCTCGCATTTCCGGACGACACGTTCGCAGGCGAAGAGATCATGCCGACGCTCGGCATGCCGCCCGAGGCCGAGCCCTACACCGCCAAATAGCGCTGCATCGACTCCGCATCGGCCTGCAATTCTGCGATCGGGCCCGACGCCATTACGCGACCGTTCGAGAGGATGTATCCGCGATCGGAGAGCCCCATCGCGACCTGCGCGTTCTGCTCTACGAGCAGAATCGTATTGCCTTCCTCGCGGATCTTCCGCACGACGTCTTCAACGTTGCGTGCGATGAGCGGCGCGAGACCTTCCATCGGCTCGTCGAGTAAGATGATCGCCGGATTGGCGATGAGGGCGCGCGCGATAGCGAGCATCTGTTGTTCGCCACCGGAAAGCTTCGCTGGTTTATCTTTCCGTTCGCCCAGGACGGCGAAATATTCGTAAATCCGTTTCTCGGTCCAAACGCCTTTTTTTCCGGCGAGCGCCGCGAGCCGCAAGTTTTCGCCGACCGTGAGATTTGGGAAGATGCGCCGATCTTCGGGCACAAAGGCGATCCCGAGCTTTGCAAGATCGAACGGTGCTTTGCTCGTGATCGTCTTCCCGTTAAAGCGAATCGCGCCCATCTTGACGTCGACGAGACCCATGATCGCCTTGAGCGTCGTCGAACGGCCGCTGCCGTTGCGGCCTAAGAGCGCGACGACTTCGCCCGCATCGATCGAGAGTGAGACGTCTTGTAAGATGTGGCTCTTATCGTAATAGGCGTTGACGAGTTCGAGTTCGAGCAGCGGGGTGCTCATACGTGGCCTCCGAGATACGCGCGCTGCACGGCTTCGTTGGTACGGATTTCCAATGGCGTGCCGACGGCGAGAATTTGACCCGTCTGCAAGACCGTGATCGTCGTCGAGATCGCCATGATCACGTCGATATCGTGCTCGACGAGAAGAATCGTACGTCCCGGCGCGATGCGAACGATGAGTTCGACCGTCGCGTGCGTTTCGGTCGGCGACATGCCGGCGAGCGGTTCGTCGAGCAACAACACTTTGGGATCGCGTGCGAGAACGAGCCCAATTTCGAGACGACGTTGATCGCCGTGGGAAAGATTTTCGGCGAGGCCATTTGCGACCGAGGTCAAGCCGATGTCGTCGAGGATCGATTCCGTCTTGCCCGCGAGATCGCCCATTTTTGTGCGTGAGGGAAAGAAGAAGCTCGCGGTACCGTCGTGGACGGCTTGGACGGCGAGGCGCACGTTCTCGTAGACGGTGAGCTTCGCGAAGATATTCGTGATTTGGAACGAGCGCGCGAGGCCCATGCGTGCGCGCTTGTAGGGCTCGAGATTGGTGATGTCTTTGCCGTCGAAAAAGATCTTGCCCGACGACGGCGGCAAGAGTCCCGAAAGCAGATTGAAAAACGTCGTCTTGCCCGCGCCGTTGGGCCCGATGATCGTGCGAACGCCGCCGACGGGAATCTCGATCGTCACGTCGCTCACGGCTTTGAAACCGGAAAACGATCGCGTGAGATGTTCTGTTTTAAAGGCGTAATCGACGCTCAACGTGCGGCTCCATGCGTGGGTAATTCTTCGGCGACTTCGGTTTCGATGCGCGCCGATTTTGAGAAGATGCGGCGGAAAACGGCTTGGATGCCGTAGCGTCGGATATCTTCGAATCCGCCACCGATTCCGCGCGGTGCGAGAATGACGAAGATCGCGAAGACGATGCCGATCGCCGCCGGCCAAAACTTCGTAATCCCCGAGACGCGATTCTGAAGATCCCAGTACACGAACGCGCCGATCATCGGCCCCGCGAACGTATTGATGCCGCCGAGTAAGGACATCATCACGACGCGGCCGCTGTAATCGATGGAGCCCGCATCGGGATTGATCGACTGTTGGAAATACGTCCAAAGCCAACCCGCGATGCCCGGAAAGATCGCCGAGAGCACGAACGCGTTGACGCGATATTTATTGACGTCGTAACCGAGAAAACGCGCGCGCTGTTTGTTCTCGCGTATCGCATGCAAGACCGATCCGAATTTCGAGTGCACGATCCAGTAGTTGCCGGCCACGGCGAGAAACGCGATGACGGCGGTGAAAACGTACACGTGTGTGGCATCGCCGAGCCAACCGTCGGGAATGCCGATGATGTGCGGTCGTGAGATGCCTTGAAGGCCGTCTTCGCCGCCCGTGAGTTCGCTCCAACGAAACGCGATGAAGTAGATGACTTGCGCGAAGGCCATGGTGATCATCGAATAATAGATGCCGCTCGATCGCGGCACGATGATGCGTCCGAGCGCCCACGCCCAGAGCAGTACGATCGAGAGCGAGATGAAGAGCGCGAAGAGCCCGTCGTGCGATCCCGCAAAGACGAGATGCGAACCGAAGAGCGTGATGTCGAAGCCCTTCGTGGCGAGCGCCGTACCGTACGCACCGAGTGCGAAAAACATCGAATGCCCGAACGAGAGTTCGCCCGTATGCCCGAACAACAGATTGAAGCCGAGTGCGAAGAGAGCGAAGACGAGGACGGTCGTGGCGAGATCGATGAAGCCGGCATGGACGGGGAATCGCGCGCCTGCGAACGGGTAGAGATCGAGCGTTCCGCCGGGCATCAAGAGCGGCAAGACGACGAATGCGACGGCAACCGCGAGCAGCGTGATCCACGCTTTGGACGCAACGGGACGGATCACTCGAAGAGCCCTTCAACGCCGAAGATACCGCGTGGTCGCACGAGTAGGATGACGCCCATGATGATGAAGCCCGTAAGTTCGACGGCGGGTGGATAGACGAGCTCCATCAGGCTCGAGAGGATGCCGATGATGAGTCCACCGACGATCGCGCCCCAGAACGAACCGATGCCGCCCACGATCACGATCACGAACGTGAGCACGATCCACTGCGATGCGAGATTGGGAATGATCGCGTAAACGGGCGCGGCGAGTGCGCCCGCGAGCCCCGCCATGAACGATCCCAGTCCGAAAACGAGCGTGAACATGAGGGGCATGTTGATGCCGAGTATTTTCACCATCTCGGCGTCTCGCGTT
>JANYGA010000098.1 GCA_025359485.1 Rhodospirillales bacterium | reverse complement strand
ATCGCTTTTTGCGTCAGGCCGGGAAACGCCGAGTGAGGAAGTCGATTACCTGTGATGTATCGCCGCGCGTGCCCTTGAGCAGCGTGGCGTTCGTCACGACGCACTGCAGCGCGCCGAGCGCAGCCTCGGGTGCGAAGCGCGCCGACATCGTATACTGCAGCATTTCGAGTGCCGCACGTCCCGGTGTGACGGTGCGCGGACGAAAGTGACCGCCCGCTTTGTAAGTGCAAAAAGCGACGAGATCGATCGTCATGGGATCGTTTCCCGCGACGCCGCCGATCTCGTCGAGAGGGGTCGCCGTCTGGATATCCTCGCCGGGTTTGCGCATTTGTAGCGACCGTGGATAGGGGTGGACGAACCCATCGCGATCGATCAACGCATACTCATCGGAATAGTAGAGCGCGCCCGCGCGCACGAGTTCGGCGACGAGCGTCGTCTTGCCGGCGAAACTGTAGCCGGGAAACAAGATGCCGCGGCCGTGAAAACGGACGACGCCCGCATGGACGAACGTGTGGTGCGGCGCGCGTTCGGCGATCCGCATGATGAGGTTCGGTTCGAAGATCGCGAGCACGTCATCGAGGGAAGCGGGTCCCGCAAGCCACACGCCGTCGATGGTAAGGCTGTAAAGTGATTGCGATGAATGTTTCGCAAACTCGTACGACACGGCATCGAGAAAGCGATTCGTCCGGCGTGTTCCGACGGGAAGTGCCGCCTCGATCCGTTCGAGCAGCGCCGTCTCGGTGGCGCTAATCTGGAAGCCGACGCCGTGCGATTCGAAACGGAGACTCGGCGACGCGCCCGCCCGGAGCTCGACATTGGGTTTCATACGACCGATGGTCCTCTCGCCGTAGCTATGGCTTCGACGAGACGATTCGCGCCGATTTAGTCGCGGCGCGAGCGCCGATGGTCGCGTTCGCCATCGTCATCTTGGCGGCCATAGGCTTTGGCGGCCGTCGGCGCGACGATCGCGGTGACGAGTGGGACGGCAACGGCCGTCGCGATGCCGACGCGACCGGCACGTGAAAGGAGCTCCGCGCGCGTTACACCGGCAGTCGGGCGGGTGGCGAACGAATCGCTTTCGATGAGGCCATGCTCGCGGAACCGTGCGAGAGCGAGCGACACGAACGCATCGTCGATCGCGCCTCCGAACGACGAGGCCGATCTCTTGGGCATTTCGGAGATCATGGTTTTTCCGTCGCACATGCCCCAAACCGCGGCTGCGGTTTCGTTGAGACAAAATGCTTTGGTCGAAGCCCGATCGTACACGAGAAGTTCTCCGGCAACTTCTTTGACGATCAGATTCGTCCGCGAATTCGATGGGTGCCACCTAGCGCGCTTCTTGTGGGCCAAATGCCCTGGCGAGCGATGGCATCCCCTCGCCGAACGTCGGGTGGATGCCGACGAACCGATCGATATCGTGCCAGGTCGCGCCGAGTTCGATCGCGAGCCCGATCGCATGGATGAGTTCGCCCATCTCGTAGCCCACGAACGTCGCGCCGATAACTTTGGCGGTCGCGTCGTCGACGACGAGGCGCATGAAGCCGTTCTCGAGATTCCACTCGGCACCACGTGCCACGTCCGCGAGCGCGAGCGTTTCCGCGCGCGCCATGATACCTTTCGCGCGCGCCTCGTGGAGGGAGAGGCCGGTGCGAGCCAGTTGCGGCTCCGTGAAGGTCGAGTACGACAACACGCGATCGTCGCGCGTGCGCGGCACGCCTGCGAGCGTCGATTCGAGGCGCCGATAATCTTCCCACGAGACGTGGGTGAAGGCAGGTTGCCCCGCGACGTCGCCGATCGCGTAAACGCCGGGACACGTCGTTTGCAGATGCGCGTCGACCTCGATGAATCCGCCTTTGACGCAGTCGATATTCGAGCGATGCGGATGGAGATCGGCGGTGTTGGGAACGCGTCCGGTTGCGACGAGGAGACCTTCGGCTTCGAGCGTCTTTCCGTTTGCGAGCGTGAGCGTGAAGATGCCGTCGCGATGTGCGACGGCCGTCGCGCGCGCACCGAGCTCGAACGTGACGCCATCGGCTGCGAGACCTTGCGCGACCGCCGCGCTCGCGTCGTGTTCTTCGCGATCCATGACGCGGTCGGCGGCGTGCACGATCGTCACCGCGCTGCCGAGCCGTTGCGCGCCTTGGCCGAGTTCGAGACCGATGTATCCGCCACCGATCACGAGCACGCGTGCGGGCAGCATCTCTTGCTCGAACCACGTCAGGTTCGTGAGATACGGCACGTCGGCGATTCCGGCGATCGGCGGAAGCACGGGGCTCGTGCCCGTATCGATCACGACCGTCCTGCCGATGAATTCACGACCGCCTCCCGCGACGGTCCGCTCTGCCGTAAATGCGGCGCTCGCGCGAACGAGTTCGATGCTCGATTTCGCAATTTTTGCTTCGACGCCGTCGTGCCACTCGTCGCGAATCTTCCGAACGCGCGTCATCACGGCGCGTTGATCGACGCGAACCGTCACGTCGATGCCAAGCGGCTTCGCGAGCCGTGCGCGGCCCGCGTTGTGCGCGCTTGCGAGGAACGCTTTCGACGGCGTGCAGCCGTAATTCACGCAGCTCCCGCCGAGACGTCCACGTTCGAAAAGGACGACGCGCTTGCCGGCTTTCGCGTGCGCGACGGCGAGCGGAACGCCGCCCTGCCCGGCTCCGATGACGATGAGGTCGACGTTTTCCATGCGCGCGGTCTTCGCGCGCGATGCCGACTACCCGCCTTCCGGCTACGGGACGGAACGCACCGCCTTTTTTCGAAACGCGGCGGCGCTCAAACGCTTGGGCGATAACATGAAGGCGAGCGCGTGAAGTCGGCGTTGCCACGGATTTTTTTCGGAAAGTGGAATATTTCGCCGCAGTGCTTCGCTGATGGGATCGGGCCAACGACGCGCGACGATCGATCCGAGACTCGCGGGACTCGCGAGAAATTCGCGAACCGCCCAGCGCTCGTCGAGACCGTGGCGCGCGGCGCGGATCCACATGCCGAAGACGGCGGGGATGAGCCACCGTGGGAGCGCGCTGACGTATGGCTCGGCTCGCGGCGGAACGTTGCAGTCAAGGAGTTCGCGTGCGAGTCCGATCGCGCAACCGATCCACTGGCTTTGCGGGTGAAGCGTTCCGAAGCAACGCGCCCAATCGAAGTCGTCGCCTGCTGCTTCGACGGAGACCGCGATATCGCAGAGCCACAGCGGGTTACGGAAACTATGCTTGAGGCCATGAATGGCGACCGCGCGTAAGTGGTCTTCGGCAGAGAGCACGCGCACGTGTCCGTCTGCGAACGTAACGCGATCGCTACGCGCAAACATGTCGTCCCATTCGGCCGCGTCGAAGCGCGAAATCTCTTCGTGGACGAAGTCGACGACCGCGCCGCTCGTGTCGCCTTCGGCGACGACGCGTTCCGCTCGACTCGCATCGCCATCGCGGACGATGAAGTCGATGTCTTCATACGGACGCAGGGCCGTGCTCGGATAACGGCGTGCGAGATTCCAGCCCTTCAGGAGCACCGGTTCGATCGCCGCCGCGCGAAGTAGCCGCACGAGCGACGCGAGCCGCGCTTCCTGATGCTCGGCGTAAACGGCGTTGTAACGATACGTGTCGCGAAGACTTTCGAGGCCTGAGATTTTCCCGTCAGTTCGGCCGCGAAGCCGCCACCAAAAGAGCGCGGCTGCATGCGTACGCGCGACCAGCGGAAGAACGCGCTCGATGTCATCGACGGAGGCAGCGAGCGACGGGGGTTTGGGGCGCCACGAACCCGCGAGGACGCACGCGATCGTGCGTCCGAGATGCTGCGCATCGACGGAACTCTCGTGCGACGGCGCCTTGCGCGCGACGAGTTCGCGCTTAGAATTCGATTTTGTCGTTTTCACGACCGCGATTGTGCTCGCGGGGGCGACGGTCTTCGTGTAGGTGCTCGACCTCGGGGGCTTCTTCATGATTGTCATCTTCATGGCGCGTGCCGTAGGCTTTCGCGGCCGTGGGAGCGACGATCGAAACGACGAGCGGGAGTGCGATGCCTGCGGCGAGCCCGGCGCGACCGACACGCGCCAACAACTCGGCGCGCGTTACCTCGACGGCGACGATCGGTTCGACCGAACCCGGTTCGAGGAGGCCGTCTTCATGGAAGCGCGCGATCGCAAGAGCAACGCAATCCGCACCGATCGCGGCGTCGAGCGTCGATGGCATGCGGCCGGCCATTTCCGCAAGGGTCGTCTTCCCATCGCACATCGCCCAAACGACGGCCGCACTTTCGTTGAGGCAGAACGCCTTCGTGGAGACCTCATCATAAACGAGCAACTCGCCGGCGAGTTCTTTGACGATAAGCTCGCGGCGCACACGCGGACGATCGAACATAAGGCTCCATTCCAGGTTTGGGGTCTCCAACGTACGTTAACCTTGGACGTCCTGGCAATGACCCGAACTGGGGGAGCGGGCGAGCTTCGGGAAACGCGTCACGATCGCCTAACCGCCTTGGACGATAATGCGTTTCTCGGCGAAGCGCCATGCAATCGCTGCGAGTGCCGCAAAAAGCGCGATCCATCCGACTTGCACGGCAATCGCAGGCAGCCATGCACTCGGCGGAAGTTCGCCGATGTAGATGCGTAGCGGTGTCGAGTAAATCGAGGCAAACGGCAGTCCCATCACGATCGCACCGAGGATACCGGGAAAGAATTCGAGCGGTAAGATTTGGCCGCTCAAAAGATCGGATGCCCAGCGGACCATCATCTGCATCGCAAACGCTTCGAGCGTCCAGAATGCGATCACGTTCATCAGAAAATTCAAGAAAAAATTGACGAGATAGCCGAGCACGAACGACAGCGCGAAGGCCAGGAACACGCCGGGCGACGGCACGTCGATGTGGACCAGAAGTAACGCGAAGGCGAGCGATGGCACGATCGTGAGTGCGTGGAACATCGTCTGACCGATACCATCGCTAAACCAATAAAGCGGTTGTGAGATCGGCTTCATGAGGTCGGTCGCGATCGTTCCCTCGCGAACTTTATCGCGAATGAGCCGCGTGCCGTCGACCTCGAGCACGAGCGACATCAAGAGCGCGACCGTCGCGTAGGTAATCATCGCATGGAGCGGGATCCGCGACGGCGCGATATTCTGGCTATAGAGTGCGGTCCAAAGCGAGCGCAGCAAGTACACGCGGAGCACGAGCGAACCAATGCTCGTAAAGACTTCGACGCGATAGGTCGATTCTCGGGAGAACGCTTTGCGCGCGAATTCGAGATAGGCTTCCGCGGCGTTGGTGAGCGACCGTCCGCGCGTCGTGTCGCCGAATGCGATATCGCTCATGGCGCCGCCACGAGTGGATCCGTGTAGCCTTCGACGTAGATACGGCGGATGATCGATTCGAGTTCGGGTTCTTCGATCGAGACATCGTTGACGGCGTAGTGTTCGGTGACGCGGCGAATGAGTTGATCGGCGCTAATCGCTTTTCGATCGAAGCGTAGCCGCACGACGTTGCCTTCGCGCGATTCGAGCTCGGCATCCGCAACGGCGACGGTCCCAGGATCGCCGGCAAGTGAGACGACGAGCGTGCGATGCGTGCCGTACTGCTCTTTGATGCCCTCGACGCCGCCATCGTAGATCACGCGGCCTTCGTCGATGAGTACGATGCGCTTGCAGAGTCGTTCGACGTCGGCGAGATCGTGCGTCGTGAGGATGAACGTCGTGCCGCGCTCCGCATTGACGCGTGCGACGAATTCGCGAATCGCTTCTTTGGCGAGCACGTCGAGCCCGATCGTCGGTTCGTCGAGATAGACGATCCGCGGATCGTGCAGCATGGCCGCGGCGAAATCACCACGCATCCGTTGGCCGAGTGAGAGCTGGCGCACGGGGGTATTGAGGAAATCACCCATCTCTAAAAGCTGGGTGAACTCGGCCATATTCGCTTTGAAACGGTCGCGCGGAACGGCGTAGATCGCGCGCAGAAGTTCGAACGATTCGACGAGCGGTAGGTCCCAATAGAGTTGGCTGCGCTGCCCGAAGACGACGCCGATGTTGCGCGCGTTTTTCTTGCGATCGAGATGCGGAACGAGTCCTGCGACGCGAATTTCGCCCGATGTGGGCACGAGGATCCCCGTGAGCATCTTGATCGTCGTCGATTTGCCCGCGCCATTTGGGCCGATATATCCGACCAGTTCGCCCGCATCGAGCGACATCGTCACGCCTTCGACGGCAACGCGTTCGACGGTCTCGCGCGAGAAGAGCGTCTTAATCGCGCCGACCGCGCCCGGCGTTCGCTTGACCGAGCGAAAAACTTTGCGGAGCTCCCGCGTCTCGATGATGGGCACGGCGGGTCGGTTCGGTGCGACGGCGCGGTTTGCCCGCGACAAAATGCGACGGCCGTACGTCTGAAAGAGGATGGCACGCGTGAAAAAATCGGACTCGGGAACGACGCATACGACGGTGTGGGTGGCGGGAGATCACTGCACGCCGCATCATTCCGCGCTCGTCGATGCTGATCGCGCGACGACACGCATCCTCATGATCGAATCGCTCGCGCAGTGGCGCGAGAAGCCGCATCACAAGCGCAAACTCGTGCTGATCTTCGCGGCGATGCGTGGTTTTGCCGACGACCTTCGCGCGGATGGTTGGACGGTCGACTATCATGCCGAATGTGGCGATCTCGCCTCCGCGCTCGCGGCGCACGTCGCGTCGGCGTCTCCGATGCGCGTTCGTACGATGATGGCGTCCGATTACGGCGACATCGACCGGATGCGCGCCGCATTCGCGATCCACGGTCTCGACATCGAGGAGACGCCGCACGCGAACTTCGTCTCGACGGCAGATGAGTTCGGCGAGCTCTTCTCGCGCGGACAAGCCCGCGTCACGATGGAGAATTTCTATCGGAAGATGCGCAAGAAGACCGGCCTTTTAATTGACGGCGACGAGCCCGTCGGAGGCGCGTGGAATTTTGATGCCGACAATCGCGAGCCACCGAAGAAGGGCATGCGTTTTCCCGCCGAGCCCGTCGTCGCGCTCCGGCCGCACGTTCGCGACGTCATCGCGATGGTCGAACGCTGTTTTCCAAACCATCCCGGCGTCATCGGGGCTTTCGATATTCCGACGACGCGCGCCGACGCGCTCGCGTATGCCGACGACTTTTTCGCGCATCGCATGGACAAATTCGGAC
>JANYGA010000086.1 GCA_025359485.1 Rhodospirillales bacterium | reverse complement strand
ATTGTTGGCCGCCGCCGTTGGTCGAGGCGACCCGGCCGCCGCCTGCGTCCGAATGCACGCACGAGCCCCTCCGCGGAAGGCGAGCGCGAGCGCGGGCGCGAGTCCGCCGCGAGCGGCTTCGGCGGTGCGGACGTTCGCGCGCACGGAGACGATCATCCCGATGAATCCCGCCGCGCCCGAGAGCGTCGCGCCGATTGCGAATCCGAACGCGGATTCCCAGCCGAGTGGCGCCGGGGCGAGGCCGATGAGCAAGAAGAGGACGCCCGCCACGATCGCGACCGTCGTGTATTGCCGCTTGAGGAAGGCCATCGCGCCCTCCTGGATTGCCGCGGCGATCTCTTGCATGCGCTCGTTCCCAGGCGACTGCTTCATAACGAGCGTGATGAGAAAAACGCCATAAAGAATGGCGAGCACGCCGGCCCCGAGGCCGAGCTCTATCGCAAGCGATGCGTCCAAAGTCGCTCCTGGTTAAAGAGAGCTGGTACAGAGGATTTGTTCCGCCGACTTCCCAGCTTCTCGAAAGTTAATTTTCGCCTTCTCGGGGGCTGAGGTCGCTCCTCTTGCCGCACGCGGAGAACCGGGCACGAGCGCGAAGCGTCCCACCGACATGCAAGAGGTCGACTTTTTGGTCGTCGGGTGCGGGCCCGCGGGCGGCACGGCCGCACGCGAAGCCGCGCGCGCCGGCGTCGAGACGCTCGTGCTCGAGCGCGATCCCGTCATCGGCGCCAAGCGCGTCTGCGCTGCGGGCTTGCGGCCGGGGTTCTGCGAGGACTTCGATCTACCGCGCTCGATCGTGCACTGCGATCCGCCGACGATTAGCGTCCGCGGACTTTCGGGGCGGCGGTACGATTTCGCGACGGTTGGAAACGCGCACACGACGACGCGCGAAGAGCTCGACGGGACGATCGCCTCGCTCGCGCGCAACGAAGGCGCACGTATCGAGACGCAGATGCTCTTTCGTAATTATGTTGCCGACGGCGAGCGCACGATCGTGGAATATGCCGATCTCCGCTCGGGCGAGCGACACAAAGTGCGCGCGCGATCGGTCTTGCTCGCGCAAGGTTCGAGCGCACGCTTCGCGCCGAAGACGCCGCTGGAATACGACGCGTGGAGCGCGGGCCTCATTACGTGCTACCAGTATCGCGTCTACCTCGAACGTCCGGCAATCGATGAGACGTATCGCATTCTCGAGATGCATTACTACTTAACCGAATCGGGACGCAACGTGATCGCGTGGATGTTTCCTAAGCGCGATCACCTCTCGATCGGTCTCGGCATCCAAGGGAAGTATTCGGGAAAAGATCTTCGCGCCGAACTCGACGCGTTTTTGCCGACGGTGCAAGAGCGGCTCTTCCCCGGCATCGGCTACACCGTGCGCGAAGAAGGCAATCTTCTCTACGGCGGCGCGCCACGGCCGCGCATCAGTCACGGCAACGTGATGGTTGCGGGAACGGCGGCGGGCCTCGTCGATGCGACCACGGGCGAGGGCATCCACGAAGCCGCCTTCTCCGGGCGACTCGCGGCACAGACGGTCGCCGATGCGCGGCGTGGCCGAACGACCGCGCCCGCGCAGAGTTACGAGAAGGCGCTCAAAGATGTCTTTTACGGACGCTTGCGGCATCGCCATAAACTCATGACGTTCCTCGAACGCAAACCCGTTCGTTTCGACGTGCTCTTCGATCACATCGCGCGCACGCCGCGATTCGCGACGATGTTGCAGCGCGATCGAAACGATTTCTCACTCGGAGAGTGGATGTATCTCTACGCGCAGGCCGCGCTCTTTTCGATCCGCGCGATTCGCGCGTGACGACATTTCTCGTGCGCCGCATCTTGCGGCTGGTCGGCGTTCTCGTCGCGATCACCCTCGCGAGCTTCGCATTCATGCAAGCGATTCCGGGCGATCCCGTTACGCTGCGGCTCGGCGATCATGCGACTCCCGACGAAGTACTTCGCTTGCGCACCGCACTCGGTCTCGACCGGCCGTGGTATATCCAGCTCGCCTTCTATTTCGGCGCGCTGCTTCACGGCGATCTCGGGCGTTCGCTCATCGATGCGCAACCCGTCGCAACGAAGCTCGCGCAGTACTTTCCGGCAACGGTCGAACTCACGGCGGGTGCGCTGCTCGTCGCGGTTTCGGTCGGCGTGCCCGCGGGCGTATTCGCAGCGCTGCGTCGCTCGAGTGCGCTCGATATTCTCACGATGAGCGCCGTGCTGATCGGCGTGTCGATCCCGGTTTTCTGGCTCGGGTTCATGCTCGTGTATTTGCTCGCCGTCGTACCGACGCATTTCGGGCTGGATCTCTTTCCGATCTCCGGTCGCATTTCGCTAAGCTACGTGATCCCGGCGCGGACGCATCTCGTCGTCATCGACGCGCTCCTAGCGGGGAATGGGCGCGCGGCGCTCGATGCGCTCTGGCATCTCGTCTTGCCCGCGATCACGCTCGGCACGATTCCACTCGCCATCGTCGCGAAGATTACGCGCAGCGGCATGCTCGATGTTTTGCGAAGCGATTACATTCGCACGGCGCGCGCGAAGGGGCTCGCGCCGCAGAGCGTCGTCGTCGGCCACGCATTGCGTAATGCGCTCGTGCCGATCCTCACCGTCATCGGCTTGCAAACGGGACTCTTGCTCGGCGGCGCCGTGTTGACGGAACACATTTTCGCTTGGCCTGGAGTGGGGCGCCTGGCCTTCGATGCGATATCGAATCGCGACATGCCGCTCGTGAACGGATGCATCTTGCTCTTCGCCACGGTCTTCGTCGTCGTCAATGCGATCGTCGATCTGCTCTACGCCGCGGCCAACCCTCGAATCCGCTACGGTGGCTGAAATCGGGCCGCGTCGACGGAAGAATCCGTCACCACGTGTGGAATGTGACCGGTGTTGAAGATCGATGCGAGCTCCCCGTATATCATCGCGGGGACCCGCTACACGCGGGAAGAGGTCATCCACCGCTACATTCACTTGGTGAAGTATGTGGCTGGACGTATTTCCGTCAATCTGCCGCCGAACGTCGAACTCAACGACCTCATTAACGACGGTGTCGTCGGGCTCATCGATGCGATCGAGAAATACGACGACGACCGCGGCGTAAAGTTTGAGACGTACGCGATCACGCGTATTCACGGCGCGATCATCGACGCGCTACGCGCACTCGATTGGGTGCCGCGCGCCATTCGTCAAAAAGCGCGCGAGCTCGAACGGACGCAACACGAACTCGAAGCGGAGACGGGCCGTTTGGCGACCGACGACGAGGTCGCCGTTCGCATGGGCATTCCAAAACGCGAACTCGAGACGCTGCAACAAAAAGTACGCGGCACGTCCCTGCTCTCACTTGAAGAGCACCTGCCCAACGATCGCGGCAACGACATTCCGTTGCTCGATACGTTGCGCGGTGACGACGGCGATCTCGGCACCGACGTCGAGCAGCGCGAAATTCGCGATGCCCTCGTTCAAGCCGTCGAAGCGCTCTCGAAGCAAGAGCGCACCGTCATTAAACTCTATTATTTCGAAGGTCAGACGCTCAAGGAGATCAAGAGCGTGCTCGCCGTTTCGGAGTCGCGCGTATCGCAGATTCACGCGCAAGCGGTGATTCATTTGCGTCAAAAACTGCGCGTTCTGCGTTCCGATCTCGGCTTTCGCGAGAACGATCCCACGGTCAAACAGAAATACGTCCGTCGTCCGGTTCCGCCCGGAACGGAGATCGCGCTCTAGAGCGCATGGCCGTGCGCAAAGTGCGGTTGCGCGGTGCGGGTGAGCCATCGCTCTTCGCAGATCTCGTCTCGAGTGGCGGCGCCAGCGTCGAGCTTGCGGACTCGGGCGGCGACTTTCGACTTCATCGCGGATGGCTCGCACGCGAACGCGCCGACGCGCTCCTCGTGACGCTTGCGACGACCACGACGTGGATCGCCGAACGACGCAAAATGTACGATCGCTTCGTCGACGTCCCGCGCGAACAGGCGTGGTTCGGGGACGACCGCGAGCGCTCGTTTTCACCGGAACTCGCGGAATTGCGCGGCGAAATCGAGGCGTTCGCGGGAGCGCGCTTCTCGTACGTGTTGCTCAATCGTTATCGCGACGGCGCCGATAGCGTCGCGTGGCATAACGACCGGGAGATCGCGGGTCGCCCGAGCCCGGTCATCGCGTCGCTGACGCTCGGAGCGACGCGCGCGTTCGACATACGCTCGAAGGCCGATCGCGCGAGAATCTTCTCCGTCGATCTCGATCACGGCGATCTCGTCGTTATGCGCGGGCGGTCGCAATCGGATTTCGAACATCGGATCGCAAAAGATCGTCGCGTCGCAGGCGAGCGAATCAATCTGACGTTCAGACAACTGCCCGACGAAGGCGCAATCGAACAGGAGTTCGAGCGGCCGCCCGAGTACGGCTTTCGTCGATGAGTTGGCTAGCGAAGCTCAAGGGCGCACTCGGTCGATCGCGGGAGTCGGTGGCCGGCATCGAGACGCTCGCGCAGGCGAGGCGACCGCTCGATCGCGCGTTTTGGGATGAGTTCGAGGAGATTCTGATCTCCGCCGACTTCGGCGTTCCGACCACGGAGAAAATTCTCGACGGCCTCAAAATCGTTGCCGGTCAGGAGTTTTGGGGTCGTAGCGATCAGGCCGTCAAACGCTTTAAAGAAGACGTTCGCAAATTTCTGACCTTGCCTGGCGGCGCGCTCGCATTACGCAGCCGCCCCGCCGTGATTTTGGTCGTCGGCGTCAACGGCAGTGGCAAGACGACGACGATCGGGAAGCTCGGACGCCTCTTGTCGGCACAAGGCAAACGCGTGATGTTCGTAGCGGCCGATACGTTTCGCGCGGCCGCGGCCGAACAGCTCGCGGTTTGGGCGGAACGCAGCGGGTCTGAGTTCGTGCGTGGCCGCGAAGCTTCGGATCCGTCGTCGGTCGTCTTCGACGGGTTGGCACAGGCCAAAGCCCGCAACGTCGATGTCGTTATCATCGATACCGCGGGGCGGCTCCAAACCAAGACCAATCTCATGGAAGAGCTCAAGAAGATGCGGCGCATCATCGAGCGCGAGACGGGCGCACCGCCCGCCGAAACGCTGCTGGTCGTCGACGGCACCACGGGTCAGAATGCGATCTCGCAAGCCAAACTTTTCAACGAGGCAACGGCCCTCACGGGCGTCGTCGTAACCAAACTCGACTCGACCGCGAAGGGCGGCGTGCTCGTCGCGATCGTCGATACCCTGATCGTTCCGATCAAGTTCATCGGCCTCGGTGAAGGCATCGACGAACTGCGACCCTTCGATCCCGCCGCCTTCATCGACGCACTTTTCGAGCCCGCGACCGCAACGGCGTAACGCACAATGCCACGATGGTGGCACGACGGCCACCTATACTCACAGCACAACGACTTCAAGGAGCATCCCAAACGTGGCAGACGATAAAGCGGTAGCGCTCGGAAATGCGCTAGCTCAGATCGAAAAGCAATTCGGCAAAGGGTCCATCATGAAGATGGGCGATTTCGCCGAGCGCATGCAGATGGACGTCATCCCGACGGGCTCCATCGCCCTCGATCTCGCGCTCGGCGTCGGTGGCGTCCCGCGCGGCCGCGTCGTCGAGATCTACGGCCCGGAATCCAGCGGTAAGACGACGCTCTCGCTGCACATCATCGCCGAAGCGCAACGCCTCGGCGGGACCGCTGCGTTCATCGACGTCGAGCATGCGCTCGATCCCGTGTATGCCGCGAACCTCGGCGTCGATCTCGATAATCTGCTCGTCTCGCAGCCCGACACCGGCGAACAGGCGCTCGATATTGCAGAGATGCTCATCCGCAGCAACGCCGTCGACGTCGTCGTTCTCGACTCGGTCGCAGCGCTCGTCACCAAATCCGAACTCGAAGGCGATATGGGTGACACGCACGTCGGTCTTCAAGCGCGGCTCATGTCGCAGGCGTGTCGCAAACTCACCTCCGCAATCTCACGCTCGAAGTGCGTGATGATCTTCATCAATCAGTTGCGCGAAAAAGTGGGCGTGATGTTCGGTTCGCCCGAGACGACCTCAGGCGGTCGGGCGCTCAAATTTTACGCATCGGTTCGACTCGACGTGCGCAAACTCGAACAGATCAAAATCGGTCAGGACGTCGTCGGATCGCGGACGCGTGTCAAAGTCGTGAAGAACAAAGTCGCACCGCCGTTCCGTCAGGCGGAATTCGATATCACCTACGGTAAGGGCATCTCGAAGATGGGTTCGATTCTCGACGTCGCGCTCGAACGCAACATCGTTGCCAAGAGCGGCTCGTGGTACACCTACGGGGATCTGCGCGTCGGCCAAGGCCGTGAAAATTCGAAGGCGTTCCTCGAGGAACACACGGATCTCGCCGAAGAGATCTCCGCAAAGATCCGCGCCGCACTCGCGGCGACGGCGACACCGAACGGGTCGGCCAAACTCGCTGCCGTCGGTGCGTCGAGCGACGAGTAGAGGCGAGGGCGAGACTGAAGGCGATGTCGCGCGGCCAAAAGCCAAAGCGCGCGTCGTCGCGCTTCGTCTCCTGGCCCAACGCCGTTTGACCGAGGCGCAACTTTGGACGCGCTTGGCGAAGCGTGGCTACCCCGAAGACGAGGTTCGCACGGCCGTCGAGTCGTGCAAATCCGATGGATTCGTCGACGACGCACTTTACGCGCAGCTCTTCGTCGACGGGCGTTCGAAAGCGGTCGGTAACGCGCGACTCGTCGCCGATCTCGTGCGTCGCGGCATCGATCGCGACGCCGCGAAGCGGAGCGTCGCATCCGCCGAACGCGAGGAAGACGAACGGCTCGAAGCCGCAATCGACAAGCTCTTTCGAATCCGCGCTAACGTCAGCTATCCGAGTGCGGCGCGCGCCCTCGAACGCCTCGGATTCCCGACGCCTGCGATCTACCGACATCTGCGCGTTCGTGCTTCGAGCGTGTTCTCGGAGGTCGATTCGACGCCCGCAGATGTCAACGTTCCGTAAGGCGCCGAGGTGAACGGCTGAGCACTCGCGTAACGCGCCGCATGCGTGGACTTATAGCGGCGGTAATAGCTGCGACGTTTCTGTCGTGCCTGGCGACCGCGCGTGCCGTCGAACTCGAATCGATCGCCAAAGCCGCGTCGACGTACAATAGCCCCAATAATCGGCTCGAGAAGATGTATCGGGCGGCGCTGCTCAACACGAGCCAACAGGCGACGATCGCCGCCGACGGCACGGCGTATGTGAAGACGGGCGACATTCCCGCGGAGTGGCTGCGCGACGCGAGTGCACAAGTGCGGCCGTATCTGTTTTTTGCGAAGAACGATATCAAAGTCGCGGGCCTCCTGCGCGGCATCATCGCGCGCGAAGGCAAATATCTCCAAGTCGATCCGTATGCCAATGCGTTCACGATCGACTACCGCGTGTGGGAGCAAAAGTTCGAGCTCGACTCGCTCGCATATCCGATCATCTTATCGTGGAGCTACTGGAAGACGACGGGCGATGCGTCCATCTTCACGGGCGATATGTCGCTCGGATTCGATAAGGCCCTGGAAACGATGGAACGCGAACAGGACCACGCACACAATTCCAAATACGCGCATCGCGAAATGCGTGACGATAACGGCAACCCGGGTCCCAATCCCATCGCGTACACGGGAATGATTTGGACCGGGTTTCGACCATCGGATGACGCGTGCAAATACAACTATCTCATTCCCTCGGAGATGATGGCCGTCGTCGCGCTCGGCGATCTCGAAGAGATCGAGCGCACCGTATATCGCAATTTGCTCAAGAGCAATCGCGCGAAAACGATGCGAGCCGAAGTGCAGGACGGAATTCAAAAATTCGGCGAGGTCTTCACGCCCAATTACGGCTACGTGTACGCCTACGAAGTCGACGGACTCGGCCATCAAACGCTCATGGACGACGCGAATATTCCGAGCTTACTTTCGGCGCCGTATCTCGGCTACACGAAGGCCGATAGCTTCGTCTACAAAAACACGCGCCGCTTCTTGCTCTCCAAAGATAATCCATATTATTACGTCGGCTCGATCGCACGCGGTATCGGCAGCGCGCACACGAGCGACGGATACGTGTGGCCACTCGCGCTCCTCATCCAAGGTCTCACCGCGACGACGGAATCGGAACGCAAAGATGTTTTAGGACAGTTGCTTGCGAGCGATCCCGGCGACCATCTCCTGCACGAATCGTTCGATCCGAGCGATCCGATGAAGTTTTCACGGAAAGATTTCGGTTGGCCCAATGCGCTTTTTTCGGAATTCGTGATGACGTCGTTCAACGGTGCGGCGACGCTGCCGATGGGCAATACGAGCGATCTCGAGTTCCGCGGCGAATAGGTTCGCCATGACGTCCAATCGCGCAGATATCGTTCTCGGCATTCAATGGGGTGATGAAGGCAAAGGCCGGGTCGTCGATGCGTTTGCGAAAGACTACGATCTCGTCGCGCGTTTCGGCGGCGGCGATAATGCCGGGCACACGCTCGTCGTCGGCGATCGTAAAATCGCGCTGCGGATCGTGCCGAGCGGCGTCCTGCAGGAACGGCCGCAGCTCTTCATCGGCGGCGGGTGCGTCGTGAGCCTCGATGGGCTCGTCGAAGAACTCGACATGCTCGCGAGCATCGGCGTCGACGTTTCGCGCATCAAAATTTCCGACCGCGCGCACGTCGTCTTCCCGTATCATGCAGCGCTCGATCGCGCGAGCGAAAAGGCGCGAGGCGATGCCGCGATCGGCACGACCGGCCGTGGGATCGGGCCCACGTATACCGATAAGGTCGCGCGCATCGGCATCAGCTTCGGTGAATTGCGTAAGAAAGAAGCGCTCGCCGATAAAATTCGGTACAATATCATGTCGCGCTCGTCGCAATTCGCCGTGATGGATGCAGCGCCGCGCGAAGAAGACGTCATCGCACAAACGCTCGAGGCGTTGCCGCGCGTGTTGCCACACGTCGTCGACGGCGTCTCGTACTTTCATGAAATGCTCGAATCGGATCGGCGCGTGCTTATCGAAGGCGCGCAGGGGACGTTGCTCGATGTCGGCTATGGCACGTATCCGTACGTGACGAGTTCGAGCACGATCGCGGGTGGCGCGTGTACGGGTCTCGGGATCGGACCGACCGCGATCGGTCGGGTCGTCGGTGTCGCGAAAGCGTACTGCACGCGCGTCGGCGCGGGGCCGTTTCCCTCGGAGCTCTTCGATTCCACGGGTGATGCGCTGCGGTCGCGTGGCGGCGAATTTGGGACGGTCACGGGTCGGCCGCGGCGCTGCGGCTGGTTCGACGCGGTCGCGACGAAATATGCGGTGCGCGTAAATGGGTTGACGTCGGCCGTCATTACGAAGCTCGACGTGCTCAGCGGGTGCGAGAAGGTCGCGATCGTCACGGGCTATCGCAGCGGCGGCAAGAGCGTGGGCTTCGAATCCGCGGGCGATCCCAACCTCGAACTCGAGCTCGCGTGGTACGACGGCTGGAGCGAGGATATCTCGGCGATCCGTAAGATTGCGGACCTGCCGAAAAACGCACGCGCGTACGTCGATGCGTTGCAGCACGCGCTCGGCGTGCCGATCGATGGCGTTTCGCTCGGGCCCGAACGTAGCGCGATGGCGATTCCGTAAGCGGTCTTGTCGCTCGCGCTCTTCGTCGCGATAGGGACGTCGTGAAGCGATTTCGGTATGCCCATCAGCTCGCACTCGACGTCGCATGCGAGCGGGAGCGCGTGGCGGCACGGCGGCTCGCCGCCGCGCGCGACGCGCATCTCCATTCGCTCGCCGCTCGCACCGCGATCGACTGCGACGAGCGCGCACTGCGAACGGCGTTGGTCGCGCAATCGTGCGATCGGTCGGGCGTGGCGATTCGCGGCGGCAGCGTGGAGCTGGTCACATACGAGCGGTGTCTGGCGGTCTTCGCGACGCGGCGTCGCGCTGTCGACTCGGTCGTCGCGGGGGCGGAGGGCGACCTCGCGGACGCGCGCGAGCTCGCGGCGATGCGTCGCAACGAACGCGATGCACTCGATCGGCACCGTCGCCGCGCGGCGGAAGCGCACGCACTCGCCTGCGATCGGATCGAAGCCAACGAGCTCGACGATGCCGCGGGCCTCGCGCACGAGGCGCGCGTGCGCGCTGCTCGGAAGGACGCCGCGTGATCGTGTTACATCGGCCGAGCGGCAACATCGTCGTCGTCAACGCCGACATTATCGAGATCGTCGAAGCCGTCTCCGATGGCGCGAGTACGACGGTGACGTTGACGTCGGGCAATCTCCTCGAAGTCGCCGAAACACCGGAGGCCGTGCGCGATGCCGTCGTCGCTTACCGCCGCGCGGTGTTGGCCGGGCCCTAAAGCGTGGAGCTCGCCTTCGTCGGTCGGCTCCTCGCGGCGTGTGTCGTCATCGGGCTCGTGCTTGCGGGCGTGCAACTTGTCGCACGTCGAGCCGTGCGCGTCCGGCTCGAAGGCGGTGGTGGCAAGCTCGTCACGCTGCTCGAAACGACGTATTTGCCGGGGGCGGCGAGCTTGCACGTCTTACGCGTCGTGGACCGATACTACGTCGTCGGTCGCGGGGCGAGCGAGATTTCGACGCTGTGCGAAATTCCGGCCGACCGCGCAGAAGCCCATCTCGCGGCGCAAACTCAAGCGACGGGCCCGGCCACGCTTGCGGTGATTTCGAGGCGCGTCTGGGGCGACCGGAGCGCGCGGCGCGAAGACTCGCGTCGCAGCTGATGCGGCTCTACGTCGTCGATGATGCGGCGGTGATGCGGGCGGCGATCGGCCATGTCGCACGCGCACTCGGGCACGCGGTCGTCGGTGAAGCGGCGTCGCTCGAAAACGCGCTCGCGGGTCTCGCGGAAATTGCGGTCGACGTCGTGCTCGTCGATGGCCGTCTTCCGGGTCAGGATCTGCCTCCGACATCCGTGGTGCGTGCGCTCGCCGACGCCGCGCCCAATGCCACGATCATCGTCATCGCGGCACTCGATGAAACGGAGGTCGTCGCGCGAGCGCGGGCCGCGGGAGCGGCGGGCGCGCTCCTTCGACCCGTCTCGCGCGCGGGGCTCGCTGCGGCGCTCGCCGTCGTACCGAGCCATCCCGCCGATGCGAGCTCCTAAGGGGCGCGGGATGCGTCGCGTCGTGCGCGAACACAAGGCGACATTATGGCAGACGGATCGAGCCTCGAAACGTACGCGAATCACGCGAATTCCGCCGCATCGGAGTCAGCGCAATCCGCGCTCCCCGAGCAAGCGGCAGGCGACGCGAGCACGCGCGCCTTCACCTTCATCGGCGTCGCAATCGTCGCGGCCGGTCTCGTCTACGCGCTCGTGCGCGCGACCCTCGCGCGTCCGCCCGCCGACCCCACGACGGAGCGCATCCAACAGTTAATCGATGAAGCGAATCGGCTGCTCAAGCAGCTCGATGAAAAGAAACCTGAGTAGCGCGCTTCCGACCACGCCTCCCAAGACCGACGTTCGCCCGGTCCTGAGCCCAGGAGACGTCGTCGAGATTCTCTGCACCGATCTCATCGCGAAAACGGGTCAGGCCGTCGGACGTTCCGACGGCATGGTCGTCTACGTTCTCGGCCCCGTACCGGGCGAACGCGCGCGCGTGAAGATCGATATCGTCAAAGCGAAATACGCGGTCGGCGATCTCGTCGAACTTCTCGAACGTTCGCCCGATCGCGTCGAACCGTTCTGCGCCGTTTTCGGCACGTGCGGTGGCTGCCAAGTGCAGCACCTCGCCTATCCCGCACAACTCGTGTGGAAGCGCGGCATCGTGGAAAATGCGCTCCGACGTCTCGGTGGGATCGAAGGTGCTCGCGTTGGCGCGCCCGTCGGCATGGCGAATCCTCGCGCGTATCGCAACAAAATGGCGCTCGTCGTCGATCACGCGTCGCCCGATGCCGCGCCGTCGTTCGGATTTTACGCCGCTCGGACGCACGACATCGTGCCGATCGCGAGTTGCCCGATCGTGATGCCGCAACTCGATCGCGCGATCGCAGGCCTGTGGGATGCCGCGCGCGATCCCGCGACGACGCATTCCTTCGATGATGCGCGACACGTGATCGCGCGCGCCGGCCACGCGTCGGGAGAGAGCGTGCTATCGATAACGACCGATCGTGCGTCGACGACCCTGCCCGCGCTCGGCGCGGCACTCGCAGCGAAATTGCCCGGCACGGTCGGCGTGAGCAACTCGTTCGAGCCACCGAGTGAGAACGCGGTGATGGGCCGACGTAACGTCACCGTCTCGGGAAATGCGGCTATGCACGAGGCGATCGGCGACGTGAACTTCAACGTGTCGCCCGCGTCGTTCTTTCAGGTCAATAGCGAGATGGTCGGCAAAATCTTCGGTTATCTCGCGTCGCAACCGCTTGCCGAAAAACGCTTCATCGATCTCTATTGCGGTGCGGGGACGTTCGCGCTTTTCTTCGCAAAAGCGGGCGCGCGCGTCGTGGGAATCGAGGAGAACCCAAGCGCCATTCGCGAGGCCAACGCAAATGCGGCCGTCAACGGCGTCGGCGATCGCACGGCGTTCATGAACGGTCGCGTGGAATCGGTGCTCCGTTCGAAGACGGGCGTCGACGCGCTCAAGGCGGCCGACATCGTGTTTCTCGATCCGCCGCGAAAGGGCAGCGACGAAGGCACGCTCGATGCACTCGTGCGCGCGAAAGTGCCGCACGTCTGGTATCTCTCGTGTAATCCCGCGACGCTCGCGCGCGATCTCGCACATCTCCTCGCGGGCGGCTACGTGCTAGGATCCGTGCAACCGTTCGACATGTTCCCGCAGACGGGACATATCGAAGCGCTCGCCGCGCTGCATCGCGCGGACGTCGCGCCGTTTTCTTTTCCCACCCAGGAGGCTTAAGATCGTGGCATCGGGCGAGATCGACGTCGCATACGTCGCAAAATTGGCGCGGCTCGCGCTCACGCCGGCCGAAGTCGAGCGCTTCGGCGCGCAACTCGGCGCGTTGCTCGTTCACGTCGACGAACTCGCAAAACTGCCCGTCGACGACGTTGCGGCGACCGCACAAGTCATCCCGCAGAGCAACGTGATGCGCGACGATATCGTCAGGCCATCGCTCGATCGCGAGACCGTGCTCGTGGGTGCACCGCGTCGCGAGGGTTCGTATTTCCGCGTCCCGCGCATCATCGGTGAAGACGCATGAATTCGATCGATGCGACCGCGACCGAGATCGCACGCGCGGTCAACGCGCGCGAGACCTCCGCAGTGGAACTCGCGGATGCGATGCACGCGCGTATCGGCGAACGTGACGGTGCGGTCGGTGCGTATCTTTCGGAGACGTCCGAACTCGCGCGCGAATACGCGAAGCGCGTCGATGCGCGCGTCGCGGCGGGCGAACGTTTGCCCCTCGCGGGCGTGCCGCTCGCGATCAAAGACAATATGTGCGTCGCGGGCACCGTCACGACGTGTGCGTCGAAGATTCTCGAACATTGGATTTCGCCGTACACGGCGACGGCCGTGGCGCGTCTCCTCGATGCGGGCGCGATTCCACTAGGTAAGACCAACATGGATGAGTTCGCGATGGGCAGTTCGTGTGAGAATAGCGCGCTGCGCAAAACGGCGAACCCCTGGGATCTCGGTCGCGTGCCCGGTGGCAGTTCGGGTGGCAGCGTCGCAGCCGTTGCGGCGGGCGAGGCGACGATCGCACTTGGAAGCGATACCGGCGGTTCGATTCGCGAACCCGCAGCGTTTTGTGGTGTCGTCGGCTTCAAGCCGACGTACGGTCGCGTTTCGCGCTACGGGCTCATCGCATTCGCATCGAGCCTCGATCAGATCGGTCCGATCTCCAAGACGGTCGAAGATTCCGCGCTCGTCTACGACGTGATGGCGGGTCTGGATCCGATGGATGCGACCTCGGTCGATCGCCCGGTCGAAGCGACGGCGACGACGTTGCGCGAAGATTTGCGCGGCGTGCGCGTCGGCATCGTCGATGAGTTCGCGCTCGACAAACTCGATGCGGATATTCGCGCGGTGTACGAAGCCGCGTATGCGGATCTCGTGCGGCTCGGTGCGACGCTCGTGCCCGTGAAATTGCCGACGGCCGATTACGGCGTGGCGACGTACTATCTGATCGCGCCCGCCGAGTGCTCGTCCAATCTCGCGCGCTTCGACGGCATGCGCTACGGGTTGCGCGTCGAGGGCGCCGATGTCGGCGCGACCTACGAGGCGACGCGCGCGGCGGGATTCGGCGACGAAGTCAAACGCCGCATCCTCATCGGAACCTACGCGCTTTCGAGCGGATTTTACGACGCGTATTACGTGCGCGCACAAAAAGCGCGAACGCTGATTGCAGCCGACTTCGCGAAAGCCTTCGCCGATTGCGACGTCATCGCGTGCCCGTCGGCATCGACGCCGGCATTCGAGTTCGACGCGAAATCGGATCCCTTCAGTATGTATTTAATGGACTACTATACCATTCCGATGTCGCTTGCGGGCTTGCCCTCGCTCTCGGTACCGTGTGGGTACGCGACGCCCGCGGGTGCGGCCGGTCCGATGCCGCTCGGGCTCGAGCTTTCGGCTCCGCTCTTCGCCGAACGCGCGTTGCTCGGCATCGCACACGCCTACGAACGCGGCACGATGCACGCATCGAAACAATCGATCCCCGCGATTCCATCCAGTGCGACGGTAGGTGCGCGATGAGTGTGACGTTGGGTGCGACGGCGACGATGCCGGGTGCGAAGACGGCGATCGACATTAACGGCGTGGCCTACGAAGCCGTGATGGGCATCGAGTGTCACGTCGAACTCAAGACCGAAACGAAGATGTTCTGCGGCTGTCGCAACATCTTCGGGGCGGAACCCAACACGAATGTCTGTCCCGTGTGTCTCGGGATGCCGGGTGCGTTGCCCGTGCCTAATCGACGCGCGATCGAGTTGCTCGTCATGGCGGGGCTCGCGTTTTCGGCCGAGATTCCGGCGTTCTCGAAGTTCGATCGCAAGAATTACTTCTATCCCGACATGCCAAAAGATTACCAGATCTCGCAGTTCGACACGCCGCTCACGCAAGGCGGGGTCGTGCCGTTCTGGTTGCCCGACGGCACGCAAGGCACGTGTCGCCTCACGCGCATCCATCTCGAAGAAGATACGGGAAAATCCACGCACGCATCGCGTGACGGGCGGATCGCGGGTTCGACGCATTCACTCGTGGATTTCAATCGCGCGGGCGTGCCGTTGATGGAGTGTGTCGGCGAACCCGATATCCGCAGCGGCGCCGAAGCCGTAGCGTATCTCGAAGCGCTCAAGCGCACGTTCGTGGCGCTCGGCGTGAGCGACGTGAAGATGGAAGAAGGCTCGCTGCGTTGCGACGTCAACTTGAGCTTGCGCCCGATCGGTCAGGCCGAATACGGCACGAAGGCCGAGATCAAAAACATGAACTCGTTCAACTCGGTCGCGCGCGCGATCGAGAGCGAGATCGCACGTCAGGCCGATATCATTCGCTCGGGTGGCCGCGTCGAGCAAGAGACGCGCGGTTGGGACGAAGCCGCGGGCGAGACGCACGCGATGCGCAGCAAGGAGAAGGCGCACGATTACCGCTATTTCCCCGATCCCGATCTGCCGCCGATCGAATTCGCGGAGAGCGACGTCACGCGCCTACGCGGCATGCTCGGCGTTTCGCCGCAAGTGCGTCTCGATCGCATGATCGGCGTCGAAAAGCTCTCGATCGTGCAAGCGCACAACATCGTCGATAAGCTGGGTCTTGCGGATTATTACGATGCCGTCGTTGCTGCGGGTGCGAAGCCGCAGGCGGCGGTGAATCTCGTGCTCGGCGACCTCTCGCGGCTCGCGAACGAAACGGGAACGCCCGTCTCGACGTCGGCGCTGCGACCGTCGCGTCTGGTGGAATTAATTGCGGCGGTCGATGCGGGCACGATCAATTCGAAAACGCAGAAGACGCTCGTCGAGCGCTTCTACACGACCGATGCCGCCGAAATACCGCTCACAAAGATCATCGTCGACGAAGGCCTCGGGCAAGTCAGCGACTCGGGCGCGATCGACTCGATCGTGGCCGAGGTCCTCGCCGCAAATGAAAAGACGGCCGGCGAATACCGATCGGGCAAAGTGAAAGTCATGGGCTTCCTCGTCGGTCAAGTCATGAAGCAAAGCCGCGGGAAGGCCAATCCCGCACTCGCCGAAGAGCGTTTGCGCGCCGCGCTCGGCGAACCCGAGGGCGCCGCGTAGGCACGATCGTGGCGCCGGAAGTCACGACCGCGCGCGGGCGCGCGGTCGTTCGTGCCCGCGCGCAGGACGTGCCGGGCATCGTCTCACTCGAAGCGGCGCCCGAGATGGCGCGGTACATCGGGCATTGGTCGGGCCTCGCGATCATCACGGAATATCCGCCGCGATTCCGGTGGTACGAACTCGCGCGCTTCGTCGTGGCCCGGCCGGGCGAGGGTCGCGGTTCCGACGTGCTCGTCCCGATCATCGATTTCATGTTCGAGCGACTGAACGCGCATCGCATTCAGCTCGATGCGTACGTGGATAATACGCGCGCGATTCGAGCTTACGAGCGGGTCGGTTTTCGTCGCGAAGGCGTCCGCCGGTCGGCCGTCACGCGCGATGGCGCGTGGGTCGATCTCGTCTTGATGGCGCTTCTCGAAAACGAACGCACCGTTGTTGCGGTTCAACGACCGTGACCGAAGAAGCCATCTGGGCCGCGTACGAGGCGCATCTCAAGCAACGATCGCGAAACCGCGCGCCGAAAGCGCCGGCGAGGCCGTTTCACGCTCTGCCGCGTGTACCGGAGGTCGCGCCTCCGCTCGACGTCGTCTCGGCATCGGCATCCGAACTCACGATCATGCCTTCGCGCGAATGTGGTTCCGAGCTCGATCCGGTTCCGGTAACGGAGCCGATCTCCGAGCCACAGCCCGCTTCCGAACCCATCTCGGAGCCTGAACCTGAGCCCGAGCCGGAGTTGGAGCCGGAAGTCGAGCCGATCAGCGAGCCGAGCAACCCGCTTGGAAATCGTCTCGCCGACGAGCGTACGCTCGGCGTCCTCGATTGGCCCGCCGTGCGCGCGCTCGTCGCGCGCGAGACGACGACCCATCGCGCGACCGCGCGCGCGCATGCCATGATTCCGCTCGTCGATTTTACGCGCGTTCGGCTCGAACAAAAAGCGACAGCCGAGATGCGCGCGATCGCGACCGATTCCGCGCTCGAACTGCCACGCGTCCGCGAAGTCGGCGAAGCCGTCGCACGTGCGGCGCGCGGTGGAACGCTCGCGCCGGACGAATTACGCGACATCGGCATCGCGCTCGCCGCAGCGGACGCAGCCGTGCGTCGCATTCGCGCGAGCATCGCACCGACGTTGCAAGCGCGTGCCGAACTCGCGACGCCACTTCCCGAAGTAGCGGCGGCGATCGATCGTGCGATCGGCGAACGCGGCGAGGTGCTCGATCGCGCATCGCCCGCACTGGCACGATTTCGTCGAAACGTCACGCTCGCCCAGGACGACGCGCGCGAACGGTGTGCTGCGATTCTGCGCTCGCCCAAATACGCCAAAGCGATACAAGACGCGATCGTCACCGTGCGCGAAAATCGTTTCGTCATCCCGATCAAGGCTGAGTTTGCGGGCGCCGTGCCCGGCGTCGTGCACGATACGTCTTCGACCGGACACACGCTTTTCATCGAACCGCTCGACGCACTCGAAGTCAACAACCGCGTACGCACGATGCGCATCGAAGAGCAACGCGAAGTCGCGCGGATTCTGGGGGAACTCTCCGCACTCGTGGGCTCGCGTGCCGATCGCGCCGAGATCAA
>JANYGA010000084.1 GCA_025359485.1 Rhodospirillales bacterium | reverse complement strand
AGCGCATGGCCGCAAGCGGTCCACTCGCGCTTCTTTTGGTGCTGCTCGGCGGCCTCGCGCTCGGCGCCTTCTTCTGGTACGCGACGGTCAACCGCGTCGGCCGATCGGTAGCCGCGGGCGATACGCTCCTGGGCGTCGCCCTCGTTGCCGGCGTGCTCGTCGTTTTCGCCGCCTGGTACGCCTACGGCACGTACTTCGCCCGGCGCGCCGGCATCGACGTCGCGACCGCACTTCGCTGGGACGCGCCGGCGTGGGCGTCGCTTGCGATTTACGGCGGTGGACTCGTCCTGCCGGTCGCCTTCGGCGGCCCGCTTCGAGCGGCGGCCTACGCGCTCGCCGCCTTCGCGATCGCGAAGCTTCTCGTCGCCGCGCGCTTCGTACCGACGGTGCGCGACGTGCTCGTGACCTTCGTCGTGACGCGCATTCCGATCATCATCATCGCCGAAATCGCCTCCGCGACGATCGCGCAACGTCCGGGTACGCACGTGACCGCATCGTCGAATCCGTTGCTTGCGGTCTGGGGCCGCTGGGACGCGGTGCACTATCTCGATATCGCGCGTCGCGGCTATGCTGGCACCGACATGGCGTTCTTCCCGCTCTATCCGACCCTCGTGCATATCGTCGGCGCGTTCGTGGGAAGCGACCTCGTCGCCGGGCTCATCATCTCCAACGTGGCGCTCTTCTTCGGGCTGCTCTTCTTCTACAAACTCGTCGAGCACCAATACACGCGCGCCGTCGCGCATCGTGCGATCTTCTACATCTCGATTTTTCCGACGGCGATCTTCTTCTCGGCGGTCTATACCGAATCGCTCTTCTTCGCGCTCACCGTCGCGTCGTTTTATTACATTCGCGAACATCGCTGGGTCGCAGCGGGCGCGATCGGTGCCTTCGCTGCCCTCACGCGGTCGGAAGGCGTCCTGCTCGTCATTCCGCTCGCGATCGAAGTTTTCGCCGCTGCAAAAGCGACGGGTTTTCGACATTTTTTTACGACGCCGCAGCGACTGGTTCGCGTGGCGACTGGTGCGGGGCTCATACCGCTCGGGCTCGCGACGTATATGGTGTGGCTCTGGATCCTCAACGGCGATCCACTCTACTTCTCGCACGTGCAGAGCCATTGGAATCGTCACTTCGCTCCGCCGTGGGTGAGCGTCTCGCACGCCTTCGACCGACTCGCAACCGCGCGATCTCCCGTTACGATCGCCAACGAATCGATCGAAATCGTTTTCACGGTCCTCATGATCGGCGTGCTTGTCGCGGGCCTGCGCCGCATGCGACCGTCGTACTCGGTCTACATGGCGCTCTCCATTCTCATCCCGATGTCGACATCGAGCCTCATGAGCATGCCGCGATTCGCACTCGTCCTCTTCCCGATGTTCGCGATGCTCGCGATCTGGGGTGGACGCGCGTGGGTCAACAACACGATCGTCGCTTTTTCGCTGCCGCTTTTAGGACTCTTCACCGTGCTCTTCGCCGATTGGTACTGGGTCGCATGAGCCAAGTGAGATCATCGCTCTTCGAGCGCGTCACCCAGCGCCGTGGATTACGTCAGTTCATCAAATTCGGCATCGTCGGTGCGTCGGGATTCATCGTCAATCTCGTCATCTTCACGGTCTTGCAGCGCCTCGATCCCAATCACACGGTCGCGGTGCACTATTACGTCATCTATTCGATCGCATTTCTCAGCGGCGGCGTTTCCAATTACTTCCTCAACCGAATGTGGACGTTTCGTTCGAGCGCACATGCCGGCAGAGAAGGCGCGCAGTTCCTGACGGTCTCGCTCGTCGCGCTCGCCGTGGGGCTTCTCGTCTCGTACCTCGCGCAGCCCTATCTCGGCCACGGACACAAGACGTGGTTCGTCTCCGTGTGTGCGGGTATTTTCGTCAACTTCTTCATCAATAAATATTGGACGTTTCGGGAAGTCGTCTAGGGCGCTATGCGATCGTCGCACTCGCGGCGATCCTCGTGCTCGGACTGACCTTACGGCTGCGTGGCATTCACGCGCCGATTCTCGACCATCCCGGCTGGCGTCAAGGCGACACGGCCGCGATCGCGCGTAATTTTGCGACGCTCGATTTTAATCCGTTCCATCCGCAGACCGATTATAATGGTCCACCACCGAACTATGTCGAGCTCGAACTGCAGATCGTGCCGTGGTTCGCCGCACTCGGCTACAAGCTCTTCGGCATCCACGAAATCTTCGGTCGGCTGATCACGATCGGCTTCAGTCTCGGCACGGTCGCCGTGCTTTATTTTTTCGGCCGTTGGTTCTTCGCGAGTCGCGCGGCGGGGCTCGTTGCCGCACTCGCGTTCGCGATCTATCCCGGCAGCACGTACTACGGTCGAACGTTCATGCCCGATACGACGATGACGTTCTTCCTCACGGCGGCCGTCTTCGCAAGCGCGCGCTGGATCTGCGACGACGACGCGCGCTTCGGCCGTCGCTTCGTGTTTGCCGCGATCCTCACCGCACTCGCATTGCTCGCAAAACCAGTCGCGATCGTGGGACTCGTTCCGATTGCGGCCACGCTCGTCGCCGCGCGCGGGTGGCGTGCGACGCTGCGCGCACCATCGACGTATGCGTTCGTCGCCATCGCGATCGTTCCGTATCTCGTCTACGACGCCTACATTTCGTCGATTGCCGAGTGGCATTGGGCCAGTGGCATCACGCACCTTCACGTCTTGCCGTCACTGCACGTGGCACTCACGTCGCGCGATGCCTTCATGGCAAAGCTCGGCGATTTCGGCGGCGCGTATGCGATGCTCGCGACGACGATGATCGGACATCTCGGCATCGGTATCGCGCTCGTAGCCATCGCGCTAACCACGATCTGGCGCCTGCCGAAACGTTCGCCCGCACTCATGTGGGCGTGGCTCGCGGCCGCGATCGCCTACGCCTACGTCGTCGTGACGGTCGAACGCGTCGACTATTATCTCTACGTCTTTCTGCCGCTCGCGGCGCTGTGGACGGGCGGCTTCGCCGAAGCGCTTCGGCGCGCGCTCCCGACGAACGCCCGGCGAATCGCCGTCGCCATCGTGCCGATCGTCGCGATCGCGGCAATCGTCGATGCACGCGCCGCGGTTACCCCGTACTACGCGTACAAGAAGGCGGTCTACCGCCAAGCCAAGGCCCTTGCAGCCACGCTCGCACCGGGAGCGATCGTCGTGATGGCGCACTACGATCCTTCGGTCCTATACTATATCGATCGCAAAGGCTGGGAAGAGGATCCGCTGGGCTGGACGCCTTTCGATGAAGAGAGCGCGATCAAAAAAGGTGCGCGCTATTTCATCGCGATCGAACGCCGCCGCGTCGAACGCAACGCCGATCTCTACGCGTGGTTGCAGCGCTTCCCGCTTCTCGCGCCGAACGCCGCATGGCCCGTGTATGAAACCGATCCCGCGAAGATCAAGCCGGGCTCGGAAGATCGCTGGCAAGCCTTTCGCCGCGCCGAGATGGCGCGGACACCGCTTTCGTCACCGCCCGGTTTACGGCAGCGGTAAGAGCGAGGCCGCCGGAGCGAGCGGTGCGTCTGCGTTACGCTCGGGCGATCCCGATTCCACGAGCTGACGGTAATTCGCCAGGCGTGCCGTGAGCTTCGAGACGTCCGCGCCGAACTCGGTCGACTCGCGGATCGCTTTGTTGAGCTCGTTTGCATCGTAGGTGTAATCGAAGCGTTGCAGCGTTGTCACGATGGTATTACTTTGCTTCTTGAGTTGTGCGTAGGCTTTACGTAGCGCGAGGCCCGTCTCGCCGTAGGTCGGGTAGTTCGAGAGCACGATCTCGCGTTTGACGCGTGCCTGTTCGACTGCGGTCCGGAGTTCGACCAGACGCACGCTTTCGGGATCGTATTTCGCCGCGATCGCGAGCGCGGCGAGGGCGTCGTCGAATTTCGAGATCGTGTAATCTTGGGCTGCGATCTGTAGCTGCACCGATGCGAATCCCGCGCGCGCATGCGGATCTTCCGGTGCGAGACGCAGCGCGAGACGATAGGCCGTCGCTGCATCTGGGAGGTTCTTGCTCTCGAGTGCGAGATCGCCCTGATGATTGCGCGTCGCGACGATGAATCCCGAAACGCCGCCCGAACATCCGCCGAGGGTCGGCGCGAGTGCGGCGAGCGCGATGGCGAAGGCGAGGCGGCGAACGATCGTCACAACAGCGTTTCCTAACGGGGGGCGTTGATGAGATGTGCCGCACCGCCGATGAAAAGCGCCGCGGGCACGAGGATGAGTTGCGATGCGAGCGTTCCGATCACGGCCGTGACGCCGAGGTAGACGACCATCGTCTTCACATCGTGCAACGTCCGCTCGCCTTTGGCCGCTTGATCGACGATGAATGCGCTCGTAGGATCCACGACGAGTGCGAAGGCGATCGTCGCGATGCCGTTTACGAGCCCCGAGGCCGAGAGTGCGGTGCGCGCGACGTCGGGCCGAATGACGCTTGCGAGATACGCCGCGACCACGCCGACAGCGTAAATGCCGGTCACGAGCATATTGCCCACGAGAAGCTTCGTCGGAACGTCGCGTATTCGAAAACGTCTGAAAATATCGAGCGACGGCAAACGCACGGTGCGTAAAATATCGCCGACTACGCGCGGATCGGCGAGTCGCGCGAGCGCTCGAGGGATCGACCCACGTCGCTCGAAAGCGCCGACGCCGCGCACGAAGATGTAGGTAAAGGTGGGGAGTAAGAGTGCGCCCACGAGATTACCGAGCGTTCCCGAGAGAATGATCGCGCGCATCTGCATCTCGAAAAGATGCGTCGTTTCCGCAGCCGACGCGGGAACGCACGCGGCAACTTTACTCGCGCGATCGGAGATCGTGCCGAGCATCGGCGCGTAAAACATATTCGCGAACCGACTGAACGTCACGAAGAGATTGAAGAGCGAGATCGACGTACCGACGCGGCCGGTCATCACGCCCGCGAGGCGCGCGGCGTACGCGCCGATCAAGACGGCGTTGAGAAAGACGTTGAGTACGATGGCAAAGACGAGTTGCGTCGACCAAAAGACGACGGGGGCGACCCCGGTGCAGCTCACGCCGCGGGCTTGAGCCCGACGATCGCATCCCCATCGAGCGGCCCGAGCACGCACAGCCCGAACGCCTCGGGTACGAGCAACTCCGTCGCAAGCGAAGCGACGTCGTCGAGCGTTACCGCATCGAAACGCGCTTCGATCTCCTCGATCGAAAACTGTTTACCGTGCAAGAATTCGCTACGGCCCAAACGCATCATCCGGCTCGAACTACTCTCGAGCGAAAGCGTGAGATTGCCCTTGATATGTTCTTTTGCGAGCGTGAGCTCCGCTGCCGTCGGACCGGTGCGCGCGAAATCCGCGAACTCACGCACGATCACTTCGATACACTCTTGCGCGCGATCGGGCGAGGTGCCCGCCGAGACGCCGAAGAGCCCGGCACCACGATACGCCTGCTGAAACGAATACACGCTATACGCGAGGCCGCGCTTTTCGCGCACTTCCTGAAAGAGTCGGCTCGACATGCCGCCGCCGAGAATCGTATCGAGCACCGAGAGCGCGTACCGACGTTCGTCCGTCGCATCGAGACCGCGCGCTCCGAGCACGATGTAGGCCTGCTCCGTATCTTTCGTGCGCACGATCGTCTGCGGCGACGTGCGCGGCCGATCGGCGACGATCGGTGCGGCGCGGCCGCTCATCGATGCGAACGCACGCTCGACGAGCTCGACGATCGCATCGTGATCCACATTTCCCGCAGCCGAAAAGACGACGGCATCGGGGGCATAGTGCGTTCGCATGTGCGCGCGAAGGTCGTCGCTCGTGAGCGCCGAGACCGTTTCCGCGTACCCGATCGTCGGTTCGCCGAGTTGCGAACCATGCCACATCGACCGCGTGAAGAGGTCGAAGATGATGTCGTCGGGTGAATCGTCGTACATCCGAATTTCTTCGAGCACGACGTTCTGCTCTTTCGCGAGTTCGGTCGGCGCGAAGATCGAGTTGGTGAACATATCGGCGAGCACGTCGATTGCGAGCGGTACGTGATGGTCGATGACCTTGGCGTAATAGCAGGTCGACTCTTTATCCGTAAATGCGTTGAGATTGCCGCCGACGCCGTCCATCGTCTCCGCGATTTCGCGTGCGGTGCGACGCTGCGTGCCCTTGAAAAGCATATGTTCGACGAGATGCGAGACGCCGCGAAGCTCCGGACGCTCGGCCGCACTCCCGACATCGGCCCAGACGCCGAGCGATGCGGAACGCACGTACGGCATCGCTTCGGTGATGACGCGAATGCCGTTCGGGAGCGTGGTTTTACGGTACAATGAGCCTCCAGCACGATGCTTATGTCGACCCGCAAACGTTCGGGCCGACGCGAGGCTCCCCTTGCCTCTGGGCAAGCGAGCCTCGTCTACGATCGCTCCAGACTGCGACGCCACGCGGCATCCCAGTACACATCCGTCCCCGAGCGGATGCGCTCGGCGAAACGCGAGAGCTCACCACGGCGCACCGTTGCCGAAAACACCGTGTACGATGTCGGCTGCGCGAGATCGCCCGCGACCACTTCGTTTGCGTACGTCGGGAGCGGCAGGATCGCCCACGCATCGACTTCCTCGACGTCGCTTGCAGCGAACGTCTGCGTCACGATCGCGACGACTTCGTCGACGAATGCCGCAGGCGCGAGCTTGCTATGAAAATTCGTTCCGGAAAGCACGACTCCGGCAACGCGATGCGCGCCCACGCCGTCGACGCGAACTTTGCGGATCTGCGCGGGCCATACCGTCCGAAAGAGCGTACGCCCGATCCGCACCGCATCTTCGCGACGATTGCCCGCGGCGCGCTGCTGCGCTCGCATTTCCACGAGCGAGTACGCCGCGCGCGCGGGAGCACGCGATCCGACGAGCGTTACGGCAATCGCAAATGTCGTAAGTGCCGCAAGCGCCACGTTCGGGTGCTTTCCGAGCGACATCGCCTCAGTAGCTCTGAGCGAAATACGCACGCACCGTTGCGGGCTCGCCGCACGCAACGCACGGCCCCGCAGCGTCGCCGAGCGGCCGCGTATTACGCGTCGTCGCGCTCGTCTCGGCCTTGACCGCAGCTTCGCAAGCGGGGCGACCGCACCACGCGATCTCGACCATGCCCGAACGGTTCTTGCAGTGCGCGAGAAATTCGGCGCGATCGGTGTCCGAGAGCGTGTGGCCGTCGAGAAATGCGCGCGCTTGCGCGTAGAGTTCGGTCTGAATGTCGTCGAGCAGGCCGGGAATCCGCGCCGCGACGTCCGCGAGCGGAACGGCGATCTTGCCGCCTTCGGCGCCCTTTTCTTTATCGCGGCGCACGAGGGTCGCCGTGCCCGCTTCGAGATCTTTCGCGCCGAGCTCGATGCGCAGCGGCACGCCGCGCATCTCCCAATCGGAGAATTTGTTGCCCGGACGCAGATCGCGCTCGTCGAGTTTCGCGCGAATTCCCGCGGCGCGCAGCGTCGCGAACAGATCACGCGCGGCGCGCGTCACGTCTTCACTTTCGCCGCGAACGATCGGCACGATGACCGCTTCGATCGGCGCCATCTTGGGCGGAATGCGCAAACCGCGATCGTCGCCGTGCACCATGATGAGCGCGCCGAGCATCCGCCACGACATGCCCCACGACGTCGTCCACGCGTGTCGGATACTCTGATCTTCCGCCGCGAATTTGATGTCGTAGGCTTTGGCGAAATTCTGGCCGAGTTCGTGGGACGTTGCGGCTTGCAGCGCCTTGCCGTCGGGCATGAGCGCTTCGATCGAGAACGTGTGCGTCGCGCCCGCAAATCGTTCGGTACTGGACTTTTCGCCTTTGATGACCGGGACCGCGCAAATATCTTCGGCGACTTCGCGATAGACTTCGAGCATCTGCGCGACTTCGGCTGCGGCTTCTGTCTCGGTCGCGTGCGCGGTGTGGCCCTCTTGCCAGAGAAACTCCGCCGTGCGCAAGAACGGCCGCGTCCGCTTTTCCCACCGCATGACGTTCGCCCATTGATTGATGAGGATCGGCAAGTCGCGATACGACTGCACCCACTCCGCGTACATCGTCCCGATGATGACTTCGCTCGTGGGTCGTATCGCGAGGCGCTCCGCAAGCTTTTCGTTCCCGCCGTGCGTCACCCACGCGACTTCCGGCGCGAAGCCCTCCACGTGCTCGGCTTCGCGCATGAGCAAGCTCTCGGGAATGAGCAGCGGAAAATACGCGTTCTCGTGGCCCGTCGCTTTGAAGCGCGAATCGAGTGCGCCCTGGAGCCGCTCCCACAAGCCCATCCCGTACGGCCGCAACACCACGCAGCCACGCACGGGCGCGAGCGAAACGAGCTCGGCTTTATAGCAGACGGCTTGGTACCAGTCGGAGAGATCCTTCGCTTTCGGCGGGATCTCTTTGACGAGCGGCGTTTTTTCGGGAGCGTCGGTCTGGGACATCACAAGCCGCGTTCCTTCGCACCGTGGCGGGTCACTTCCCCGCGTATGCACGCGGCTTGAGTCCCTCGAGCGATCGAGAGAGACCGCTCCGCAGACGCCGTCGCCGCTTAAAGCTCTGCGAGAAAGTCGTCGATCGCGATCGCATCGTCGGGAAAAGCGCGCGGCGCGATCGTCGCACCGCGTCGCAAATGTTCGACCGTCGCATACATGCCGTCGTCGAGGTCGGCATACCGTTCGACGCGATGATCGACCATATTGACGATCCACACTTCGGGGACACCCGATCGCGCGTACGTGGAAAGCTTACGACCCCGATCGTACCGCAGCGACGAAACGGAGACCTCGACGACGAGGAGCACATCGTGCTGGTCGGGCAGACGCCGCAAATAATCTCGCCTGACCAGGAGCATGAGATCGGGCTGGGGCGCCGATATCGGATCGATGATGACTGGCCCGCTGCCATCGACGATCGCACGTCCGTCGAAGCGTTTTACGAAAATTGCGTTGAGCTTCCGAACGGGATCCTGATGTTCGGAACTTATGGGCGCCAACTCGATCAATTCCCCGTCGAGAAGTTCGACGCGGGCATCGGAGGCAAGGATGCCCATCTGCTCCATTCGGCTGAACATCTCGACCGTAATTGGGAAGTGCTTGTATTCGAGCGCCATATCACTCATCGAATTCTCCCTCGCCGAAATTGCCATTTCGTGAGCGACGGATGTCGGCCCCGTTGCAGCGAAAGCGCCGCGGTGCCGAAACTTACACGCATCTACACCCGCACCGGCGACGACGGAACTACCGGCCTCGTCGGAGGTCAGCGCGTCAAGAAAAATGCGCTTCGCATCGAGACCTACGGGACCGTCGACGAGCTTTCGTCCGTGATCGGCCTCGCACGCACCGCGCTTGCCGATGCGATCCGCGAAAGCGAATCCGGCAACGCGAAAGCCGTCGAACTCGACGCATGGCTCGCTTGGACGCAAGACGCACTCTTCAACCTCGGTAGCGATCTCGCGACGCTGCCGGCCGATCGTTGGGAAGGCATGCCGCTCATCACGCCCGCCGATGCGCAAGCGCTCGAACGCGCGATGGACGAAGCGCAACTCGATCTCGAACCGCTCGCGAATTTCATCCATCCCGGCGGTTCCAAAGCGGGCGCATTTCTCCATCAAGCACGCACGATCGCGCGCCGCGTCGAACGGCTTCTCGTCACGTTGCAAGGCAACGAACCGATCTCGGGCGACGTGATGCAATACGTCAACCGACTCTCCGATGCACTCTTCGTGTGGTCGCGTTGGATCAACGCGGCCCTCGGCCAACCCGAGCACCTTTGGAATCCCGCAACGAAGCCGCCCGAAGCGCGCGCGTGAAGGTCTTCGGAAATCGCCTCTTCGCAACCACGAGCGTCGAAGCACTTCGGGAGCAAAGTAAAAATAAAATCCTACGCCGCGCGCTGACCGCGCGCGATCTCGCCTCGATCGGCCTCGGCACGATGATCGGTGGCGGCATCTTCACGACGATCGGCACGGGCGTCAAAGGCGCCGGTCCCGCAGTCATCGTCTCGTATCTGCTCGCGGGCCTCACGTCGTTCTTCGCGGCGCTCTGTTATGCCGAACTCGGCGCGATGGTGCCCGTCGCCGGAAGTGCGTATACGTATGCCTACGCGACGCTCGGCAAACTCGCCGCGTGGATCATCGGCTTTGCGCTCATTTTCGAATACGGCATCAGCGCCGCACCCGTCGCGCAGCAGTTTTCCGCCGCGATGCAAGACGTCCTCAAGAGCGCCGGCTTCACCGTGCCGGCATGGGCGTCGGCGTCCAATCTCGTCATCAAAGGCGACTGGTGGAACCCGGCGGCCTACGATCTCGCGCATTCCCAAGCCGACGTCGTCGCAGCACTCTTCGTGCTCGGGCTCTCGGTCTTGCTATCGATCGGTATTCGCGAATCGGCGACGGCGAATAATATATTCGTCGTGTTGAAAATTTCGGCGTTGCTCGTCTTCATCGTCGCGGGTGCGACGCTCTTTCACGCGAGCAACCTCACCGATTTCCATCCCTACGGTTGGGGAAAGCTCACGCCCTTCGGCGGTGCGGTCGAAGCCGATCAACCCTTCGGCATCATTCCGATCGCCGCATACGTGTTCTTCAGCTATATCGGCTTCGACACCGCGACGACGACGGCCGAAGAATGCAAGAATCCGCAGCGCGATATTCCCTACGGCGTCATCGGCGCGCTCGCGATCGGCACGCTCATCTATTGCGCGACCGCGATCGTGCTCGTGGGGGCGGTGCCGTGGGCGCACGTGCCCGCGAAGAATCCGCTCGTGTACGCACTCGCGCCGCTGCATCTTCCGATCCTCACGTGGATCATCACGATGGGTGTGCTCGCCGGAACGACGAGCGTCGCGCTGTCGTCGTTACTCGGTCAAACGCGCATTTTCTACGTAATGGCGCGCGACCGCATGCTCCCGCCCGTGGTCGCCAAAGTCCATCCGCGCTTTCGCACGCCCGTCATTACGACGATGGTCACGGGCGTGATCGTCGCCCTCCTCGCACTCATCGTTCCGCTCAATCAATTGCTCAATCTCGTGAACATCGGCACGCTCATCGCATTCATCGTCGTCTGCGCGGGCGTGCTCTTTCTCCGCAAACGCAAACCCGATCTGCCGCGCACGTTTCGCGTCCCCTTCGTTCCGCTCTTTCCTATCTTGGGCATCGTGATGTCGGCGTTTCTCGCGATCTTCGGCCTCTCGCACACGACGTGGATTTGGTTTATCATCGCGCTCGCCGTCGGGCTCGTGTTCTTCTTCTCATACGGTTTCTGGAAATCGGATCCGCGCGCGATCGTCGCGACGGCCGATCCGCTCGAATACGAATGACGTTCGAAGAATTTCTGCCGCAGTATCTCGACGCACACGCCGATCGACGAACGCAAGTCGTGCATGCGCTCGGAACGGCATCGGCACTCGCGCTCGTTACCGCGGCGGCCGTACGACGCAAACCGCAACTCTTCGCCGCAGCGCTCGTGGCGGGCTATCTTCCCGCGTGGCTCTCACACTTCGTCATCGAGGGCAACACGCCAAAGACGTTTGCGTATCCGCTCTTCTCGCTACGCGGTGATTTCGTGATGGCCTACAAACTCGTGCGCGGCGAACTTCCCGCGACCTAGGGAGCTACTTCTTGCGCTCCGGCTTCGACGAGGCCCGGCGTCATGACGTCGATCTTCGCATGCGAGACATCGTAACGGACGTTGGTTTTGAGCGCACGCGCGATCACGTTGAGCGAGACCATCGTTCGACCACGCACCGCAAACGGCGCCGTTTTCAGCGTGAGTTTTTTGCCGTTGAGCGTTGCGACGCGGTCTCCGACGTGAAGGCGTAGCGTATCGTCGGCACGGGTCAACTCGATCGTCCCCGACTTCGCATCGTAATTGGTGTCGGCGCCGAGCGATTCCGCAACGGCGCGCAGCGGAACGTAGGCGCCCTTGGCCGTCGTCACGGGCGGAACGTCGGAGGTGGTGCGCAAGCCATCGATCCGCAGCGACGCCGGATGCGAGAGCGACGTCAACGCGGCCGCGAACGCCGAAGCCACGACCGTCGCACCGACGGTGCGGCGGCTAGGAAACCGGAGCGAGAGCTTTTCCATGTGCCGTTTCACCAATAAAATCGGGATAGACATCCACGATGACTTTTTCGATCTCCGCACGGAGTGCGGCAAGCAGTTCGGCTTCGGGGAACGTTCCCACGAGTTCACCTTTGCGGTAGATCGCGCCCGTGCCCTTGCCACCGGCGACGCCCACATCGGCCCGGGTGAGAGTAAGATGGCCGAT
>JANYGA010000294.1 GCA_025359485.1 Rhodospirillales bacterium | reverse complement strand
TGGCCGGAGCGTTGAGGCTCCGGCCAAGCCAGCATGTTAGGCGCGGGATCCGCTCGTCGACCAGGCTTCTTCGATATCTTTCCTAGCCTTTTGCGCCACGCTCGGATCGATCGTGACGCCTTCTTCACTGAGCTCGGAAAGCACGATTGAAGGAAGCGCGGCGCTCGCCTTCATGATGCAGGCGGCGTATTCGCTCAAGTGCTTTTCTGCGAGCGTTGCCGTCGCATGATCGCCGAGCGCGAGTGCGGTCGTATGTAACATCGTGTAGCCGGCAGACGCAAGACACATCGCCGTATAATCGTCGCGGATATCTTTGGAGACTTCGGTTTTGCGCACGCTGTTGATCGTGCCCGCAACGACTCCGGCCACCGACGAAGCAGCCGATTTTATCGGCGAACCTGCATGACCACCGACGGCGTCGAGCCGTGTCGTGAGTGCGTCGACATGAGCGTTCGCGACCGACGCTATCTCATCGACGAGACGTGCGGCGCCGGCTTCGGCTTGCACGGCAGAATCGTTCTGCTGTTTTTCGATCGGTACGAGCATATGACGCTCGAGTGCTAGCATATCGCTAATATAGGTGTTGATGGTTGGTGTCGGTCCGGACACGTTCATCTCCTTAAAAAGAATGGGGGGTGGTCGTCTTTACCGCACAATTGGGAACTCGAAAACTTCTTTATTACATTTTGGGTAACGGCGCGATGCATGAGACTTTCGATCGATCTGCCACCTCTGCACGCTAGCACGAAGCTGACCGTCGTGATTCCGGCGCGCGACGAAAGCCGCTCACTTCCCGATACGCTCGATGCACTCGCGCAGCAGTGCACCTTCGACGGGAAACCGATCGACGCCGATACGTTCGACATCATCGTTCTTGCGAATAATTGTCGTGACGATACCGCCAAGGTCGCGCGCGATTTCGGTACCGCACACACGCGACCGACGACCGTCGTTGCGGAGATCGACGTACCGGAGCCATTCGCCCATGTGGGTACCGCTCGACGTCTTCTCATGGAGAGCGCGGCGAATCGCTTTCTGCGAGCGAAGCAGCCTCTGGGCATCATTGCATCGACCGATGCCGATACCCGCGTCCACCGGACGTGGGTCGCCGCGATCATCGACGAAATGCGTGCAGCGGATGCCGTCACCGGTAGAATCCGCATCGCCACCGCAGAGCTCGCCGCGCTCGACCCCGCGACGCGACTTCTCTACCTTCGCGATCAGATCTATCGCCGTCTCGTAAGCGAACTCGACGCGATCTACGATCCCGTTGCGCACGATCCGCTTCCGCGACACGGCCAGCATTTTGGTGCGAGTTTTGCCGTTACCGCCGACGCTTATCGACGTGCCGGTGGCGTGCCTCCGCGTGCTCGCCATGAAGACATCGCATTTTATGAAGCGTTGGATCGTATCGACGCGCGCGTACGGCATAGCATGCGTGTGAGCGTCGCGACGTCTGCCCGATTCGACGCCCGAGCCCACGGCGGGTTTGCGTCCTTTTTGGGCGGCTTGCGAGATCAGAGCGGAATTTGCGTCGAAGACCCCGCGCTTACGGTTTTGCGTTTACAAACGCGGCCACTCTTGCGGAAACTATGGCGGCGGGACGGTAGCGATGCCGACCTTGCGCGAGCACGAACGACCTACGGCACTACGAAAAGCGATTGGGACGAAATTTTTCGCGCGCATGAGACCTTCGGTGACAATCTCTGGCGGATCGAGCGCTTCGCGGCTTCTCATTGGACGAGATACCGACCGGTTGAAATCGAAAAGGCGATTCCCGTCATTCGAACCCTACACGCAACGAGTCGGTAACGGGAACCGCAGGCGTTCACGATTCCTTAGCGTGGACGATCGCGTCGCTCGCCGCATCGGCAACATGTTGCACGGTTGCCACGGCAGACTCGGCAACTTCTCGAACGCTCTCGACGACCGGTGCGAGATTTTCGCCGACACGGTCGGCGGCCGATTGTACATTTTCGATCGCGGCTTCCACGTGCGGTCGCGCGCGCTCGCTCAAATCGCTCGCCGTATCTTGCGCGGTCGATGCTGCTTTCTGGACGCTGGTTTTCGCGGTGTCGAACGTCTGCGCGATCGCGGCCAGGACGTTGCCTTTGGCCTGCTCGATCGCATCTTTCGCGCGATTTTTAATATCCGCGCGATACGAAACGGCTTCGGCCGAGGCGGCGATGTGACGCCGCGCTTTTTCGAGGTTGCCGTTGAGGTCGGCTTCGTTCTTACGATTCATATCGCTCATCGTCCACGTCCGAAACCGGCTTTGAGTGTCTCGGCGTCGATGCGCAGATTTCGCGTAAGATTCGGAATCGGGCTCGTAACGCTCGCGAGTTCCTTTTTCCCGCCGAGTGCAGCGCCTGCGGCCGCCACGACGTAGACCACGGTTACGATGAGCGCTGCCGCCCAAACCGGTAACACGATAGCGATTGCGGCGATGAGCGTTGCGGTGAGTGCGAGGAATGCGCCGAGTCCGAAAATCGCCGCGCCGATGAAGAGACCGATCGATTTCCCGACTTTCGGCGTGCTTTGCGCGAGTTCCAATTTTACGAGCGCGATTTCCGCACTCGCGAGAGCGGCGAGATCGGTACTAAACCGCTTTAGGACATCGGGCAACGGCAATTCGGCAACGAAGGCGGCGTCGGGCGAGGAGAGCGGTGGACGCTCAGCCGTTGCGGTAGACTGGTGGTTCATCGTGTAGCTCCAGCTCGGTAGGTGATGCAACCTCTACCCAATCTTTGAAGATCCATTCCATTCGCGCACCAG
>JANYGA010000288.1 GCA_025359485.1 Rhodospirillales bacterium | reverse complement strand
AACGCGCGGCGTTTTGCCACGATACTCAATGAACATAGATGCAAAGCTCCTTTACCGTCGATAGGTGCCCCTACCGTATCGTAGCACTCCGCGCGCAAAGAATGCGTTACGAGCGCGGGAATTGTGCGCACGTGTGTGAAGTCGCACGTGGAGCATTCAAACGCAAAAGGACGTTATCATTTGAGAACACTACGCGTATCGACCGCGCTCGTTGCAGCGCTCGCCGTTACCCTGCCCGCCGCCATCCCGCAAGCGAGTGCGGCGGCCGATGGCCCGATTAAAATTGCCGTCATCACCGACATGTCCGGCGTGTATGCGGCGCTCGCAGGCCGCGGCGCGGTCGAAGCGACGAAGATGGCCGTCGAAGATTTCGGCGGGTCGGTTCTGGGCCGCAAGATCGAAGTCGACACGGTCGACCATCGCAACAACGGTCCCGAAGCCGCGACCAAAGCGCGCGAAGAATACGACGGTGGCGCCGAGCTCGCACTCGACATGACGAACTCCGCAACCGCGCTCGCCGTTGCTGGCGTCGCGAAAGAGAAGCATAAGCTCGCGATCGTCACCGGCGGCGGTTCCTCGGCCGTGACGGGTAGCGCGTGTAACAAGTACACGTATCACTACGCCTACGATACGTACGCACTTGCAGCATCGACGGGGCGCAACGTCGCGCGTTCGGGCGGCAAGACGTGGTACGGCATCGTTCCGAACTACGCGTTCGGCGCGCAGATGCTGACCGATTTCACGGCCAACATCAAGCCCGAGGGCGGCAGCTTCATCCACTCCGATCTCATTCCGCTCGGCAATACGGACTTTTCGTCGTATCTGCTCGCGGCGAAGAATGCGAAACCCGACGTGCTCGGCGTGCTCAATGCCGGCGCCGACACGGTCAACACGATGAAGGGCGTCAAGCAGTTCGGGCTCGACAAGCAGATGAAAATCGCCGTCGGCCTGCTCTTCCTCTCCGACGTCGACGCGCTCCCCGATGTCTTCTCGGGATCGCGCATCACGACGTCGTGGTACTGGAACCAAGATGCGGCCGCACGCAAGTGGGCGGATCGCTACACCAAGCGCGTCGGTGGCGGGCTCCGACCGACCGATATTCAAGCAGCAGACTATTCGGCGACGACGCAGTGGCTCAATGCGGTCAAGGCCGTGGGGTCGGTCGAAGCGGATAAGGTGCAAGCCTATCTCGATGGCCGCTCGTTCAACGACTTCTATGCCAAGGCCGGCGAGTGGCGCGCGCGCGACCATCGTGTGACGCACGAAATGTACGTCGTCGATGTGCTCGACAAGAGTAAGATCAAAGAACCGCACGCGTGGTTCAAGCTCGTGCAGACGATCCCGCCGGGCCGCGCGTTCCGTCCGGAATCCCAATCGGTCTGTAAGAAAGACTGGTAGTCCACTAGCCGCAAGCGAGCCGACGGCGAATCGTCGGCTCGCTTTTCGCATCCCGACCCTTGCGTCGAGCGATCGGAGCCCGCGTTCGTGAGTCCCGAATATTTAATAACCCAAATTTTTAACGGTCTCGTAAACGGCGGCTTCTACGCGTTGCTGGCGTTAGGATTGTCGATTATTTTCGGGATGTTGCGCATCGTTAACTTCGCGCACGGCGCGATGTACATGCTCGGCGCGTTCGTCGCGTACTACGGTGCGCTCGCGTTTCACATGCCGTTCTTCGTCGCTCTCATCGTCGCGCCGATCGTCATCGGCCTCTTCGGATTACTCCTCGAGACGACGTTGCTCCGACGGCTCTACGAGATCGATCCGCTCTACAATCTGCTCTTCACGTTTGCCGCCGTGCTGATCATCGAAGATGCGATGCGCCTCGCTGCGGGCGCGCTCGGCTCGCCGTACGAAACGCCGGCACTGCTCGCGGGCGCGACCAATCTCGGCTTCACGCAATACCCGACGTATCGGCTCTTCGTGATCGTCGTCTGTATCGTCGTCTGCGCGGCCGTGTATTTTATCGTCGAACGCTCGCCGCTCGGTGCGCGCATTCGCGCGGCCACGGAAAAACCCGAACTCACGCGTGCCTTCGGCATCAATACGAGTCGGCTCGTCAGCGGCGTTTTCGCGTGTGGTGTCGCGCTCGCGGGCTTCGCGGGCGTGCTCGCCGCGCCCAATACGAATGTGACGCCGACGATGGGTGATGCGATTATCATCAACACGTTCGCGATCGTCGTCATCGGCGGGCTCGGTTCGATTCTCGGGAGCGTCGTCGCGGGCTTCGCGCTCGGCGTCATCGCGGCCGTCGGCGCCGTGCTCTATCCGCCGATCGCCAACACGCTCATCTTCGTCGTCATGGTGCTGGTCATTCTCTTCAAGCCGACCGGGCTTTTCGGAACGACCGAGCGGACCGCGTAGTGGCACTCGCACTCATCGAAGGCCGCCGCGGGCTCGCGGTCGGTGCGGCGCTTCTGGCACTCGGGCTCGTGTTGCCGTTTCTACCCGGCGTCTATGTCGTTTTCGCGATCGACCTGCTCTGCTTCGCACTCGTGGCCGTGGCGTTCGATATGCTGCTCGGTTTCACGGGTCTGCTCTCGTTCGGTCACGCGCTCTTCTGGGGCGGCTCGGGCTATCTGGCGACGATCGCGATCGCTCATGGGGTGACGTCGTTTCCGCTGGCGGTCCTCTGCGGTGTAACGTACGCGGCCGTGCTCTCACTTGCCGTCGGCGCCCTCGCGGTGCGGCGTAGCGGCATCTACTTCGCGATGATCACGCTCGCGATCGGGCAGATCCAATATTTCCTCGCATTCCAACTCGTTGATTTCACGGGCGGCGAAAACGGATTGCAAGTGCAGACGCGCGGCACGTTTTTCGGCTTTCCGCTCGACAACGATCACGTCTACTATTTTCTCGTGCTCGCGATCGTGGCCGCGGCGACGGCACTTGCGGTGCGCATCGTGACGTCACCGTTCGGTGCGGTGCTCGCGGCGATGCGCGAGAACGAGAATCGCGCGAAGAGCGTCGGGTACGATACCGATCGCTTCAAGCTCGCGGCCTTCGTGATGTCGGGAACGATGGCGGGGCTTGCGGGCGCGCTCTTTTCGATCGGCAATCGGCTTTCGGGCCTCGACGGTGTGGATTGGCACACGTCGGGCGCGATCGTGATCATGACGATCCTCGGCGGCATCGGCACGATCTACGGCCCGATCGTCGGCGCGGCGGTGTACGAATCGCTGGACTTCTTCGTCTCGAAAACGGCGATCGGCGACAAGACGAATATCGTAATGGGACTCGTCTTCGCGGTCGTCATTCTCGTCGCACGACGCGGCATCGTCGGTGAGATATTGCACCGTCTCTTCGCCCGACCGCCGATCGTGGAAGAGGAAGAAGCCGCCGACGTCGAGCTCGCGAGTGCGAGCTGACTAGACGCCGAGGTGCGCGAGGAGATCGTTCTCGCGCGCGATCGCTTCGGCGTTGGTCATTGTCTCGATGATACGGCCGTGAACCATCAGATTGTGACGGTCGGCGACGCGCGTTGCGAAGCGCATGTTCTGCTCGACGAGCAGAATCGTGACGCCCGTCTTTTTGATCTCGAGAATGAGATCGCCGATCGCATCGACGATGACGGGCGCGAGCCCCTCGGTCGGCTCGTCGAGTAAGATCAGCTTCGCGCCGCTGCGCAAGACGCGTGCGATGGCGAGCATCTGTTGCTCGCCGCCCGAGAGCGTCGTGCCCATCGCGGCACCGCGTTCTTTGAGAATGGGAAAGAGTCCGTAAATGCGATCGAGCGGCCACGCCATCTCGCTGACGACGGGTGGCAGCGCGAGGTTTTCGGCGACGGTCAGCGTCGCGTAAATACCGCGCTCCTCAGGTACGAAGCCGATGCCTTTGCGCGCGATCTTATCGGAGGTGAGACCGATGATCGGCGTACCTTCGAACGAGATCGAACCCGAGCGCTTGCGCACGATGCCCATGATCGATTTGAGCGTCGTCGTTTTCCCGGCGCCGTTGCGGCCGACGAGCGTCACGACTTCGCCGCGTCTGACGTCGAGATCGACGCCGCGCAGCACGTGGCTCTCGTCGTAATAGGCATTGAGGCCGCGCGTCTCGAGCATCGTTTCGGCATTCATGGCACGGGGGTTCGGGCGCGTGCGCGCCGGTCCTCGGACGCCTTAGAAATACGCGATCGAGTCGAGGATGATCCCGAGCTCGCGCGTGTCGGCATTGACGCCTTCGCGCGCGGGAACGAACGTTGGCTCGGCGTGGATCGCAACCGTTCGCGCTTGCGGCGACGAAGCGAGCGCGACATCGACCGTGATGCGGTGCACGCCCGGCACGAGATTCGCAACGTGCGTTTCGCGTTTGCCAATGCGGAGCGTCACGGCTGATGGATGACGTTCGAAGAATGGAAATGGCAATACCAAAAAGGCGATCGTCGCATGGCGCGCGCCGCGCGGTACATCCAGGAGCACGCGCGCGTTTGGGGCGAGCCAGCAACATGTATCGTTTGCGGCCGTGGCGGGATAGAGTCCGTCGATAATGCGATCGCCGCGTTTCGCCGAGCCGATTGCGACGCCGACCGGAAGCCGCCACGTCGTGCCATCGCGACCCGGCGTTGCGACGGATGCCGCGGGGTCGTCGATATCGCTGATCTTCTTGCCCTCGAGACAGCCCACGAGCGTACATACGAGCACGATCGCGGCGAACGTTCGCAGCGCCCTCACGCGCGCGTGCCTTCGTCGTGCGGAACGCGCGCGAGCGCACCCGCTGCGATCCCGAGCCAGAGCCACCAGAAGCCGCCAACTTTCGTAAAAAATGTGAGGAAGTCGAGGATCTGGTGCGCGGCGAGCGCGAGTGTCGCCGCGCCGACGCCGATGAAGAGTGCTTCGCGCGGCGCACGAACGAGGAGCATCCGCACGGCGACAACGATCGTCCAGATGGTCGCGGCGAAGAGCACGATGCCGCCTTCGGCTAGCGACTGCAGGTAGAGGCTATTGGCGTGCGTGCGTACACCGACGAGCCCGACTTGCGGCAGATCGAGTTCGAAATTGCCGGCCCCGATGCCGAGGAGCGGGCTCGAACGCCAGAAGTCGATTGCCGCATGCCAGAGTTCGCCGCGCGAGCCGAGGCCGCTCGCGGTGTCGACGTCGCTCGCTGAGAAGAGGCGCTGCCCTAGACCCGATCGTGCGAGTGCGGCAACCGCGATCGCAACGAACGCCGTCGCGCCGAGCGCGAGCGGTCGCCGCGTGCGGGGCGTCGCGAAGAAATAAGCGACCGTCGCGATGGCGACTACGGCACCGATTGCGCCCGCGCGCGAGAGCGTCAGAACGTCGGTAACGAGCGCGAGTACGAACACGACCGCCGCGACGCGATCGCGATCGCGAAGCGCGCGCGCACCGAGCAACGCCAAGGCGATGTCGAGAAAACCCGCAAGTTGGTTCGGTCCTTCGAGCGGACCCGCGATCCGCGCGACGACGTGGCCGCCGATCATCACGCCAGAAGGGGCGATGGTAAACTCCTGAACGATCGCGCCGAGACACACGAGCGTCGTCGTCGCAAACAACGCGTACCAGATCGGCCGATCGTCGTCGTCCGCGCCGCGCGCGACGATGGCGACGCAAAAGAGCGCGAGATACTCGATCGCCTTCAGGGTTTCGCGCGCGATCGCATCGACGTACACGCCGGGAATGACGGTGAGCGCGGTTGCGACCGCGATCGCGATCGCGCCCGCCAGCAGCGGGAGGGTCGAGCGCGCACGAAGCGGTCGCAACGATGCATGGCGCAGGACGAGACCGACCGCGACGCCCAGGAGTGCGACTTTCGCAAGCGTGATCGTCGTGAAGCGGACGTAGTGCGCGTAATCGTAGGGATCGCAGGCGATGAGAAGCGCGAGCCCGAGCGCGGGGCGCATGCGCGTTACGACGATCGCGAACACGAAGAGCGTGAGATAGATGGCGAGCGAGACGGCGCCCAGTGGGACGCGGGCATGCGTGCCGATCGCAACGATTGCGAGCGGTGGAAGTGAGATCACGCGATCAGGCGTGGACGCCCGCGCCTCCGCCGAGATACGCATCGATGACGCGTTGGTCGGCACGAACTTCGGCGTACGTGCCTTCGACGAGCACGCGCCCGCGTTGCAAGACGGTGATACGATCGGAGAGATCGGCCACGACGCTAAGGTTGTGCTCGACCAGCACGATCGTGCGATCGGCTTTGACACGCGCGATCAATTGCGCGATCCGCCCGACGTCTTCGGTGCCCATGCCGGCGGTCGGTTCGTCGAGTAGTAAGACTTTTGGATTTTGGCCGAGCGAAATCGCAAGCTCGAGTGCTCGCTTACGGCCGTACGAGAGTTGCGCCGCAAGCAAATCCCGTTCGCGATCGAGCCCTACGTCAGCGAGAAGCTCGCGAGCGCGCGCGTCTAGCACGCGCGTCGCACGTCCCGGCAGCCAGAAACGAGACGGTAGGTCGGTCTTCGCTTCCAGCGAGACTTTGACGTTATCGAGCACCGTGAGGTGCGTAAAAATACTGTTGATCTGGAAGCTTCGGACCATGCCGAGTTGAGCGACGGCATGTGGCGCAAGGCCGGTGATTTCGCGCCCGTCGAACCGAACCGTGCCGGAGGTCGGTGTTTCGAATCCGGAAAGCAAGTTGAAGAAAGTCGTCTTGCCGGCACCGTTTGGTCCGATGATTGCGTGAATCGTTCCGGTCTCGACGGCAAGGGATACACCGTCGATCGCTTTATAACCGGCGAAGGATTTGCAGAGATTGGTCGTCTCGACGATCGGCATCCTGTGCCGCTTCCAGATAAGCTGGACGCCGCCTTTGGTGAGCCGATTCGACACGTATTGCGGCAATCGTTGTCCAAGTTTTCCATTGTGCAGGTATTTGGACAAAATCAGCTGGCGATCGGAGGTCCTGTATAGCATAATTGGCAGATGAAGCCGATCCCGTCGCGATATCTATCCGCGCTCGCTGACCGTGTTCTCGTTTTTGACGGAGCCATGGGCACCGAGCTAATGGAAATGGAGCTTACTGAGGACGATTTCGGCGGCGCGAAATACCACGGGTGTAATGAGGCGCTCGTCCTCACCCGCCCCGACGTTATCCGCATGGTGCACGACGCCTACCTCGCCGCCGGCGCCGACGTCGTGGAAACCGACTCGTTCACGGCCTCGCGGCTGAAGCTAGAAGAATATGGCCTCGGCGAAAAGACGGTCGACATCAACCTCGCCGCTGCGCGAATCGCCCGCGAAGCCTGCGACGCATACTCGACGCCCGAAAAACCCCGCTTCGTCGCGGGCTCGCTCGGGCCGACGGGCATGCTCATTTCGTCTTCGGATCCGACGCTCTCGAAGATCACGTTCGACGAACTCGCCGACCTCTACCAAGAACAGGCGACGCACCTCGTCGCCGGTGGGGTCGATCTCTTGCTGCTCGAGACGAGCCAAGATTTACTCGAAATGAAAGCCGCAATCGCCGGCATCACGCGCGCCTTTGCGGCGGGCGTCAAGCGCGTACCCATTCAGGCGCAGGCGACGCTCGACGTCACCGGACGGATGCTACTCGGCACCGATATCCGCGCGGTAACGGCCACGCTCGACGCGCTCGCAATCGACGTGATCGGCCTCAACTGCTCGACCGGGCCCACGCACATGCGCGACGCGGTGCGGTATCTCGTCGATAACTCGCGGTGTTTCGTTTCGGTCATTCCGAACGCCGGGCTCCCGCTCATGGGCCCCAAAGGCGAGACGATCTATCCCGAACGGCCCGACGAAATGGCCGTCGAACTCGGCGCGTTCGTGCACGACTTCGGCGTCAACGCGATCGGCGGCTGTTGCGGGACGACCCCCGCGCACATCGCGGCCTTCGTCGCGAACGTGGCCGGCAAACGCGGCCGTACGCCCGAGTCGAAACCGTTGCAATTCGCATCGTCGGCGATGACGGCGACCGCGCTCAAGCAGGATGGCTCGCCGTTGCTTGTGGGCGAGCGTATCAATTCGCAAGGCTCGCGCAAGATCAAGCGACTCTTGCTCGCCGATGACTACGACGAGATCACGCTCGTCGCGCGCGAACAAGTCGAAGGCGGCGCGCACGTGCTCGATCTCTGTACCGCGCTCACCGAACGTACGGATGAAGACGTGCAGATGGCGACGATCGTCAAGCGCCTCGCGCAATCGGTCGAGACGCCGCTCATGATCGACTCGACGGAAGCGAAAGTCATCGAAGCCGCGCTCAAAATCTACGCCGGCCGTGCGATCATCAATTCGGTCAATCTCGAAAACGGACGCGAGAAGATCGATACGATTTTGCCAATGGCCGTTGAGAGTGGCGCAGCCATCGTCGCGCTCACGATCGATGAAGTCGGTATGGCGAAAACGGCCGACCGCAAATTCGAAGTCGCCAAACGCATCTACGATATCGTGTGCGGCGAGTACGGGATTCCGCCGGGCGCTCTGATTTTCGACGCGCTCACGTTTACGCTCGCAACGGGCGATCCCGAATTCTTTCCATCTGCGGTCGAAACGATCGAAGGCATCCGCCGCATCAAGACGGAGTTGCCGGGCGTGCTGACGTCCCTCGGCGTCTCCAACGTTTCGTTCGGCCTCAAACCCGCCGCGCGCGCCGCACTCAATTCGGTCATGCTGCATCATTGCGTTCATGCGGGGCTCGATATGGCGCTCGTGCATGCCAAAGAGATCACGCCCTACGGCGAGCTCGACGCGCGCGAACGCGACCTCTGCGACGATCTCGTCCTCAATCGTCGGCCCGATGCGCTCCAACATCTCATCGAGTATTTTGAAAATGCGAGCGTGCCCGCGGGCACGGCGGCCGTCGTCGTTGCGGATGACGCAGACGCACCCGTGGAAACGCGCATCCACAATGCGATCTTGCGCCGCCGCAAAGACGGCATCGAAACGAAAATCGATGAGGTGCTCGCCGGCCGCGATCCCGTCGACGTCCTCAACAACGTGCTCTTACCCGCGATGAAAGAAGTCGGCGATAAATTCGGCGCGGGCGAACTCATCTTGCCGTTCGTCTTACAATCGGCCGAAGTGATGAAGAAGGCCGTCGCGCATCTCGAGCAGTTTCTCGAGAAAAAAGAAGGCTCGACCAAAGGCAAGGTCGTGCTCGCGACCGTCTTCGGCGACGTGCACGATATCGGGAAGAATCTCGTCAATACGATTCTCTCAAATAACGGCTACACGGTCTACGATCTCGGCAAGCAAGTCCCGATGAATACGATTCTCGAAAAAGCGGCCGAAGTCGATGCCGATGCGATCGGGCTCTCCGCGCTCCTCGTGTCGACATCGAAGCAGATGCCGATCTGCGTGAGCGAACAAGATTCGCGGAAACTTCACTACCCGATCATCATCGGCGGTGCGGCGATCAATCGCGATTTCGGTCGCCGGATCGGTTTCCTCGACGGTGGCGAACGCTATTTCGAGCCCGGCGTCTTCTATGCCAAAGATGCCTTTGAAGGGCTCGATATCATGGACCGTCTCACGAGCGAGCCCGGTCGTCGCGATGAGTTCACGACGCAGATTCGCACGGACGCCGTCCGCGCGCGCGACGCCGTGCGTAATGCCGCCGCGCCGGCAATCGCCAGTGGCGCGACCGCGCGCGAGCATCTTTCGATCGTACCCGCGCCGCGCGCCCCGTTCTTCGGTCCGCGAACGATCGTCGATATCGCACCGCGCGAACTGTGGGAGCATTTCGATCTCAAGAGTTTGTACCGACTCTCGTGGGGCGCCGCAAATCAAAAAGGCGCCGATTTCGAGCGGCTCAAATCTGAAGAGTTCGATCCGCGTCTCGAGCGCTATCAAGCCGAAGCCGAGCGGAGTTCGCTACTCGAACCGAAGGTCGTCTACGGCTACTTTCCCGCAGCCGGCCTCGGGGACGATATCGTCATTTACGATCCACTCGATCTGAAGCGCGAAATCGCTCGCTTACCGTTCGCGCGTCAGATCGGGGGCGAGCATCTCTGTCTCGCCGACTATCTCAACGAGCCGGTCGATGGTGGCGCGAGCGACGTGATCGCATTGCAAGTCGTGACGGTCGGCCGTGCGATCTCGCATCGCATCGACGAACTCCAATCTGCGAACGACTACAGCGAGAGCTATTATCTCCACGGCTTCTCGGTGCAATCGGCCGAAGCGCTCGCCGAATACTCGCATCGTCGCGTGTGTGCGGAACTCGGGCTCGACGCCGATCGCGGAAAGCGTTATTCGTGGGGCTATGGTGCGTGTCCGAATCTCGAGCAACACGCGATCGTGTGGGATCTCTTGGATGCGGAACGCGCCATCGGCACGGAGCTCACCGAAGCGTTCCAGATCATTCCCGAACAGTCGACCGCAGCGATCATCATGCACCATCCGCAAGCGTCGTATTTCAATGCGGCGGCCGTGCGCGAACTCGTCGGCGCGTAGGCGGCGTCGAAATTCACGTGAACACGCACGTCGTTCTCGTCGGTCATGGCTCGCGTTCGGTCGAAGCCAACGCGTCGCTGGTGACGCTCGCAATCGCCATGGCAAGCGACCTAGCGATGCCCGTGCATGCCGCCTACCTCGAGATGGTCGAACCGTCTATTCCTGCGACGATGCGAGCTTCGGTTGCGGCGGGTGCACGTCGAATCGTCGCGGTACCGTACTTTCTCACGCCCGGGATGCACGTACGACGCGATATCGTCGAGATCGTCGAAGCTGCACGCACCGAGCTCGGCGTCACAATCGAGCTCTCCGCGTTTTTCGGAAGTCATCCCGACGTGCCGCGGTTACTGATCGATGTTGCTCGTTCGGCGTTATCTTCGCGCGACGCGTGATCGCGGCACATCGCGGCGCATAAATCGCGCCCGGTCTGGTCCTACGGAAATTAGCGCGCTATTGCGAGTTCGGCTTGTTGCGGCCGTGGTTGCTTCCAGTCCAACACTTTTGCGACCATTGCGGCGCGATTGCGCGAATCGGTTTTCGCAAGAAGGCACTTAACGTAGCCTTGTGCGGTGTACTCCGAAATCATCAGTGTGCGTGCGACGTCACTCGCACTCGCGCCAGTAAGGACGAGGGCGAGCACCTCGGTCTGCCGTTTTGTAAGCTTGAAGCGACTTGCCGCGCGCGTCATCACGCCGTCGTCGCGATCGGCTTCCATGACGAGTGCGAAGAGCGTCCCTTCGAGGCCGACGAGCGGCGCAAGGCGCATCGATTTACCACCGTTGCGAAGGGTTACCGTTGACGTGACTTCGGATTTATTCGCTCGGCTCGCGAGTCCGCGTACGATCGTTACATATTCCGACCGAAAATTCGTTTCATCTTCGCACAGCTGTGAGCGGATCTCGTTTCCTTCAGTGCCATTCCAATAGCTAAATTTGATTCGCGCCCCCGCGTCGACAATCACAAGCGCGAGATAGGTGCTTGGCCGTTCGCTCGCAATGTCGACCGGCGCGAACGAAGCCCGTTCCAGAACATGGGATGCAAACACGAACTTAACGCTTTCTTTTAGAGCGAACGCGGACGACGCGACCGCCCTTGGAAGCAAGAATACTTCCCACCAATAGCTGGGGGACGCTCTCCTCGCATTCGTAGCGTACGCGAGGCGATGTTGATGAACAAGGGACATTAGACCTAAGGAGATGGATCCGAACCAAAGCTTAGCATTAACCCGAGTGCGTGGCTCCGCGAACAAAAAAAAGCCCGACCGTTTTGGCATTTTGATGCCCTAGATCAGTGCGATTTACGTCGCAGTCGAAGGAACGATAACGCTCGTCGCAACGAAGCCACGAGCGATGATAAAACGACCTTCGTAATCTGCCCGTACAACGCGCGCCGAGCATGGTTGGATGTTGAAGCTTCCCACAGTCTCTCGAACGCCGCGAGACACATCGATTTCCACATCCGTAAAGTCGAGCCACGAGGGCGAACGCGCGAAATGGCATTTGTAAAAGGCCTCTTTTGCGCTAAAAATAATGGTCGCTTCGATCGCGCGCTCTTCGAGTGACAACGTTTGAAGTCGTGCGCTTTCACGTAGTGTGAAGAGCGTATCCCATAGATCTCTGCCGATCCGTTCGGTTCGCTCAACGTCGAAGCCGATCGCGCTCACGTCCGTCGCGCGCGCAACGAGAGCCGCGCAGTAATCAGCCGTATGACTGATGCTGCCGACGATGCCATCTGGCCAACGCGGCCGACGATCATCGTTAATTTGTAAAGGAAAGTTTACGATCCCGAGTTCGGCGAGCGCGTGTTTGGCGCATAAACGCCCAGCGGAGAATTCGCTGCGGCGTTTGTCGCCGAAGCCCGTCGTTTGGTCAAGTTCTTGCGAATAAAGATCGCTCGTGCGCGCAGGTCCCGCAAAATCGACCGCGAGGACGCCCGGCGCACAGACATCCGCTAGTATGGTTGAACGCTTTGGAACATTCGAATATTCTGAGGTTGCGGCCATCGATACGTGCGCCTCGAGTTGAGTTGCTAGGTAGGGACGCCAACCGGGTCTGACGCGACGACGTTCCGAGAACGATTGCGCGCAATCCCCATTTCGAGGACTAGGCGAGCAAGTGTGTCTTTCTCTATCATAACGACCATGGACGCCTCTCTTCTGCGACTGACGATGCTCCGCGCACGATGACGCTTTCGTCTTCGCGTCGTGACGGCATCGCCATCGTTGGAATGTCGGGCCGTTTTCCTGGTGCGCCTGACGTTGCGACATTTTGGCGGAACCTCTGCGCTGGCGTGGAGAGCATCGTCGCACTCGACCCAGCCACGCTCGAGGACGACGCTACAGTTCGCGATGATCCGACGTACGTGGCCGCTCGCGCGATGCTCGACGATGTCGACCGGTTCGATGCGGCCTTTTTCGGGATGCACGCTCGCGAAGCCGAGTTGACGGATCCGCAACATCGCATTCTTCTCGAGACGTGCTGGGCTGCACTCGAGGATTCCGGTTGCGATCCCCGCGCGTCTGCCAAGCGTATCGGGATCTATGCCGGCTGTAGCGTATCGACATATTTCGTCCGGCACGTTTTGCAGAATCGCGTGCTGGTCGAATCGTTTGCGCAGGAATATCAAGTCGGTCGCTTCCCTGAACTCGTGGGCAGCGGCGCCGATTTTCTTGCGACGCGGATCGCCTATAAACTCGATCTTCGTGGCCCCGCGATGACGGTGCAATCCGCGTGCTCGACGTCGCTCCTGGCCGTCGCGCAAGCTTGCGAGGCGCTCTGGGCCGAGCACGCCGATCTGATGCTTGCGGGCGCCGTGTCGATCACGTTTCCGCAGCATCGCGGTTACCGCTACCAAGACGGCGGGATGGTCTCGCGGGATGGACACTGCCGCACGTTCGATGCCGACGCGAGCGGAACGGTGTTCGGCGCTGGTGCCGGTGCCGTCGTGCTCAAGCGTCTCGCCGACGCGCGTGCCGATGGCGACACGATCTACGCGGTCATCCGTGGCGTCGGTATCAATAACGATGGATCGTCCAAGGTCGGATACACGGCGCCGAGCGTCACGGGGCAAGCTGGCGCTGTAGCCGCGGCCCTGCGCATGGCGGATTTCGCACCCGAAACCATCGATTATATCGAATGTCACGGCACCGCAACGCCGCTCGGCGATCCGATTGAAGTGGCTGCGCTTGCCACGGCGTTCGCGGGCGTCGCCGCGACGGGAAAGCGCGTGACGCTCGGCTCGGTGAAGCCCAACGTCGGGCATCTCGACGTCGCCGCCGGCATGGCGGGCCTCGTCAAAACAGCGCTCGCCCTTCACGAGGGGAAAATTCCCGGAACGCTCCACTTTCGGACGCCCAACCCACGAATCGATTTTGCGAGCACGCCGTTCGACGTGACATCTGCACTCGGAGAATGGCCGTCGACCGCCGAGACGCGACGAGCGGGCATCAGCGCATTTGGCGTGGGCGGAACGAACGTTCACCTCGTTCTCGAGTCGGAGCCGCAGCCGCAACGCAAAGTAGAGGCGGCGCGACCTGAACTGCTTGTGCTATCGGCCCGCACGTCGGAGGCACTGGGCGCTGCGCACGCCCGGCTCGCGGCACATCTTCGCGCGAATCCGGACCTTACGCTATCCGATGTCGCGCGCACACTCGCGACTGGTCGTCGCACGTTCGCATGCCGCTCGTCGCTCGTTGCCGTCTCGACGGCGGATGCAGCCGCCCAACTCGAGGCGATTGTCAGCGCCCCACCAGCGACAGTTCGTACCGCCGGTTCCGAGCCTGAGATCGCCTGGCTCTTCCCGGGCCAAGGTTCACAAGCCATCGGCATGGGATTCGAACTCTATACATCGCAGCCGGTTTTTCGCGCGGCGCTCGATCGATGCGCCGATACGCTCGCGCCCATACTTGGTGCCGACCTTCGGACGCTGCTCTATCCGGGCGTCGCGGACGAGACGACCCGCGTGGCGCTCATGGCGACGTCAATCGCGCAACCCGCGATTTTCTCCGTATCCTATGCGCTCGCACAACTGTGGCTTTTCTGGGGCATCGAGCCCGCCGCAATGACGGGGCATAGCGTGGGTGAATTTGTTGCGGCGACGCTCGCAGGCGTCTTCTCACTCGAAGACGCGCTCGCGCTCGTTGCCGAACGCGGTCGCCTGATGCAGTCGATGCTGCCCGGAGCGATGCTGGCCGTGCGCCTCGCTGAAGCGGATCTCCGTCTGCTCCTGGGCTCAGATCTCGATATTGCGGCGGTGAATTCGCCGCAGCAGACGTTGGCGTCGGGAAGCTTCGAGGCAATCGCGTGTCTCGAAGCGACGCTCCTGGAGCGAAACGTGCTTTGCAAGCGCGTGGCGACGTCGCATGCGTTTCACTCTGCCCTCATGGACCCAATCGGCGAGCCGCTGGCGCGCTTCGTCGAAACGTTGACGCTTTCGGAGCCGACGATGCCGCTGGTTTCGACGGTAACGGGTGATTGGCTTACCGCTAACGAGGCGACCTCGCCCAAATATTGGGCCGATCACGCGCGCGAGACGGTCCGGTTTGCCGATGCGCTCCGCACGCTCGAGGACGCGGGCACGACGACGTACCTTGAAGTCGGTGCGGGAACGGCACTCGCGTCGAACGCGCGACAGACGTTCGGCCGCGACGCGACGCACACGGTTCTCTCGTCACTCTCGGGCGACGATCGCGGCGATCTCGCATTGGCGTCTGAGGCCCTCGGAAGACTTTGGGCTGCGGGCGCGCGACCAAATTTAGCGACGCTCTGGAACGAGCGCGACGGGAGACGCATCTCCCTCCCCACCTACGCTTTCGAGCGTGGACGTTATTGGCTCGATGCGCCTTCTGGCGACGCGAATCCGGAGATCACGAACGTGCCGATTATTCCCGTCGATGCTGTCGAACCCGTGGCGCAATCGGTCGCAGATCAAAACCGAGCATTCGTCGTCGCTCGCGATCTCGCCACGCTCTTGGAGGATCTCTCGGGAGAACGGGTCGAGGAAGCGGCGTACGGCGCGACTTTCCTCGAACTCGGGTTCGATTCGCTGTTTCTCGGTCGATTCGTCCAAGGGGTTGCGAAGCGTTTCGGCGTCTCGGTCACGTTCCGACAATTACTGGGCGATCTGCCCTCGCTCTCCGCCCTCGCGGGTCACGTGGTCGCCGTGACGCCCGACGCCGCTGCGCTCGTCGTCACGAACGCGCCCGGGCAATCGACCGTCGTTTCTGCCGCTCAACTCTCGGTCGCGGCGCCGAATGGGGTAGCTTCTCCGGCGTTATCGATCGAGTCGATCGTGCGCGACCAGCTCGCCGCGATGCAGCAATTGATGCGCGATCAACTGCTACTACTCTCGGGTTCCGTTCCGGTCGCGGTTCCGGTCGCGGTGGCGAGCACGCCAGTCGTCGGTGCGCCGCACGCGCTTATCGCCCCAAGCGTCCCCGCGGCGATCGATACGAACGCTTCACGGTTTGAAGTCTTTCGCGTAGCTCCGCCCGCCTCGAGCGACCTCTCCGCCGCGCAGCGGTCTCACGTCGACGCCCTCGTCGCCCGAGTTTCAACAAAAACGGCGAAATCGAAAGCATATACTCAGCGTTACCGCGCCGTCCTTGCCGATCCGCGTGTCGCTGCCGGCTTCCGCTCGGAGTGGAAGGAGATGGTCTACCCGATCGTTTGCGAGCGCGCTGCTGGTTCGCGCCTGTGGGATCTCGACGGTAACGAGTATATTGACATCCTCAACGGCTTCGGGCAAACCGCGTTCGGGCACGCGCCAGATTTTGTCACGGACGCGGTGCGGTCGCGGCTCGATCGTGGTTTTGCGATCGGTCCACAAGCCGACGTTGCGGGCGAGGTTGCCGAGCGCTTCTGCGCGATGACGGGGAACGAGCGAGTCACATTCTGCAACACGGGATCTGAGGCCGTGATGGCTGCAATGCGGATCGCGCGCACGGTCACGGGCCGCGACCGGATCGTCGTCTTTGGCGGCGCGTATCACGGCCAGTTCGATGAAGTCCTCGTCAAGGGCGCTCGCACGTCGGCGCGATCGATTCCAATCGCGCCCGGAATTCCCGCAGCGTCGGTTGGAAATATTACGGTCCTAAAATATGCGAGTCCTGAAAGTCTCGCGTGGGTTCGCGAGCACGCGAGCGATCTCGCCGCGGTGATCGTGGAGCCCGTGCAGAGCCGTCACCCAGCGCTGCAGCCCAAAGAGTTTCTCACCGAAATCCGCGCGATCACGGCAGAAGCCGGGACGGCGCTCGTCTTCGATGAGGTCGTTACGGGTTTTCGGATGCATCCGGGCGGTATGCAGGCTCTCTTCGGTATACGCGCTGACCTCGCGACGTACGGTAAAGTCGTTGGCGGTGGCATGCCGATCGGAATCCTCGCCGGTAGCGCGAGATTTATGGATGCGCTCGACGGCGGAATGTGGCAGTACGGCGATGATTCGCTGCCTGAGGTATCGCCGACGTTCTTCGCAGGTACATTCGTACGCCATCCGCTCGTCATGGAAGCGGTGCTCGCAGTTTTGCGTCACCTCGAAGCACAGGGTCCGGAATTGCAAGCGGCACTCACCGAGCGCACGGGAAGACTAGTCGCGCAACTCAACGCCGATCTCGAAGTTCGTGGCCTCACCAGCCGAGTCGAGACGTTTGGGAGTTTATTTTTCTTCAACTTCGCGCCCGAAGAACGGCTTGCCGGGCTGCTCTACTATGAAATGCGTGATCGCGGCGTGTATGTCCAGGAAGGCTTTCCATGCTTTCTGACGACCGCGCACTCGGAAGACGATATTGCAACTATTGTGGCGGCTTTTGTTAATAGCCTCGACGTCTTACAAGGAGCTGGGGTCTTTTCGCCGCCGGGGGTTCATCCGTACGTCAACGCAATCGCAGGCGGTCCGCTCGACGTCGCATTGACGCCGGAACAAACGGAAGTTTGGCTTGCCGCGCAGATGGGCGACGACGCTTCCTGTGCGTTCAACGAATCGGTTACGGTGCGACTGTCCGGCGTTTTAAACGAGCGAGCGTTGGAAGCCGCTTGGCACCAGATCATCGCACGACACGAAGCCTTTCGCGCGACCTTTTCGCCGACTGGGGAGACGATGCGAATCGTCGCGCCGAAAAAGACACTTTTCGATACGCTCGACTTCTCTGCACTCGCACCAGCTCAGGCTCGGGTCGAGGTGCAACGTGTGATAGCTTCCGAAGCGACTACGCCGTTCGACGTCGTCGCGGGTCCGCTCGTTCGTGCGACGCTCGTCATCATCGCTGCTGACGAACATGCATTTGTCTTCACGGCA
>JANYGA010000270.1 GCA_025359485.1 Rhodospirillales bacterium | reverse complement strand
TCGCTCGCGAACGACTTCGACGTCGTCGAAATCGCAGCTGCGGCGGTGAAGATCGCCGATCTCGCGCGCGACGGTGGCACGCGCGACGACGTGGAAATTCCGCGCGACGAAGCGCCCGTGCGAATCGAGCGCCCGACGGCGATACGGACGACGGCGCGACCGAACGTCCGGATCGAACGCGCCAATGGCGTCGGCGGTGCGAGCGAACGAACGGGCCCGAAATTGCGGCTCAAAGCGAGCGATTCCACGCGCATCTATATCGGCGTCGGACGTAGCGGCGGTATCCGTCCCGCCGACCTCGTCGGCGCGATCGCAAACGAGGCGCACATCGATTCCAAAGATATCGGCCATATCGACATCGCGGATCGTTTCTCGCTCGTCGAAGTGCCCGGTAATTCAGCCGATGCGATCATCGCCGCGTTGCGCGGCGCGACGATCCGCGGTAAAAAAGTGCTCGTGCGCCGCGACCGCGAGCAGTAAGACCGATGCGCACGCGATGGAACGCGACCGTCGCGCGTATCGCGACCGCGGCTCTAGCGATCGTGGTTACGGTCGTACCCGCTCGCGCGGTACGGGCCGCGGAAGCGACCACGGGAACGATCGTGGGGCGCGTGACGGCGGGTACGAGCGGCGAACCCGTGCCGCTCGTCGAGATCGCCGCATCGTCGCCATCGGGCACGTATCGCACGCGTGACGATCGCGACGGTCGCTTCGCCATCGTCGGCGTCGCACCCGATACGTACACGCTCAGTTTCGTTGCGACGGGCTTCGAGCCACGGTCGCTCACCGGTATCTCGGTCTTGCCTGGAGCGCGCGTCGACGCGACGACGACGCTCGCAAAAGCGTTGCGCCAGATCGGCCGCACGGTCGCGCGAGGCGTGCTCGGCGGAAGCGGTTTCGGCGAGACCCAAGACGTGTTTCGCATTACGGGCGACGCCGCGCGTGGGCTCGCATCGGCGTCGTCTGCGGGGCTCGGCTCGTATACGCAAGGCACCGTTCAGGGTGCGGTCGCAGCGGCGCCAGGCGTGCAACAAGATCAATTCGCAAACGTCATCTTACAGGGCGGAAAAGTCAAAGATACGGTCTTCAGTTACGATGCGGTTCCCGTGCCGCAAGCGCTCATTGCGGAGCCCGGTGGCAACGTCGTCGGCGCGCAGCTGCCGACGACGGGTCTCGGCTACACGCAGGTGACGACGGGCGGCTTTTCGACCTCGAGCAATCAGGGTTTGGCGGGCGTCGTCGATGAGATCCCGGCGACGGGCGTCTACCCCGCGGTGACGATGCTGACGTTATCGGGTGGCATCACGCCCAGCGCGCACGACGTCGAACTCGCCAGCCGTTGGGCGACGCCCGATCTCCGTCGCCGCTACGCCGTCGATGCGTCGCTCGGCAACGAAGCGATCACCTACGGCGATGGCCACACGTTCTATCCCGTCGAAGCGGCGACGTACGGTCTCTCGCTTTCGAGTCGTGCGACGTGGTCGCTCGGAGCCAACGCTCACCTGCGTATCAATAAGCGCGACGAACTCTCATTCGTCACGCTCGAAGGTCAAGCGGTGTACGATCAATACGGAACGCCGTATGCGGGGCAAACCTACGGTGCGTTTGCGGGTGCGAGCAGCACCTACCCCGGCGCGCCATCGGCCGATGCGATCGTGCGCACGCCGACGCGCATTCGCGGCACGTACGGCGTGCAAAAAATCCAAGATCTCCGATCCTACGAACACTCGACGATCCGTTTACAAGCGTACGGCTCCGAATATGGTTCGCAAACGCGCGCGCCGTTCTTCGACGATCTCTCATTTCCAAACGGCCCGGTCGCGTACTACGGCAACCAGAACGCGCGGCTCTTTGGGATCGGGCTCGACGTCCAAGATATCGCGAGCCGCGTCCACGAGATCAACTACGGTGCCGAAGTGCGCACGCAGTCATCGACGCTCGATCAACGCGTCCCAACGCTCGACAATCACATCACCTCGCAGCCGATTCTCAACTCGTATCTCGGGTATCTCGCCGATCGTTTCTCGCCGACGGAACGGCTCGTCTTGACGTCGACGCTCCGCGCCACCGGGACGTGGATCGTGCGTAGCGACGGGCATCGTTACGGTGTGAGTGCGCTCGATCCACATCTCGGCCTCAACTACACCTTCGCGCCGAAGACGGCGTTACTCGTTACGTTCGATCATACGACGCAGGCGCCCAATCCGCTCGAAGCCGAGCGCATCGATGCGGGAACGCCGTACGTTGCGATCGCGCCCGAAGCCGGGGACGCGTTTCAAGTGGCGCTCCAACGCACGGGCGTCGTGCGCGCACGCCTCGGCTATTTTGCGAAGAGCGAACGCAATCTCATCGACGTGCTACCGTTCAACGTGCGCAGCGCGACGCAATCGGGCGATAACGCGAGCGGTGTCGGCGTGCCGACCAATGCGGGTAATCTGCTCGTTCACGGCTTCGAACTCGCGGCATCGACCGGCGGCTTCAACCTCAGCGCCACGTACACGCGCGGCTTCTCATCGAGCGCGTCGCAATTCGGTTATAACGCGCTCAACGCGCCCGCGATCGTCGCGCACCACCTCTTCCCGCTCGGCTACGTGCCCGATCTCTCCGCGGTCGCATCCTACGACCTCAAAGCCGGGAAGGGCGTGACGATCACGCCGACGCTCTCGTACGAAACGGGCTATCCCTACGGCAACGGCCGCAGCGTCTTCGCCTTCGATCCGATCACGCACGCGCCGGTCCGACTCCCAAACGACAATTTCGTCAATCCGGGATTCAACTACTATTTCTTACGCGATCCCGCGCGGCCGTTCGACGCGACAACCAATCCCTATATCGCGACGCTCGGGACGCGCGAAGGCAACGATCCCAACACGCTTCGTTCCCAACCACAATTGCTCGCGTCGCTACGCATCAAGGCGAGCGTCGGCCGCGGCACGACGCTCGTGATCGACGTCGAAAATCTTTTCGCAAACGCGCGTCCGACGCAGATTCAAGGCAATCCGTATCTCATCGGGCCGCCGGGTTACGCGGGCGGCGCCTATGGCGCGTCGCTCTGCGGGACGCTCGGTGGCGGGCCGACTTGCGCGACGACGCAGCCCTACACGCTCGGCAACGGCGTGCCCACGCGCGACGGCCAACATCAGGCGCTTCCCTTCACGTATGGGACGGCGGGTTATCTGCCGTCCTCGTATCCCAACGCGCGCGCGATCTACGTGCGGCTGGGACAACGGTTGTGATTTCTTTGCGTTCGGTCATCCGCGCGTTCTGAAGTGCCGCTGACCCCGAGCCGATACCCAGAGATAAGCGTCGTGCACGGCGATCGTGCGGACGACTCGGGGGACACCGTGGATCCGAACCTGCAAGACTTACGCGACCTCATCGCCCTCGATGCGGCGACGAAGAGCTACGATGCGGCGCCATCGGAACGTCTGCGCCGACGGCCCAGCGGCGCGGGTCGCGCGCTCGAACTCGCGATCGCCGCGATCGAAGTGTTGCGCGAGAGCGGTTCGCTCACGGGCGAAGAACTCTGCCGGCTCGCGGTGATGCTCGGCTACGACGAGATCGCCGTTTCGCGCGCGTGGAATACGCGTTGCGAATTCGACATGGACGCCCGACCGTACGCGCCGGGTGCGGCGATCGCGCGCGTGTTACCGCTGCCGTAGGCGCTACTCGACGCGCGCGAAGCGATCCGCGCGGCGAAGCGCGGGAATGCACGCGCCCCAAATCGCGATGATGACGAGCGTGCCGACGCCGCCGATAACGACGGCGGGCACGACGCCGACGAATGCCGCGAGCGTTCCCGATTCGAATTCGCCGAGTTCATTCGACGCACCGATGAAGACGTTTTCGACCGCGTTGACGCGGCCGCGCATCGCATCGGGCGTCGCGAGTTGAACGAGGCCGCTGCGGATCACGACGCTGACCATATCGCTTCCGCCGATGACCGCGAGCAACGCGAGTGAGAGTACGAAATCGCGCGAGAGCGCGAACGCGATCGTCACCACGCCGAACAACGCGACGGTCGCGAGCAGCGTGATGCCGATGTGGCGTTCGATCGGCCGTCGTGCGATGACGCCGGCGACGATCGCAGCGCCGAGGGCAGGCGCAGCGCGGAGCGCGCCGAGCCCTTGCGCCCCGACGTGAAAGATATCGCTTGCGAACGCGGGCAAGAGCGCGGTCGCGCCGCCGAGGAGTACCGCGAAGAGATCGAGTGAGATCGCGGCTGCGATGATCGGTTGCGAACGTATGAAGCGCAACCCGCCAAAGGCGTCGTGCCACGTCGCCGGCGCGAGCGGTCGCGGCGCGCGCGCGAGTTTGACGAACGGGTACGTGAACGCCGCGAGCGAGACGAGGATGGCGGCGCTCGCGCTACCACGGTGCGGCTCGAGGAGATGCGGGCGGAAGCGCTGGCGCG
>JANYGA010000244.1 GCA_025359485.1 Rhodospirillales bacterium | reverse complement strand
CTCCGATGCCGACAACGAGATCGCGGTGCGCGCGGAACGCGCGTTCTTACGCACGTTGCGCGGCGGCTGTCAGGCGCCCGTCGGCGCGCATGCGACGTATACGCATGGCACGCTCGCGATGCGCGCGATCATCGCCGCGATGGATGGCTCGCACATCGTCCGCGGCGAGGCGCACGAAACGATCGCGACGGTCGCCGAAGCGGAGCGCGTCGGCGAGGCGCTCGCGCATCGTCTCCTCGCACAGGGCGGCGATGCGTTGCTCGCCGACGCCCTCGCCGTTGCGATTCCGCCGGCACCGCTCTCCGGGCATCTCTTTCTCTTGCCGCGCACGCAAGAACGACCGAGCACGATCGCGCCCGCGCTACGCACCGCGGGTGCCGAAGTCATCGAAGCACCCGATAGCGACGCGGCACGCGCCGCACTTGGCGACCGCACGCCGAGCGCACTGCTCTTCCCATCCAGTGGCTCGGTAAAGGCCGTCGAGACGTATCTCGCGAGCTTGCTCGCGACGGGGACGCGCCCGATCGTCGCGGCGATGGGCGACGCGTCGTCGACTGCCGCAACCGAAGCCGGCTTCCCACCCGACGTCGTCGCAACGGAACCGTCGATCGGCGCGTTCGTGCAGAGCGTCACGCACTTTCTCATCGGAGCAACGGCACTATGAGCGTCCGCGAACTCTTGCGACCGCGCACCGCGATCGATCTTAGCAAACGCCCACGACGTTTGCGCGCGACGGCCGCGCTACGCGCATTCGTGCGCGAGAACGACGTGCGCCTCGAGAGCCTCGTGCAACCGCTCTTCATTACCGATCCCGGACAACCGTCGGGCGAGATCTCGAGTATGCCCGGGATCTTCCGCTACAGCGTCGACGGTGCGGTTGCGGAATGTCGCGAACTCTCCGCGCTCGGCATCAACGCGGTGTTGCTTTTCGGTATCCCCGATTTTAAAGACGCGTACGCATCGTCCGCACACGCACCGAACGGCGTCGTGCAACGCGCGATTGCCGCGATCAAAACGGCAATCCCCCAGATGATCGTCATCGCCGATCTGTGCAACTGCGAATATACCGATCACGGGCACTGCGGCATCCTCGACGATCGCGGCGACGTCGATAACGACGCGACGCTCGAACTGCTCGCGAAGACGGGTCTGTCGTATGCGATGGCCGGCGTCGACATCATCGCGCCATCGGACATGATGGACGGCCGCGTCGCGTACTTACGCGAAACGCTCGACGCTTCGGGCTTCACGTCGATTCCGATCATGTCGTATGCGGTGAAATTCGCGTCGGGCTTTTACGGACCGTTCCGCGATGCGGCCGACAGCACGCCACAATTCGGCGATCGTCGGACGTATCAGATGGATCCGCCGAACGCCCGCGAGGCGTTGCGCGAAGCGGCGCTCGATCTCGACGAGGGCGCAGATTTTCTCATCGTCAAACCCGCGCTCGCCTACATGGATCTCATTCGCGCGGTCGCCGAAATTTCCGACGTTCCCGTCGCGTGTTACAACGTCAGCGGAGAATACGCGATGGTGAAAGCCGCCGCGCGAAACGGCTGGATCGACGAAGATCGCGTGATCGATGAAACGCTCGTCGGATTCGTCCGCGCGGGCGCGGATATCATCATCACCTACTTCGCAAAATCGTACGCCCAGCGACACGCGAAGAGATAGGCTTCGCCGGCACGTGATCGCGCGCGAATCGATCGATGATTTTGGCGTGCTGATTCTCGTCGGCGGTGAAGCGACGCGGCTACCGGGCAAACTCACGCTCGAAACCGGCGATGCGACGGAGCGCTTGCCGATGATCGCGCGCGTGTATGACAACATGACGTGCGGCCGCAAACGTGAGGTCGTGCTCTCGGGGAAGGCGACCTTCGCACGCGATCTCGACGCGCGTCTTGCGGCGCCGCTCGTGATCGATCGCTGGGCGCGCCGTGGTCCCCTCGGCGGCATGCTTTCGTCGTTCGCGCAGATGCGCGCGCGATTCGTCTTCGTCGCGGCAGGCGATGCGCCGCTCCTCGCTATCGCATTCGCAGAGCGACTCGCGCGTGCGTACGAGCCTGGCGACGAGGCGCTCGTGCCGTCCGCGCATGAAAGCGAGCATGCGCCGCCTTCGCTCGAGCCGCTCGCCGCACTCTACGATCGTCGCGCGTTCATCGCAGCGGGCATGCCGATCTTACGCGGCGGCCGCGGCGCGCTCCATCTCGTCATCGCAGCGATGCGAACGCGACTCGTCGCCATCGACGACGCGCACGCGCTCACGAACGTCAATTCGCCCGCCGATTACGCGGCATTCCGCGCGAGCGTGCAGAATCCATAAGTCACGCAACCCAATCTAGGAGCAATGAGTCCATGACCCGCGACCGTAGCCATGCCGCATTCGAGCGCGCGAAAGCCGTCATCCCCGGCGGCGTCAATTCGCCCGTACGCGCGTTCAAAGGCGTCGGCGGCTCGCCCGTCTTCGTGCGCGAAGCGGCGGGCGCGCGCTTTACCGACCTCGACGGCAATACGTACATCGATTGCGTGATGTCGTGGGGGCCGCTCATCCTCGGGCACGCCGACCATCGCATCATCGATGCGGTCGTGCGTGCCGCCGCGCGCGGTACGTCGTACGGCGCGCCGACCGAAGCCGAGAGCGACCTCGCCGAGCTCGTGATCGCCATGGTGCCGTCGGTCGAAAAAGTACGGTTCTGTAGTAGTGGCACGGAGGCGACGATGAGCGCGCTGCGTCTCGCGCGCGGTTTTACCGGTCGCGAAAAAGTCGTAAAGTTCGCGGGCTGCTATCACGGTCACGCCGATGCGTTTCTCATTTCTGCGGGAAGCGGCGCGCTAACGATGGGCACGCCCGATTCGCCCGGCATCACGGCGGGTACCACGCGCGATACGCTCGTCGTCCCGTACAACGACCTGGACGCCCTCCGCACCGTCTTCGAAGCCGAACGAACGACGATCGCGTGCGTGATCGTCGAGCCGTACGTCGGCAACATGGGGCTCGTATTGCCGAAGCCCGGATTTCTCGCCGGTCTGCGAGCGCTCTGCACGGAGTTCGGCGCGCTCTTGATCTTCGATGAAGTCATGACGGGCTTTCGCGTCGCACCCGGCGGCGTGCAAGAACGCGAAGGCGTGCTGCCCGATATGACGACGCTCGGCAAAGTCATCGGCGGCGGACTTCCGGTCGGCGCGTTCGGCGGCCGCGCGGAGATCATGGAGAAGCTCTCGCCGCTCGGGTCCATCTACCAGGCGGGCACGCTCTCGGGCAATCCGCTCGCGATGGCAGCGGGGCGGGCGACGCTCGAAGCGCTACGCGAACCCGGCATCTACGAACGTCTCGACGCGGCGGGGGCGCGATTTACGACCGGCATGCACGATATCTTCGCACGTCACGGCGTGGCGCACCAACACGCGCATCGCGGCTCGATGGTCGGCTTCTTCTTCACGGCGCAGGACGTCGTCGACTTGGCGAGTGCCAAGACGTCCGACACCGTCTTCTACGGGAAATTCTTCCACGAGATGCTCGATCGGGGCGTCTATCTCGCGCCGTCGCAATTCGAAGCGGGCTTCCTGAGCCTCGCCCACGACGATGCGACGATCGACGAGATCCTCGCCGCCGCGGACGATGTGATCGGAGCGCTCCACGCGCTCGCCTGACCGTCCTGAAAAAACGCATCGACGACGTCGTTTTCCGGCGCATCGGAGCCTCGGCACGGCGTCCAACAACCGTTGGCGTAGCGCCCGAGGCCCCAGACGTGATACGAAATTGATGATGGAAGGTACCGAAGCTGGTGACGGCGCGCACGTCGTCTTCGACAAAAGTATGGCACTGTCGTCGGGACGGGTCCGTTTGCCACGGGCCTCCGGGGC
>JANYGA010000219.1 GCA_025359485.1 Rhodospirillales bacterium | reverse complement strand
GGAATTTCGCCGGTAGAACCCTCGGCTCGGTCTCGGAACCGTCGTAGTTCGCCTGGAAATCGACCGTGTCCTTGTCGATATCCCCGAGAACTTCCAGCGCCGATCGCGTGAGACGCGCTTCGGTATATCGGTAAGCTGCCGGAGGATCGCCATCGATCGAGCCGAAATTGCCCTGCCCGTCGATCAGCGGCACGCGCATGGAAAAATCCTGCGCCATGCGCACCAGGGCGTCATAAATCGATTGATCGCCATGGGGATGATATCTGCCCATGACATCGCCCACGATCAGGGCGGATTTGCGATAAGGCTTGTTCCAGTCGCGCCCATTCTCATGCATCGAAAACAGAATGCGGCGATGCACGGGTTTGAGGCCGTCGCGAACGTCGGGAAGTGCGCGCGACGCGATGACGGACATCGCGTACGAGAGATAACTCTCGCGCATCTCGTCTTCGACGTTGACCATTGAGACTCTATCGTATGTCGGTTCCAATACCTAGTCCATTACGCGATGCGCGACGCAAGCCGCCATGCGGGGCGACTGCGGTGAGCCCGGCGAAACCCGGGAAGTATGATTAGCGGACCTGCGGTCGTGGCTTGATGACCGCACCGACAAAAAATCCGACGATGCCGCCGACGATCGCGCCCACGATCGCGATGAACACGATCTTACTGCCGACTCCGCCGCCGTGCGACCCGAGCGACAAAAAGCGCTGCGCGACGAAAACCGCTTCGAAAAGCGCCGCTACGACGGCCGCGCAGATGCCGGTTATGACGCCGACCAGCACGTCGTTCGCTCTCCACCACATGTCGCCCGAGTTCGCGGCATCTTCCGGGACATCTTGTTTTTGTCGACCCTTCGCACCACGGTAAACGATCTCGAGAGCCTCGAGGGGCTCGCGACGACGTTCGCCGCATCGCTCGCGCCGGGCGATGTGGTCGCACTTCGTGGCGATCTCGGCGCGGGAAAGACGACCTTCGTCGCGGCGGTCGTCCGCGCGCTCGGCATCGATGCCGACGTCGCGAGCCCGACGTTTACGTTTTGGCATCGCTACGGCGGCTCGCCGCCGATCGAGCATCTCGATCTCTATCGCATCGAATCGCCGCTCGACGCGCGCGAACTCGGACTCGACGATGCACTCGACGACCGCGGCATCGCATTCGTCGAATGGCCCGATCGACTACCGGGCTTTCTCCCGGCGCATGCGATCGCCGTAACGTTCGTGGGCTCGGGCGACGTGCCGCGGACGGTCGAGATCGTGCGCCCATGATCTGGCTCGGCATCGACGGTGCGCTCGGCGCATTCTCCGCAACCGTCGTCGACAGCGCGGGCGCGTTCTCGCCGCGGGCCGCAACGGCATCGGGCAACGACGCGCTCGAACGCGGCCTCACGCTCGTCGACGACGTTCTCGGCGGCATCGGATTCCAATCGCTCGGCGCGATCGCCGTCGGCACGGGCCCCGGCGGCTTCACGGGCCTGCGCATCGCGCTTTCCTACGCGAAGGGTCTCGCGTTCGCAACGGGCTTGCCGCTCGCGGGCGTCTCGTCGTACGACGCGCTTACCCCGCCGAATGCGGTCGGAACGCACGTCACGTTCGTCCACGGTCGAGCGGGCATCGCGTGCGCGCGGCTGCGCATTCCCACGGCGGAAGCGACATGGGTCGAGCACGTCGCGTGCGGTACCTATGCGTCGCTGGTCGAAACGCTCGGCGCGATAATTCCCGCGAACGCGCACGTTACCGCATATGGAAACGCGGCGGGCGCAGCCGTCGCATTCGGAGAACATTTCGAAACCGTGATTTCCACGCAAGACGAAACGGTCGTCCCGGCTTTGGCCATCGTCCGATTCGCACTGACGTTCGGAACGCTCGGGAGCGCACACGTGCCGCGCGCCGATTACGGTGAAGCACACTACGCCGAGCGAACCCCGTAGCGTGCGCGCCGATCTCGAGCAGCGTCCGGCAGATCGGCCGCAACGGCTGACGATCACGCGCATGACGCAAGGCGATATTCGGCCCGTGATGCGCATCGAAGCGCTTTCGTTTACGACCTCGTGGCCGCCCAGTGCGTTCGCAAGCGAACTCTCCGATAATAAACTCGCTCACTATTTTATCGGACGCGTCGGCGATCCGCGCACGGGCGACGTCGTTGCCTACGGCGGCATTTGGGTGATCCTCGAAGATTCCCACATCACGACGATCGCCGTGCATCCCGATTTTCGCGGCAAGCGCTACGGCGAAGAGTTGCTCGTCCATCTCTTGCACGAAGCGATCGAACGTGGCGCGTCGTGGATCACGCTCGAAGCGCGCGAATCCAATGTCATCGCACAGAATCTCTATAAGAAATACGGCTTTACGATCGTCTCGACACGTCGCGCGTATTACAGCGACAACGGTGAAAACGCCGTCGTGATGTGGGCGGGTCATCTGCGCGGCGATCTCTATCGCAACCGCCTCGCGTCGCTTTCGCGCGAGCTCGATGCCGCGATCGAACGCGATCGGTAGCGAGCACGCCCGCTTCGTCACGCTCGCGCGTGCGGTGCGTGAAGCGATCGGGCAAGACCACCGCTACGCGCACACGCTCGGCGTCGCGCGCCTCGCCGCGCGTCTCGCGCGCCGACATGACGAAGATCCGGCTCGCGCGCGTCTCGCCGGCATGCTCCACGATCTGGCACGACTCTATTCCTCCGAGCGGCTCCTTGCCGAATGCGCCGCGCGCGCGATGGCGATCGATGCATTCGAAGCGCGCCATCCGATCGTCTTACATGCGCGCCTTGGCGCCGAACTCGCGCGCGAGCGATTCGGCGTTATCGATGATGGCGTGCTGCAAGCGATCGCGCGCCACACGGTCGCCGCCCCCGACATGACGCGCCTCGATACGATCGTCTACCTCGCGGACGCCCTCGAACCGGGGCGCACCTACGCGGAGCGCGAAACGTTCGAAGCCCTGGCGTTCGTCGACCTCGACGCGGCCATGGTCGCGGTGCTACGCTCGTCTCTCGACTATCTCGCGAAGCGCGATCTCGAAGCCGCCCCGCAAACCCTCGCCGCTCTCTCCACCCTCGAACTTCGAAGGAGCCGACGCTCTGCCTGAACTCATCGACCTCGTGCGCGACGCCGCGCTCGACCTCAAAGCCGAAGACGTCCTGACCCTCCCACTCGAAGGCCGCACGATCGTAGCCGACGCGTTCGTGATCGCGACGGGTCGCTCGAAGATCCAGACGCGTTCGATCGCCGACGCCATCGTCGCGAAGGCCAAGGAAGCCGGCTTCCCGGTCGCGCGAACCGAGGGCTACGCGGACGGCGGTTGGATCCTCATCGATCTCGGACCCATCGTCGCGCACGTCTTCACGCCCGAGCAGCGCGCGTTTTACAACCTCGAACGCCTTTGGGGCGCCCCCGACGTGGCGGCTGCGAAAACGTCGTGAAGATTCGGACGCGCCGCGAGCGCAATTTCAAAGAAACGCTCAAAAAGGCCGGAATCTGGGTCTTCATCGGGATCTTCTTGCTCAGCATCGTCGGCGTCGCCGTCGTCACGGTCTCGCGCTAGCCTCCGGCCGCGAGCCAAACCGGAAACAAACCACCCCGGACCGGGTATGGAGGCTCGTGACTGACAAGAGGGTTTCCATGAATATCTTTCGTGCGCTCGCCGCACTCGTGCTCGCGCTCGGCGTTTCCGCCGCGCCCGCACTCGCTCGCGACTCGTTCGTCCACGACGGCGGCGGTTTTTTCACGCCCGAGACCGTTTCGAACCTCAACAGCAAGATCGCCGACTTTCAGCGTTCGACGGGCAAAGAGGTCGTCGTCGTGACGGTTCCCTCGCTCAACGGCGAGACGGCACCCGCGGCCGCCGAGAAAGCCTTCGCACAACAGCAAGTCAACGGCGTGATGATCTTCCTTGCGAAAGCGGAGAAGAAGGACGGCCTCATCGGCGATCGTGCATCGCGCGCGTTCTTCCCGGCGGGCTCGTTCGATAGCATCCGCCAGGCGATGCGCGGCTATTTTCGTCAAGGCGATTTTAACGGCGGCATCACGACCGGCGTCGATCTCGTGCTCAGCGACTATCGCGGCCACGAATCGTCGCTCCGCGGCACGACACGCAGTCGCGAACTCGTACCCGCGTCACGTTCCTCATCTTTCGGAGGTGGTATGTCGATCTTTTGGTTGGTCCTAATTCTCATCGCGGGCTTCCTCATCATCCGCGCGATCTTCCGCGCGATGTCGGGTCCGCGCGTCATGCCGCCGGGCTACGGCGGCCAACCCGGCTACGGTCAGGGCCCGGGCTACGGTATGGGCGGTGGCATGATGGGCGGCGGCGGCGGTGGCGGCTTCTTTAGCGGCCTCCTCGGCGGCCTCGGCGGCGCCTTCATCGGCAACGAACTCTTCGGGCGTCGCGACGGTGGCGGCTTCGGTAACGAAGCCGGACTCGGCGGCGGCGAGGGCAACGTCGGCGGCGGCGACTCGAGCGGTTGGCAATCCGATGCCGGTCAAGCGGATCCCGGCAATGCGTCCTTCGGCGATTACGGTTCGTCGGGCGGCGGCTTCGACTCAGGCTCCGGTGGCGGTGGCTTCGACGGCGGCGGCGGCGGCGGCGACTCGGGCGGCGGCTGGTAAGCGATCCACGAAAATCAATCGAAAAGGCGTCCGACGCGAGTCGGGCGCTTTTTTTTCTGCGCGTCAGTGAACAACCGCATACGGCGTGATCGCGTCGATTTTTCCAGACGTCATCCCCGCGACGTCGAGGAGGTCGTCGATCGATCCGAAGGCACCGCTCGTTTCGCGAACGGTAATGATGCGCTCGGCGAGCGCCGACCCAACGCCGGGCAAGGTTTCGAGTTCGCTCGCGTCCGCGGTATTGAGATCGACGACCGTTTCCGGGCCCGCGCCGCCGTCGGTGGCTGCGGACTTGCGTTTACGCGAGCCTCTCGCTTTCCGTGCGTGCGTCGATGTCGTTCCGGCCGGGTGTGCGGCGCCGCGTCGCGTGCGCGATCCCGGCGCACGCCCTTGCTGATAGACGGCGATCTCGTCGCCATCGACGAGACGTGCCGCGAGATTGACCGCAAGGAGGTCGGCGTCGCCCCGCGCGCCACCAGCCGCACGCACGGCATCGTCGGCACGCGCGCGCGGCGAGAGTCGATACAGGCCGGCGTGCACGACATCGCCCGCGACGTAGACGACGATCTTCGCGCCGTAGCCATCGGGCTCGCCGGGCGATCCACGCATGCCGTGACGGCCTCGATGTTTCGAGCGGCCGTTGCCGCGCGCGTCGGGCGTCGTGGCGACGAACGCCGCGTCGGATGGCGACGCGCTCGCTCCGAAGTGAAGACTCGGATGCGGGGGAACCGTGAAGGCGCGATAGCCCGCGGCGGTGGCGGCCACGGCGACCACGCCCGCGATGACCGGTAATGGCAGATGCATGCCGGAACGATCACGCGGTATGCCTCGCGCGACAAGGCCTCCGCGAGTGCGCCGCAAGGCCGCTAGGCGGCAAGCGGCCGAAGTATGCCGCGATGCTCGAAGAACGCGCCCCACTCACGTACGATTTTTCCGCCATCGAACACCGTTGGCAAGCTACCTGGGAACGGACCGGAATTTACCGCGCAAACGACGACGATGCGCGCGAGAAGCGCTACATCCTCGAGATGCTTCCGTACCCCTCGGGCGATCTGCACGTCGGGCATGCGAAGAATTACACGCTCGGCGACGCCGTCGCACGCATGAATCGCATGCAGGGCTATAACGTCGTCCACCCGATGGGATTCGACGCCTTCGGCTTACCCGCGGAAAACGCCGCAATCGATCGCGGCATCGATCCGGGCGTTTGGACGCGCGACAACATCAAGAATATGGAACGCCAGATTCGCTTGATGGGCACGGGCTACGATTGGTCGCGCGAACTCGCGACCTGCGAGCCCGAATATTATCGCTGGAATCAGTGGCTCTTTTTAAAACTCTACGAAGACGGCCTCGCCTATAAACGCGAAGCACCCGTGAATTGGTGCCCAAAAGATCAGACCGTTCTGGCGAACGAGCAAGTCGAGGACGGGCGCTGCTGGCGCTGCAATTCGCTCGTCGAACGGCGCAATCTCTCGCAATGGTTTTTAAAAATCACGTCGTTTGCCGATCGTCTGCTCGCGAGCATCGACGGTCTCGATGGCTGGCCGGACAAAATCAAAGCGATGCAGCGCAATTGGATCGGCCGCAGCGAAGGCGTCACGTTTTCATTCGACGTCGAAGATCTCACCGAACGCATCTCGGTTTACACGACGCGCGTCGATACGCTCTTCGGTGTGACGTATATCGCGGTCGCGGCCGAACATCCGCTCGTCGAAGCGATGCTTGCGAAGCATCCCGCGCAGCGTCCCGTCGTCGATGCGTTCGCGGCAACACTTAAGAACAAAAGTGAACTCGAACGCACGAGTCTCATGGAAAAGACGGGCGTCTTTACCGGCGTCTATGCGATCAATCCACTTTCGAACGAACGCGTCCCGATCTGGATTACGAATTACGTCCTCGCCGAATACGGCACGGGTGCCGTGATGGGCGTGCCCGCGCACGACGATCGCGATTTTGAATTCGCAACAAAGATGGGGCTTCCGATTGCTCGCGTCATCGAAGATCCCGCAGCCGATAACGCGGCGCCACCGGAGCGCGCGTATGCGGAGGACGGCACGCTCGTGGCGAGTGGCGATTTTTCCGGCATGCCTTCCGCGCGCGCGCGCGCCGCGATCGGCGATCGACTCGCCTCGATCGATCGCGGTGAGAAAACGGTAAACTATCGCATTCGCGATTGGCTCATCTCGCGCCAACGCTATTGGGGCACGCCCATTCCGATCGTCTACTGCCCGACCGATGGCGAAGTGCCGGTGCCGCTCGCGGACCTTCCCGTGATCTTACCGGCCGACGTTCCGATCACAGGTGAGGGCTCGCCACTCGCGCGCGACGAGCGCTTTATCGATACGACGTGTCCCAAATGCGGCGGACCCGCGCGTCGCGAGAGCGATACGATGGATACGTTTTTCGAATCTTCGTGGTACTACGTGCGCTATCTCGACGTCGACAACGAGCGCGCGCCATTCGATGCCGCGCGCGTCGATCCGTGGCTCAACGTCGATCAATATATCGGCGGTGCGGAACACGCCGTCTTGCACCTGCTCTACGCACGTTTCTTCTACAAGTATTTTCACGATAAGGGTTGGGTTCACGGGCCCGACGAGCCCTTCGCACGACTCTTCAATCAGGGCATGGTCCTACGTAACGGCGAGAAGATGAGCAAGAGTCGCGGCAACGTCGTCGGCATCGACGAGACGGCAGAGCGTACGGGCGTCGATGCCATGCGCCTCTTCTTGCTCAAAGCGACGCCGCCCGAAGATACGATGGAATGGACCGATGAAGGCATCGCCGGTCGCGTTCGTTTTCTCGATCGCGTTTGGCGTGCCGCACACGCACTCGCCCCGCACGCGCGCTCGGTACCACTCGACGTGTTGCCCGCGATGGCGGGCGATGCGCAGCGCGATCTCGTGCGCGCCGTCCACGCCGCACTCAAAAGCGGCGACGAAGAGACGCGCACGCGCCGCTTTCACTACAATACGACGCTCGCGCGTCTCGACGAACTCATCAACGCGCTCACCAAGTTCATGCAGGCCGAAGGCGCGCTTACCGATCCCGCCACGCTTTACGCCGTGCACGCACTGCCGATCGTGCTCGCGCCGTTCGCGCCGCACATCGCAGACGAACTCTGGTCGCTCTACGGCTACGAAAGTTCCGTGCATCTCGAACGCTGGCTCGCTGCCGACCCCGCCGCACTTGCCGTCGCGACGATCGAACTGGTCGTTCAAGTCAATGGGAAGATTCGCGCACGTCTCGCCGTCGCGCCCGATATCGAACGAGCCGATGCGCTCGCCCTCGCGCACGCCGATCCCAACGTGCGCACGTATCTCCAGGGGAAGGCCGTGCGCAAGGAAGTCTTCGTGCCGGGGAAACTCGTGAGCCTCGTCGTCGGCTAACCCCGGGCCGCGAAACGTCGGGAATCTTACGGTGGGTCGCTGCCATATCGCGTATACTCGCGCCATGGAGAATTCGTCGCCGACACCAGAGATCCACGGCTTTCGCCTCGATGGCATGGATGAAGTCACGTACGACGCGTCGCCGGAGATCGACGCGATGTACAAATTGAGCCCCTTCGTTTGGCGCACGGACGAACGCTTCGAACTTTTGCTTCGCGTCGTCAATTTTGATGACGACGCGAGCAAGAAGGTCGCCCGCATTCACTACGGGACATCGCTCGACGGCATCCGTTTCAACGTCGAGAATACTCCGGTGATCGCTCCGGACGCCGATCCCGACTCCTACGATAACGGCGGCTGCGAAGATCCCTCACTCGCGACGGTCGATGGAACGCACCACGTGTACTACACGGGGTGGAACGAACGCGCGAAACGTGGCGAACTCCTCCTCGCCGCGGGAAACGATCTGCGCCATCTCGCGAAACGCGGGATCGCCCTCGCATCGTCGGACGTGGCGCGAAATCCGAAAGAGGCCGAGATCGTGCGCGCCGACGGCGGCAGTTGGCGGCTCTTTTTCGAGTACGCACATGACGACCGTTCGAAAATCGGCATCGCGTCTTCGCCGCACGTCGACGGCCCGTGGCACGTGCTCGAGCCGCTCTTCGAAGCGCGGCCCGATTCGTGGGATAATTTTCATCTCAGCACCGGGCCCGTCGTGACGACGAATCCCGAATTTCCCGTGATGTTTTACAACGGCGCGACGCAGGGCGCAGAGTGGCGCATCGGATGGATCGTCTTCGATCGCGGATATACGCGCGTCGTCGCGCGTTCGCGCGAACCGATCGTCTTGCCGCACATCAAACGCGAACACGACGACACGGACATCGCCTTCGCCGCATCGGCGATCGATATCGACGGCGAAATCCATCTCTATTATTCGGTCGCGGATCAGTACGTGGTTCGCGCAAAAATTCACCGCGTGTGAACGTTGCGCGAAACCTCGTGCGCGAATTTTAGACGGTTGCGGTTTCGTACATCATGAGCGTGACGCCGCCGCTTGCAAAGTTCGGAACGTCCGCCACGGTTGCCGCGCCCTCGGGCGACGTGAGCGCGGCTTGGATCGCTTCCATCGAATCGAATTCGAGATCGGCGACCAAGTAATATGGCGCCGCGCCCGCCGGCGTGCCGATCGCACCTTTGCTGATCGAATACGAACGGAGGCCGGGAAGTTTCTTCGCGATCGGGATATGCGTGCCGTGATAATACTGTTCGAAATGCGTCGGATCGGTCGGCGCGTTGTACAGTGCGAGAACGTGTGCAGCCATATCTCTCATTTCAAGAAACGCTCGTCGCAGCGACGAGCGCAGCGGTGAGGGGGACGCGTTTAGTGGGCGGACCAGCCGCCGTCGATCGCGATCGGCGTGCCGGTAATCGAGCGCGCGGCATCCGTGCAAAGATACGCGCAGAGCTGCCCGACTTCTTGTGGATCGATGAACGTCTTCGTCGGCATCGCCTCCAAAAACGCACGCGCGAGCGCTTCGTCTTCGGTGAGTTTGCCGCCGTACGATTGCACGAGTTGTGCGGCTTGACCGCGGATGAGATCGGTCATCACCGCTCCGGGACAAACCGCGTTGACGGTGATGCCGAGTTCCGCCCCCTCGAGTGCGGATGCGCGCGTGAGACCGATGACGCCGTGCTTCGCCGCGACGTACGCGGGCTTGTACGGCGATGCGACGAGACCGTGAACGCTCGCGATATTGACGATGCGGCCACGTTTGCGCGCGACCATATGCGGCCACACCGCTTTGGTCGCGTAAAAAACGCCGTCGAGGTTGATCGACGTGACGAATTCCCATTTGTCGTCGGGAAAATCGGCGACCGGCGCGACGAATTGCACGCCCGCGTTATTGACGAGATGATCGATGCCGCCAAAATCTTGCGCGACCGCGTCGCACATTCCAGCGAGCAAGACGGACTTGCGCACGTCGACGGCATAGCCGCGCGCCTTCCGTCCCGTCTCACGTTCGATGGCCGCAGCCGCGTGGCTCGCCTCGTCGCCGTCGAGATCGAAGATCGCGATCGCCGAGCCCGCTCGCGCGAGTTCCATCGCAGCCGCCGCACCGATGCCGCGACTGCCACCGGTGACGACGCTCGTACGCCCCGAGAGATCGAGGAACGACACTACGCGGGCATCCGCGCACGGAAGTAATCGACGGTCTTACGCATGCCTTCGACGAGCGGCGTTTCGACGCTCCATTCGAGTTCGCGCTGCGCGAGCGTGGAATCGAATTGTGCGTCGCGCACGTCGCCCGCGCGTTTCTCCCCGTAGGTCACGGGAACGTCGTTGCCCGTGACTTCCACGAGCGCGCGATAGATCTCATTCACGCTCGTGCGACGACCGGTCCCGATGCAGTAGCAGCTTCCGCTCCCGCGCGTGAGCGCCGCGAGATTCGCCGATGCGACGTCGCCGACGTAGACGTAATCACGCGTCTGCTCGCCGTCGGAGTGAATCGTGATCCCCTGCTTCGCCAGAAAACGGCCGATGAAGATCGATATAACCCCCGCTTCGCCGTTAGGATCTTGCCGCGGACCGAACACGTTGCCATATCGCAACGCCGTAAAATCGAGTCCGTGCTGCGCCTTGTAAAATCGAAGGTAGTGTTCGGCGACCATCTTCGTGATCGCGTACGGCGATGCCGGATGTTGGGGCGTTTCCTCGTTGACCGGCAGTTTCTCGGGCTCGCCAAACGTGGCGCCACTCGAAGCGAAGACGACTTTCTTAACGTTCGCTTTCACGCAATTATCGAGTACGTTGATGAGGCCCATCACGTTGACCTGTGCGTCGAGTTGCGGATCGCGCGTGCTAATTGCGACGCTGTGCTGCGCCGCGTGATGGCTTACGACATCGGGATTGAAATCGCGAAAGACGCGTTCGAGTGAGGCGTCGCGGATGTCGACGTGAAGGAACGACGCGCGCTGCGCGATGTTATCGCGACGTCCCCCGCCGTGCGCCCAAAGACTATCGACGACGCATACGTCGTGACCGGCCGCGAGGTACGTATCGGCGATGTGCGATCCGATGAATCCGGCCCCGCCGGTAATGATGACTCGCATGAGACTCCTTGACGACGCGTTCGTCGTCGTGACGTGGTAGCACGTGATTCGCACGCATCTCGTACCTGCAGCATTCGGCGTCGCCATACCGACGCTCGTCGTGACCGGAGTGATCGCATTTCTCGCGCGCTTCGCGTCCGCAGTCGTTCGCGTGACCTCTGCGGCCGCCCTCGCAACCGATTCACGGCAAGCTTTCCTCGCGACCGTCTGGTGCGATGAGCATCACGGCTCGACGCGCCGGCGCCCACGTTCGATCCGCGCCGGTCAAATCGAGATCGTCTTCAGCCATCTCGTCGCTCGAGGCGCCTTGACGAGGGCGCTCGTCGTCGTGACGTCGTAGCATGTGATCCGCGCGCACCTCGTACCGGTCGCCATCGCGTTCGTCGCGGGTGTGGCGAGCAGTCAACTCGGTATCGTCGTACCGACGCTCGTCATGGGCGGATTGCTCGCGCTTTTCGCGCGGCGTGCTTCCGGCGTGCTCCGCGCGAGTGCCATGGCTGCGCTCGTCAGCGGAATTGGCTACGCACATCTGCACGGCTCCGCGCCGCCGCCAGAGCCGGACACACACATCGCCCGTCTCGTCGCGACGGTCGTCGAGGTACGCTCGAGCGATTTCGCGCGTAGCGAAGCGATCGTGCGTCTCGCCGATCGCGCGAATGCGACCGTAACGCTCGCGGGACTCGCGCCTGCGATCGGGACGCGACTCTTGATCGCGACCAAGCGCGTGCCATTCGATGTGGCGCGCAATCCGGGTGAGGCGAGTCTGCGCGAAATCGAAGCCGAGCGCGGGATCACGTGGCGGCTCGCGCACGCGCGCGTCATCGCGCGGGCGCCACCGGACGAGCGCGACGCTTCGCTCTGGATTCCGCGCGCTCGAGCTTGGGCATCGATGCGTTTGCACGCAATGCTCGGCGAACCTGAGGCCACGTTGCTCGCCGGGGCGATGTGGGGCGAGCGCGGTGCGTTGCCACCTGATTTACGAGCGGAATTCCAAGATACGGGAACGGTGCACGTGCTCGTCACGGCCGGGCTGCATCTCGGCGTCGTCGCCGGGCTCGCGGTCGTGCTGTTGCAATGTCTTCGATGCGGGCGCGTCAGCGCGTCGCTCGGTGCGATCGCGATCGTG
>JANYGA010000058.1 GCA_025359485.1 Rhodospirillales bacterium | reverse complement strand
TCGAGATCGAGCGCGCGCGCGGCTTCATGCATGATCTCCTCGAGTTGATCGGAGGGCACGCCCGATTGATGATACGCGCGGCCGAGTGCGATCACGAGCGCGGATTTCGGATCTCCCGCGACGACATCGCGAGCGGCAGCTTCGGAGATCGTAACGGGCGTCGATTCCATATCGCCCTTTACGTACTCGAAATGCGATCGAGCAAGGCGTTGGCGCGAGCGAGGAGATCGACGGGAGACGTTCCGCGACGCGCCGATGCGCGGCGTAGCGCGAGCGCTTTGGTCTCGGCTTTGTGACAGCGAATGCAGAGCGTGCGCAGATTGGCGAGCTCGTTTTTGCCGCCCTCGGCGATCGGTACGATGTGGTCTGCATCCCACCATGTCTTGCGCAGACGGCGTTTGGGGATATCGTAGCGCTTTGCGAACGCAGCGCGTTTCGTCGCCGGCAGCGCCGCATAGTCGCGTCGAAGTTTGCGACAATCCGCGCGGCACATCCGGCAGATCCCACGATCGCGACGCGCGACCGCCGAGCGCAAACCGCGCCACGTCGCCGAATCCCAATACGCCTCCGCGCATGCATCGCGACACCACACCCGTCGCCGAACGCCGAGCTCGGTTTCACACCACGCGCAGAGTTTGCGTCCTTGCGGGCCGGTACGGCCGTCGACACGCGCCGCGAGTTCGGCGAAGGCGACGCCGAACGCAGCGCCACGATGCGTGCGTTCGACGGTACTCATGCTTTCTCGGGATGGTCCGTATGCAACGCTTCGTGGATGCGCGCGTGCAGTTCGGCGAGATGCGCGCGCGTTTCACGATCGACGGTCTTCGCGCGTCCCGCACGTGCCGTTTCACCTTGCAGCGTGACGAGTTCCGCGCGTGCGAGCGCACGCGCATCGGCCGGCGCGTGCGCGTCGGGTTTGGTGAGCAGCGCGACGAGCGTATCGACGTACGATTGTTGCAACGTCCGGCGCAGCACGGTCACGGAGCGCGATGCGGGGCCGCGAAGTTCGGTGAAGACGCTGCGATGCATCCAATCGAAGAGATCGACGAGCCGCATCGGACGGCCCGATGTCGTCTCTGCCGATGCGTCGGAAATGCGCGCGAGCACGATCGGCAAGAACATCTGCTTCATCGCGGCGGACTGCATGGTCGCGATCTCTTCGGCAACGGGGATGTCGTGACGTTCGGAGGGTTTATACTCGAATTGCGGCAGATTGCCGTAGCCTTCGAGGGCAACGTACCCGTAGCCCGACCACTCGCTATAGCCGAGCGACGTGCGTAGTTGCGGCGAGATACGAAAAGCATCGGCCGCGAAGAGATAGCGATCGAGCAATGCGAACGCGTTCTTCTGTAGCTCGTAAGGAACCGGAACGACGGCTGGCTCCGCGTGCGGATCGCCGCGATGCGCGCGCGAGACGTATTGGCCTCCGATGTAGTGTGTCGGCATCTCGGCGCAATCACGATAGCGACCGAGCACGTCGCGGAACGCATCGCTCGTCTCTTCGTACGCACCGCCCGGGCGCGGAAAAAACGTGTCGAGTTCGCCTAGGAGATCGCGGTTCATCTTGAGCTGAACGTCGCACCATGCCAGCGGATCGTTCGTGAGAATGCCCTGCTCGACGCGCGGGTCGGAGGCATGACCGTTGGACCAACTCACGTCTTCATCGGAGGCGTACCGATACGTCGGATCGCTCCAAACATTCGCCCATTTTGCGAGCGTTGGAATCTCGTCTTCGGGTGTTTTCGCACCGGGGACGCGGCCGTAAGTCCATTTCATCGCGTAGTAATCGTACGGACCGAGCACCGTTTGGCCGTAGTCGCCTTGGGCGTACGCACGCGGCCAGAGATTGGTCGGCGCATATTCCATGACGGTCGATGCGATGCCGAACTTCCCGGTAAAGCTTTTGTCCTGAAGTTGTTTTGCCGTGTACGCGCGCGAGCCGATAAAGTTGTGCTGCATGCCGAGATTGTGGCCCGTTTCGTGCATGATGACCGAGAGCCACGTATCGTCCATGTACGTTTGCGGCATGGGATCGGTCACGCGACCGAAGCGAACGGGATCGATGACGTGCGTCCATTCGCGTAGCGCTCCCATCGGCACGTCGGCCGAAATGAGAATGCCCGTGCGAAATTCCTCGCCCGTGCGCGGATCGTAGAGCGTCTGCGAATCGGCGCCGAAACTCGCGCGGTACTCCGTCACCCAGCGCAAGACGTTATATCGAATGTCGTCGGCGTCCCAGTTCGGATCGACGGGTTGATCGCGAACTTGAAGCGCATCGCTGATGCCGATCTTCTCGAACGCCGCATTCCATTTCAAAACCCCGGCACGAATCGCCGGACGGTAGCGTTCGGGGATGGTGTTGCTCATATAGAAGACCATCGGATGCGTTGCGGGGGAGAGCGGTTTGCTCGGATCCGACGGCTGCAGATTCCAACGCACGACGTAGCGGAGTTTGCGCGAGAGCACTTCGTCGTTGTCGTAGGTGAGATAGATATCGTTGTAGATGCCGACGCGATCGTCGGCATAGCGTGGCTTATAGTCGCTCGTGCCGGGGGATTCCGCGATGTTGTAGACGACATCGATCCCGACATGACGCGGGTCGGGTAAGACGTCGGCGATCCGCTGCTCTTCGGAATTCCACGTCTGCAACGCGTGGATGACGATATTTTTCGGAAACGCTTTCGTCACGCCGAAGTAGCTGCGCTCTTTATCGAGGACGTACGCATCGGCTTTGGGCTGGTCGTGAATGTTCGCTTTGAGGATGGCTTTGAGATTGAGTTGATCGTCGAGATAGGCCGCGGCATCCATGATCACCGCTCCGGATTTCGCATCGACGGCGGCGATCGGCGCGAGTGCGACGATGGTACGTGCGAAGCTCCCCGCGATCGCGCGCTGTGCGGCCGGATTGTGCGGCGCGACGAAAAACGGGCTCGGCCAAACGATTGCGACGCTGTTGCCCGCGCGTTCGAAGCGCACGAGTTCGGTCGGCAGATGGTCGGTATTGCCGTAGACGACGCCTTGACCGCCGACGCCCGAAGCGGGAACGATCGTCTGCACGAATTCGCGATCGAGTTGGTTTGCGGCGAGCTCGAGATAGAGTTTGCCGTCTTTGTGCCAAATCGTAAAGAGGCCGCGCTGTGGCGTGGCGCCCTTGACGAACGTTTCGTAGGCGGCGGGCGCTTCCGCACGAGCGGCGCCTCCCGCTCCGAAGACGATCGCGACGATTGCGAAAAAGAACGTGAAACAACGTGCCGACATGCGCACCCGAGTTGGCTATCGCGCGTGACGGCTCCGCTCGACGCTATTTAATCGTCAGCGGTTTATATTTGATGCGATGCGGTTTTGCGGCTTCTTCGCCCAGACGCATCCGCTTGTTGGCTTCGTACTGCGTGTAGTTACCATCGAAATAGTAGACGCTCGAGTCGCCTTCGAAGGCGATGATATGCGTAGCGATGCGATCGAGGAACCAACGATCGTGGCTCACGACCATGACGGTGCCCGCGAATTCGGAGAGACCGTCTTCGAGCGCGCGCAGCGTCTCGACATCGAGATCGTTCGAAGGTTCGTCGAGCAGTAAGACGTTCGCGCCGGCGAGGAGCGTCTTCGCCATATGCAAGCGGCCGCGCTCGCCGCCCGAAAGCGTGCCGACGAGTTTCTGTTGATCGGGCCCTTTGAAATTAAAGCGCCCGAGATACTGACGCGACGGCATTTCGAACCGACCGACCATGATGTAATCGCGACCACCGCTGATCGCTTCCCACACCGTCTTCGAGTCGTCGAGCGATTCGCGCGACTGATCGACGACGGCCATGTTCACCGTCGAACCGATTTTGATGTCGCCCGTATCGGGCGTCTCCGAACCGGAGAGCATGCGGAACATCGTCGATTTGCCCGCACCATTGGGCCCGATGATGCCGACGATCGCACCCGCCGGAATGACGAAGTTGACGTTTTCCATGAGCAGGCGATCGCCGTAGCTCTTCGAGACGTTTTTGAATTCGATGACCTGCGAGCCCAGACGATCGGAGACGGGGACGAAGATCTCTTGCGTCTCGTTCGTTTTTTGATATTCGTAGCTCGAGAGTTCTTCGAAACGCGCCATGCGCGATGCATTCTTCGACTGCTGGCCCCTGGTGTTGGTGCGAACCCACTCGAGTTCTTTTTTGAGCGCCTTCTGTCGTGCGGACTCTTCTTTTTCTTCTTGCGCCAGGCGCTGTTGCTTCTGATCGAGCCACGAACTGTAGTTGCCCTTGAACGGAATGCCGCGACCACGATCGAGTTCGAGAATCCATTCCGCCGCATTATCGAGGAAGTAGCGGTCGTGCGTCACGGCGACGACCGTGCCCGAAAACGCCTGCAGATATTTCTCGAGCCACTCGACGCTCTCGGCATCGAGGTGATTGGTGGGTTCGTCGAGCAGCAGCATGCCGGGCTTCGAAAGCAGCAAACGACAGAGCGCGACGCGGCGCTTTTCGCCGCCGGAGAGCGGACCGATCTTCGCATCCCACGGCGGTAAACGCAACGCATCGGCGGCGATTTCGAGTTGTTGGTCGAGCGAGTCGCCGTCGGCTGCAAAGATCTCGGCTTCGAGGCGTTCCTGTTCTTTTGCGAGCTTGTCGAAATCCGCATCGGGATCGCCGTACGCGGCGTAGACTTCTTCGAGACGTTTGCGCGCGGCGAGGACGTGCCCGAGCGCTTCCTCGACGATCTCGCGGACGGTCGCTTCGGGATCGAGTTTGGGCTCTTGCTCGAGATAGCCGATGCTCAGATTGTTCTGTGCCTTCGCCTCACCGTCGAAGTCCGTTTCGACCCCCGCCATGATGCGGAGCAGCGTCGATTTGCCCGACCCGTTGGTGCCGAGGATGCCGATCTTCGCGCCGGGGAAAAAACTGAGCGAAATATCGCGCAAAATGTACTTTTTCGGCGGCACGGTTTTGCCGACGCGTT
>JANYGA010000204.1 GCA_025359485.1 Rhodospirillales bacterium | reverse complement strand
GCTCGTTCGGCGATGGAGGCATCCTCAATACCGGAAAATTCGACGTTATCGGGTTCGGGACGCAATTCGGTCCGATCGACGGGATGTCGCAGTACACGTGCAGCGCCGTGCCTCCCGCAGGCCAAAACTACACGCACTACTGCGATAAGAATGTCGACGCGGTGTTGCACGATTTTAACACGCAATATTCGACGCAAGGTCAAGTGCGCGACCTGAACAAGGCGATGAAGTTGCTCGTCGATGACGTGCCGACCGTCGTCATCTATAGCCGTGAAGAACTCTATGCGTACAACCGCGATCTCAAGAACTTCCATCCCAACAACGCGAGCTTCTTCGACGAGATGATGAACGTGGATATCTGATGCTTCACCTTTCGCTGCGCGCTTTCGCGCTGCTCACAGCACTCGCCAGCTTCGCCGCTTGCACGAAAGTCGCGACGAATTCCGACCCGGGGACGGCTGCAACTCAATCGACGGGTGGTTCGGCGAGCACGGGCGCCGCGACCGACGAGACGGCGGCGCGCCACGCGTACACGCACCCGCACGAGTTTCGCTTCGCGGTCGGTGCGGATATCAAAGGCCTCAATCCGCTCACGGGCGCGAGCGTGTACGAAACGTATTTGGCGCAACTGTGCATGGCGTGGCTCATCAAAACCGACGCACGTGGAGATGCGACGGTCCCCGAACTCATCACCGAAATTCCGAGCCTCTCCAACGGCGGCATCAGCAAAGACGGCAAGACGCTCACCTTTCATATTCGCAAGGGCGTGAAGTGGTCCGACGGCGCACCCTTCGACGCTGACGACGTCGTCTTCTCGACGAACCAGGTCAACAATCCCAAAAACAACGTCGTCAGCCGTGACGGTTGGGATCAGATCGTCAAGGTCGACGAGCCCGATAAGTTTACGGTCGCGTACCATCTCAAGGCGCCGTATTCGTCTTTTGCGGTAACGTTTTTCAGCACCGGTGGCGCGAACCCGGCCGTGCTTCCGAAGCACCTCCTCGCGAAGTATGCCGATCTCAACAACGTGCCGTATAACGCGCTGCCCGTCGGCATCGGACCATTCAAATATGAATCTTGGAAACGCGCCGACTCCGTCACGATGGTGCGCGATCCGCTCTACTTCCGCGGCGCGCCGAAACTCGATCGCGTCGTCTTCAAAATTATCCCCGACCGAAACACGACCATGCAGCAGATGCGAACGCACGAGATCGACGCGTGGCTCCCGATCTCGCCGCATTTCTACCCGCCCGTCGTCGCGATCTCCGGCGTAAAAATGCTGTCGGATCCGAACTATACCTTCGATCATCTCGACTTCAATCTCGCTCACCCGGTCACGCAAGACATCGTCGTGCGGCGTGCATTGCGCTACGCCGTCCCGCGTAAAGAGATTAACGACAAAGTTCAAAACGGACTTTACGTGCTCGGTGAATCGCCCGTGACGCCCGCGAGCCGTTTCCATCTCGATCTTCCGCTCGTCCCCTACGATCTCGCGAAAGCAAACGCTCTCCTCGATGCGGCCGGGTGGAAGCGCGGCGCGGATGGCGTGCGAGCGAAGAACGGATTGCGCTTGAGTTTTGCGTTTGCGACCTCGGCGGGGAATCCCGACACCGATACGTCGATCGAATTGATACGTGCGTCCTGGAAACAGATCGGCGTCGAAATCGACGTGAAGCGATATCTCGCATCGCAGTATTTCGCGCCGTTTGCCGATGGCGGCATCCTGTACGCCGGGAAATTCGATATTTCGTATTTCGGCTGGGGCTCCGATCCCAACGAAGACCTCTCTAATCTCTACGCATGCTACCGCTTTCCGCCCGACGGTCAGAACGACGTGCACTGGTGCGATCGTGTGGCCACCGCAGCGATGGATCGTGCCAAAACGTCGTACGATCAGGCAAAGCGTAAGGTCGCGATCGATGCCGTGCAGCGTGCAGTCTACGATGCGGTTCCGACAATTATCATAACGACGCGCAAAGAGCTCATCGGATACAACGCCGATCTCAAAGGGTGGAAACCCAATCCCGTCGCGCCGTTCGACGACATGCTTGGCGTCGATATTTAGGGTAAGATATCACCATGCGCGGATTTTTTAATGGGATCGTCTTTACGCTGGCATCGATCGCGGGTGCGGGAGCCATCGCCATCTTTACGGGTGCCCTTCCTCCAGGCGCCGACAATAAACCGCCTGCGATCGAAGAAGCGGCGGCGAATGCGTCGTTGCACGCGACGATCGCGCGCGAGAGTCACGGGATGACGAATCCGGTTGCGAACACCGATGAAAATCTCATCGCCGGCATCAAGACGTATGGGGCGAACTGTGCCGTCTGTCACGGCGCTTCCGATGCGAAAGCGTCGACGCTCGCCAAAGGCTTCTACATCGAATCTCCGATGCTCGCAAAAGATGGTGTCGAAGAAGACCCCGACGGGTCCGTATTCTGGAAACTCAAACACGGGATCCGTTTTTCAGCGATGCCGGCGTTTGGGGCCAATCTCTCCGATGACGAGTTGTGGAAAGTCGCGCTGTTCCTCAAGCACATGGATAAATTGCCGCCGGCCGCCGATGCCGAGTGGAAGAAGCTGCCGAGCGTCGCGAGCGACGTAGCCGCCGCGCACTGACCTTTCGGATGAGACTACGTGGTTTGGCGCCCACTTCGTTCGTCATTCGCGCGTAAGATCCGACTGGCGACGATCCACAGGATCGCGCATGCGATGAGATCGATCGCGCGGAGTGCACCCCAATTGGGAACGCGCTCGGCGATGCCGCTCGCGACTTGCTCCGCATGCCAGACGACGGCGGCGGGTAACTTCGCCGCAACGGAAAAACCCGCGGGCAGCGCATCGGGCCAGATGGGTAGGCGATGCGTTGCCGTGATTTGAGCCGCCACGGCGACGAGCGGCACGATCGCAAGCGGAATCGCGTGCACGCGCGTAAGTTTTCCGGGCGCGAGTGCGACGAGTGCGCATATGGCGGCGGTCGCAAGGGCGATCGCAGAAGCCGCGCCGCTGGGACGTTGCGCGAGCCCGAGCCAATCGACGCCGAGGGCGACCGCGGCGCAAGCCGACCACGTCCACGCCGCGCCCCGCGCGCGCACCACGAGCACGACGGCGGGGACGAACGCGATCGCGTAATCGTGCGCGTGCGCGAATGGGAGCGCGAGTGGAATCGCCGTGCACGCGAGGAGGAGCCGGTCGTTGGGTGCGTAGCCTCGACGCGTGCATTGCACCGCGAGCACGATCAGCACGATCGCCGCGAGCGTGATTGCAATCGCCGATGCGAGGATGGGGGGCGCGCCGAGCGCGTAGGCCACGGCACCCGGTGTTGTTTGTATGGCGATGAATCGTTCGGCGGCGCCGTGATCGAGTAGCACGCTCGCGTAATGCGCGATGCCTTCGAGCCCGCCCGTCGCGAGCGCGGATCCGCACACCGCGATGAGCGCGGCACAGGCGATCGCGATGCGCGAACGCGCGTCGTTCGCGCGCGCCGCGAGCACGAGCGCGAGATTGGGTTGTAAACCCGCAACGAGCGCGAGCGCGGTTGCCGCGAGCGTACCACGCGGTCGGAGCGCCGCTGGGAACGCGACGATCGCCGCGCATGCGACGATGGCGACTTGACCGAGCGCGACGCCGCCCGTGAGTGGCGAAAACGCCCCGGCAAAACACAACACCGCAAGCGTCGGCAATATGTGCAGACGTTCCGCGCCCGAAATGAGGCCGCCGAGTGCGAGGGTCGTGAAGCTCGCGCCGAGCACGACGGCCCAGACGAGGATCGCGCCTCGAAACGAGAGCTTGCCGAGAGCAGACCACATCGGTAAGCCGTAGGGCGGCCCCACGAATGGCAAGAGTTCGTCGCGCGTCGCATCGACGCCGGGAACGAGGCGTTCGCCGCGCCAGACATCGCGCGAATACGGGTCGCCGTGATACCGCCACGTTTGTCCGCCAGCATAGTAGGCCTCGAAATCGCGAAGGGGCGGACCTTGACTCGGCGTGCGTTGCGCGACGACGAGCGCGACGACGAACGCGCACGCCGCGACGATGAGGAGGAGCGGTCGCATCCTTATCCGATCGCGTGTCCGGGCACGGCGGTGCGCGTAAAGACGAGGCACGCGAGTAAAAGTCCCAGGAGCCCGAAATACGCGACCGACATCGTGATGCGCTCGCGCGCGGTGACCGCGGCGAAACGCGGATCGAGCGTACCGCGCCACACCGCAACGACGCGTGGAATGCTAAAGAGAACGATCAAAAGCAAGATCGGACTCCACCAGTGAAACGCCACGGCCGCGACGATAACGAGCACGAACCCGAGGATCCACAAAACGGGTGAAATCGCGCCCGTCATTCGGCCGCCATCGAAGACGCCGAGCGGAATCATGTTAAAGAGGTTGAGGAAAAACGCCGTGTTTGCGGCCGCGTACCAAAACGGTTCGTTCGTGATCGCGCCGTACGCGAAACAGACGAGACCACCGATCGTGCCGAGCAGCGGTCCACCAAACGCGATGACCGACTCCTGATACACGGTTTGCGCGCCATCGGCATTCCACGTCGTGAACGCGCCGAGCCCCGGAACGAAGACCATCGCGGGCGTTTTGAATCCGTAGCCGCGCACGAAGATAACGTGACCGAGTTCGTGGACCGCGATGAGCAAAACGAAAACGATGCCGAACTTCCACCCGAAGAACGCGGCGTAGAAGAAGATCGATGCGAGAAACGAGAAGCCCGTAAGCAGAAACTTACTGCCGAAGAGCAACCATTTGAGATTGAGAAGCGCGAAGAGCAGACCTTTGAATTTCGCAAAGAAGAGCCCGATGCCGACGGCGGTGCCGCCCGCCGCTTTCCAACGGCGTCCCGATGCGGGATGGTCGGCGGGGCGCGATTCGATCGGCGCGTTCGGATCGTTCGGGGGGCGCTCCGCGTCATTGGGATTCACGTCGTCGATCTTCGCGTTCCGATGACCGCGCTCCCTAAAGTACCAGCGGGCGACCTTCGGCGAATCTACTTGCACTGGACGGGTGGCGATTTCACGACCGTCTATCCCGCCTATCATTTCTGCGTCGCACTCGGAGCGGATGCGCGGCCGCACGTCGTCGCGACGCACGACCTCCGTGCGAATATGCGCGACGTGCGGGTCGGTGACGAACCGTATGCGGCCCACACGCGCGGTCGCAATTCGTACGCGATCGGAATCTCGGTCTGCGGGATGCGCGATGCGACCCCACACGATTTCGGCGCGTTCGCTCTGCGCGACGACCTGCTCGTCGCGATGTGCGCGCTCGCAGCCTCGCTCGCGCGTGCGTACGCGATTCCCGGGGGTCGCGACGGCATCATGACGCACGCCGAGGCCGCACTCGAAGACGATTACTTCGGAGCGGGTGACGACGAGCGTTGGGATATCGCACGATTGCATCCACACGCACGTCCGCTCGTTCCCGATGACGCCGGTCGCGTCGGCGACGAACTTCGCGCGAGGATCGCGCGTGCGTGACCGACGCGCGCGCGTGCGCGGTCTCGCCATCTGGGCGCTTTTAGGAGCGATGCTCGTCGTGTGGGCGCTCCTGGTCTGGCATCCCTGGATCGATTGGTTCGGACGTCCGCGGTAGACGCGAGGACGTACGACGTGCGTTAATAGCGATATGGCCGCACGTATTCTCATTCTCGGCGGCGGATTCGCCGGGCTCGCCACGGCGCGAAAACTCGAACGCCTGCTGCAACCGGGCGAAGCCGAGATGACGCTCGTGAGCCGTGAAAATTTCTCGCTTTTTACGCCGATGCTGCCGGAGATCGGTTCCGGCAATCTCGAGACACGTCACGTCGTGACGCCCGTGCGCGCGCAACTCAAGCGCACGTCGTTCGTGCTCGGTGACGTCAAAACGATCGATCTCGAAGCCAAAACGGTGACGGTCGAGCACACGATCATGGGCTCGATGCAAACGCTCTCGTACGACCAGCTCGTGATCGGTCTCGGTTCGGTCACGTCGACCTTCGGATTGCCCGGCATCGCCGAACGTTCGATACCGTACAAAACGCTCGAAGACG
>JANYGA010000174.1 GCA_025359485.1 Rhodospirillales bacterium | reverse complement strand
ATCACCGCGGTCGGCGGCACCAATCTCGTCACGCAAGCGCCAACCGGGGCGCGCTTCGCGCCGTCGATCTACGTGCGCGAGAGCGAATTCGCCGATACGGAAATTCCCTACGATCCCTACGGCGTCGGCAAGAACGTGTCTGGCGGACTGTGGGGCTCGGGTAGCGGCGAGAGCCTCGTCTTCGGACGTACGCACGCGCAGCGCGGCATCGTGAAAACCAAGGGACGCTCCGTCCCCGACGTCTCGCTGCAAATGGGTGGCTGCCCCGGTGGCATCGCACTCAAATGCGGTGCCGACGACAGCTTCTCGATCCTCGCATTCTTCGGGAATTTCTACGGCGTCATCGGCACGAGCGCATCGTCACCGGAGATGGCGGGGCTGCTCGCCGTGCAGGTCGGTGCGACCGGCCAACGTCTCGGCGATGCCAACGAAATGCTCTACGAAGCGGAGCGTTCCGATCACAAGAACGGCCCTGTTTATCGTACGGGCATTCCCGGCTTCAACGGGCTCGTAACCGAAGATGCGACCCCGCGTCGCTACAGCGCGATCGTCGGCCTCGGTACGCCGCACGTCGCAAAACTGCTCGGCATCGATGGACCGCTCGCGGGCGATCCGGCCACGCCGACCAACCCGTAACCAAAACGGAGATGCGCGCGAACGTTCACGCGTTCGCGCGCGCTACGTAGGTGAACGACGCGGGCTGCCACGAGGCGAGACTGCCGTCGTTCATCACGAAAGCTTCGCAGCCGTCGACTTCAGGATTGAAGCCGTCGTTGTGCTCTTTCGTGCGCGCCCAATCGACGTTGCCGTCTTTACGCGCGGCGGCGCGCGCTTTAGAATGTGAGAATTGCGGCGCTTTCGCGAGTACGTTGAGCGCCTTGACGAGCGTTTGTGCGTGCGTCATCGTCGCTAACCTCCGACGATCGCTTCGATGCGCGTGAGAATGCTCGCGAGCAACGCGTCTGCGCTCTCGTTGGTATCGCCCTCGGCATAGACGTTGACCGAAGGATCGGACGCGTCGGGCAGCACGAGAAACCAGCCCTGATCGGTCGCGACGCGCACGCCGTCGAAGAGTTCGATCTCATCGCGCGCGTGCTCGTCGGCAAACGTCCGCATCACTTCGCCCTTGCGTTCCCACGGGCAGTGGACCGCGCGATGACGGAAGTACCAGGTGGGCAGCAGATCGTTGAGTTCGTGGAGTCGACGGCCCTCGGCTGCAAGTAACTCCATCACTTTAACGATCGCGTAGAGCGCGTCGAATGCGGGTTGGAATGCGGGGAAGATCGGTTCTTGATTGATGCCGCTACCATAGGCGAGCGTCTCCCGCTCGCGAGCGGCGAGCGCCATCATCGAGCGGCGATCGCTCTTCGCACGCGAGACCGTGCCACCACACGATTCGACGAGCCGATGGATCGCGTTCGGCGTGGTGATCGGCATCGCGATGCGAGCACCCGGCTGCGCGCGGCAGACCATCATCGAAACGAGTGCGAGAAGGCGATTGCCCGCGATCACGCGACCGAGATCGTCGACGAGTGCGAACGATTCGCCGTCGTGATCCACGAGCACGCCGAGATCGGCACCGAGCGTCAGCGTCACCGTGCGAAGTTGTTCGAGATACCGCTCGCGATCGTCGCGGAACGTGCGCGCTTTTTTTTCGTCGTAATAGGCGTCGAGCGCGACGATATCGACGCCGAGATTGGCGAGCACGCGCGGCAGCACGCTCGATGCGTTGCCGTAACCGTAGTCGACGACGACTTTGAAGTTTGCGTTGGGCAACGCGGTCGGTTTGAGCGCCGCGAGCATCTCGCTCGTGTAGAGTTCGAGCGTTCGTGCGGGAAACGAGAGCGTGCCGACTTCGTCCATGCCCGTACGCCGGAAATCTTCGCGGAAGAACAGATTTTCGATCTTGCGTTCGACCGTCGTATCGATGTTGACGCCGCTCGCATCCATGATTTCGATGAGCACCGATGTGGGATCGCTCGGATCGACGCGCGTATGCACGCCACCGTCGCCACCCATGCGCGTCGCGTAGCGCGCGAGCGGTAAGGGCAGCGAGCGTAAATCTTCGACTTGAATGCCGACCGAGAGCAGGCCCGAGATCACGCAGCGATTCATGATCCGCGCCGCAGGATGCGCGTCGCGACTCGTCATGATCGTCTGTCCGGGTTTGAGCGCGCTGCCGTGCGCTTGACCGAGCTTGAGTGCGAACTCCGGCGTGATTTCGACGTTCGCGATCCCGCTCACGCCGACGGCGCCGAAGAGCGAGCCCGGCCATTTGATGCCGTAGATGAGCGACATCGAAACGACCGCACCCGAACTCACCGATTTATCAGGCCACAGTTTGAGATTGGGACGCACGACCGCGCCGCTGCCGAGCGTGCAGCCGCTGCCGATCACACAGCCGTCGCCGATGGAGACGTGATCCTTGATGATATTGCGATCGGCGATCGTCGCGCCTTTCGTGTCGCTCGATTCGCCGAAATACGAGTCGGCCCACGCGATCGTGCGTTCCACGCGCGCGTTACGAGCGACGAAGGTCGCGTTGCCGAGGACGGTGTCGCTTCCGACTGTCGCGCCCGCTTCGATCGTAACGTTCTTGCCGATGACGACGGGCCCGACGATGCGCGCTTGCGGGTCGATGCGACAGCCTTCACCCATCCAGACGCCGGGTGAGACTTGCGTGCCGGGAATTTCGAGCGTGACGTTGCCGGAGAGCGCGTCGTAGTTGGCTTGCTGGTACTGCTGCAGGTTGCCGATATCGGTCCAGTATTCCGTCGCGATATAGCCCGAGACGATTTTGTTTTCGTGCAAGAGCCGCGGAAAGATATCGCGCGAAAAATCGTACGACTTGCCGGCTTCCATGTACGAGAGCACGATCGGATCGAGGACGTAGATGCCGGTATTGATCGTGTCGGAAAAGATCTCGCCCCAGGACGGCTTTTCGAGAAAACGCGTGATGCGCCGATTTTCGTCGGTAATGACGACGCCAAATTCGAGCGGATTCTTAACGCGCTGCAACGTGATCGTGGCCGATGCGCCGCTACGCGTGTGGTCGGCGATGAGCGCGCCGAGATCGATATCGGTCAGCGCGTCGCCCGAGATGATGAGGAACGGCGCATCGCCCAGAAGGTCGGCTGCAAGTTTGACGGCGCCCGCGGTGCCCAGCGGCGTATCTTCGACCACGTATTGCATCGAGACGCCGAAGGCCGAGCCGTCGCCGAAGTAACTCTCGATTTCGTCTGCGAGATAGTGCAACGTCGCGACGATTTCGGTGACGCCATGACGGCGCAGCAGATCGACGATGTGCTCCATGACGGGTTTGTTCGCAACGGGTGCCAGGGGCTTGGGCCTGCGCGATGTCAACGGCCGCAGACGCGATCCCTCGCCTCCCGCCATCACGACGGCTTTCATCGATCGTTCCTTTCGTGGAGTAGGCGGTGGACGTCGGCCGCACACGCGCGCACGCGTGCGTCGCTCGCGATCGCATCGAGATCGAGCGCGTTCTTGCGACGCCAATTCGGGTACTCGGACGCGGTTCCCGGTACGTTGACCGCGTCGCGTTCGCCGAGCACGTCGTCGAGTTGCACGAGGACGAGCTTCGCGGGCGTGCGTGCGAGAAAGCGATATGCAGCACGAACGAGTTCGTCGTAGGCGTCGCGGTCTGCATCGTCACCCGCATCGACGGCGCGATGGACGCGTTCGACATCGTCGTGCGTCAATTCGGCGGCGACTTCGAGTGCTTCGAGGAGTCGTGTGACGTCGATCCGCCGCGCGTGCAGGCTCGCGCGGCATTCGTTCTCATCCGCGAGCCCCAGTGTCGCGCGCGTCTGCAGATCGCGACCCCGTGCCCACCCCGCAAGCGACGGAAGATCGTGCGTCGTTACCGTCGCGAGCGCCATGTGCGGATACGCGTGCGGCGCGCGAAACGAACCGTCGTCGTTGCGTTCGAAGAGCAACAGGCGATACGAGAGGATCGCCTCGCGTTCCATGCGCTCGCGAAAGCCGTCCGGCACGTTGCCGAGATCTTCGCCGACGATCATACACGTCGTGGCGACGCTCGCTTCCGATGCGAGCGCGAGCAATTCTTCGAAGGGATAGGCGACGTAGCGGCCGTCCCGCGCGGCGCTACCGATGGGGATGCAAAAGAGGCGAAGCAACGCCATCACGTGATCGAGACGCAGCGCGCCCGCATGTGACATGTTCGCCGCCAGAAGCGCCGAGAAGCCCGCGCCGCCATCGGCGATGAGAGCGCCGGGATCTGGCGGCGGCAAGCCCCAATTCTGTCCCGACGGTCCGAGCGCATCGGGTGGTGCGCCGATCGTTTCACCCATCACGTACGCGGATGGCGCGAACCACACGTCGGCACTATCGCGATCGACGCCGACGGCGACGTCGAGATAGAGACCGATCGACATCGCGCGCGCATCCATCGCGACGCGGTCGAGTTGCTCGCCCGCGAGCCATTGCAGATATTTGAAGTACTCCACGCGGCGTCGCTCTTTGGTTGCGAACGCGCGCACCGTCTCGCCCGTGGCATCTTGAAATTCGATCGGCCATTTGAGCCAGCCGCGTTCGCGGCCGTCGTCGCGCGCGAAGCGCTCGGTCAGCGCCTCGTACACCGCAAACCGCTCGAGCCGCTCCGCCCCGCGTTCGACGTAATCGCGAAAGGCAGAAAGTCGTGTTCCGCGATTTTCGCGGAACACCGCATAGCACTCTTCGAGTGCGGAATACTTCGCGCGCGCGACGCGGGCGTACGCGACGTGCGGTGCTTCGCGCAACCCATCGAGCATCGCGGTGAAGGGAGCGGAGCGAACGCGCTCGCGAAGTTGGACGGCGCGTTCGTGATCGCTTGCGAAATCGGGAATCGCTTCGATGTCGAGGTAGAGGGGATTGCGGAAGTAGCGACTCGTCGGCGAATACGGGCTCGCGGCTTCAGGCTCCACGTAATGCAGCGCGTGGAGCGGGTTGACGCCGACGATATCGGCGCCGAGGCTCGATGCAAAACGCACGAAGGTGCCGAGATCGGTGAAGTCGCCGATCCCCCAATTGCGCTGCGATCGCAGCGCGTAGAGGTTGACTGCAAAGCCCCACGCGCGTCCGTTGCCGAGGACGGGCGGAAGATAAGCGTGTGGCGGGCGCATCAGCTTTGCGCGTCGGTCCGCGTGCGGAAGAGCGCGAAGCTGTGCGCCGCAAGAGGGTGCGTGTCGGCTATCGGAATCGGCGCGAAGACGTTCGTGCGCGGATCGCCCGCGGTATCGATGTAGAGATCCCAGCCGCGCGCGTGTGCGGGAAGCGCGAGCGTCATCTCGTGATCGTGCGCGTTGAGAAACATCAACACGAGTGGATCGTCGGGCGTCGGTTTCTCATCGCCGAAAATGAGTCCGATGACGCGTCGCCCACCGTCGTGCCAATCGCCGTCGTTCATTTCGCCGCCGTCGGGACGTAACCACGTGATATCTTTGCGATCGGTTCCACGCAGCGGCGTGCCGGTAAAAAAGCCTTCGCGCTTAAACGCGCTACACGCTCTACGCAGCGCGATGACGGCCGCGGCAAAATCGTGCAGTGCCGGATCACTCGGCGAGGCCCAATCGAGCCACGCGAGTGGCGAATCTTGGCAGTAGGCGTTATTGTTTCCGTGCTGCGTTTTGCCGACTTCGTCGCCCGCGAGCATCATCGGCGTTCCTTGCGAGAGCAACACGGTCGCGAGGAGATTGCGTTGTTGGCGTGCGCGCAAGGTTCGGATCGAGTCGTCGTCCGTCGCGCCTTCCGCACCGCAATTCCAACTGTTGTTGTTGTCGCTCCCATCGCGATTATCTTCATGATTATCGTCGTTGTGTTTGCCGTTGTAGCTCACGAGATCGGCGAGCGTGAAGCCGTCGTGCGCGGTCACGAAATTCACCGACGTGCGGATATGTCGCCCGGAATGATTGAAGGTTTCGCTCGATCCCGTAAGCCGCGAGGCGAGCTCGGGCACGGTTCCATCGACGCCCTGCCAGAAGCGGCGCACGACATCGCGATACGTGTCGTTCCATTCCGACCATCCCGATGGAAAGTTACCGACTTGATACCCGCCGAGGCCGACGTCCCAGGGTTCTGCGATCATCTTGACGCGCGCGAGCACGGGATCTTGTTTGACCGCTTTGAGGAAGCCACTGTTGGGATCGACGCCCGTCGCGGTGCGCGCGAGGACGGGTGCTAGATCGAACCGGAAGCCATCGACGTGCATTTCTTCCACCCAATAGCGGAGCGAATCCATCACCATTTGCAACACGCGTGGATGCTCGAGATTGAGTGAGTTGCCGCAACCCGTCGCATCGTCGTAGTATCGTTTGTCTTCGGCGAGACGATAGTACGATGCGTTATCGATGCCTTTGAACGACAGCGTCGGGCCGCCCTGATTGCCTTCGGCCGTGTGGTTGTACACGACATCGAGAATCACTTCGATGCCCGCTTCGTGAAATTGCTTGACCATCGTTTTAAATTCGTGCACCGTTTCGCCGCTGAGGTAGAGTTGGTGCGGTGCGAAAAATCCGATGCTGTTGTAGCCCCAATAATTGCGCAGCCGCTTTTCGACGAGATTGCGATCGTCGACGAAGGCGTGGATGGGCAAGAGTTCCACCGCGCTGATGCCGAGCTTTCGAAGATAGGAAACGACGGGCGGCGATGAGAGGGCGAGAAACGTCCCGCGCATCGGCGGCGGGATATCGGGAAATTGCATCGTGAAGCCGCGGACGTGCATTTCGTAGATGACCGTATCGCGCCACGGCGTGCGCGGTGCACGATCGTCGCCCCAGGTAAACGCCGTATCGACGACGACCGATTTCGGCATGCCCGACGCGTTGTCGCGGCGATCGAACGAGAGATCGGCGCGCGGCGTTCCGATGCGATAGCCGAAGTGCGCGTCGCTCCAGCGCAGGGCCCCCGAGAGCGCCTTCGCATACGGATCGATGAGCAACTTATAATTATTGAACCGATGGCCGTGCGCCGGATCGTACGGACCCGAAACGCGATAGCCGTATTTGAGCCCGGGGCGCGCGTCTGGCACGTAGCCGTGCCAGACGCCGTCGGTATACGAGGGCAGCGTGAGTCGATGTAACTCGCGTCGACCGCGTTGGTCGAAGAGACAGAGTTCGACACGTTCGGCGTGGTCGGAGAAGAGGGCGAAATTGACGCCCTTGCCGTCCCACGTCGCACCGAGTGGTGCGGCCGAGCCTTCGTCGATGACGGGCCCGCGTACGCCGATCATGGATTCTCCTTATGGGTGGTGCGTGCGATTGGCGCGGCATCGTAATGCCACGTTAGCGGTGACTTGCCCGAGGTTTCGTATTCGCTCACTTGCTGGATGAGTTTGGCGACGAGCGAGGTCCAGCCGGTTTGATGCGATGCGCCGATGCCCGCTCCATTGTCGGCGTGAAAATATTCGTTGAAAAGCAGTAGATCGCGAAAGTGCGGGTCGCGCGTGAAGAGCTCGACACCGCCGTTGAAGGGACGCCTGCCGTCGGGTCCCGGAACGAAAAGTGCGAGCAGGCGTTCGGAGAGATCGGTCGCGATCTCCCAGAGCGAGTGCATCGCCCCCGATCCCGTTGGGTATTCGATGCGATAGTCGTCGCCGTAAAAGAAGTGGAAATTTTGAAGCGCTTCGATCAAGAGAAAGTTGAGCGGGAACCAGACGGGACCACGCCAGTTACTGTTGCCGCCGAAGAGCGCGCTTCGGGATTCCGCGGGATCGTAATCGACGCGAAATTCGGTGTCGCCGACGTGCACGACGTACGGATGCGCTTGGTGGAATTTCGAGAGCGACCGAATCCCGTACGGGCTCAAGAATTCGTTCGGGTCGAGCATCGGCTCCAGCACGCAACGCAATCGATCGGGGTCGAGCACGGCGAGAAGGCGTCGCTCGCCGATGCCGTCGCTCGTCATGCTCGCGACGTTGCGACTGAGTTCGGGGCGATTGGCGACGAACCACTCGAGGCGACGCCGAAAGTTGGGCACGCGATCGAGGAGTTGCGGTTGCAACGTCTCAACGGCCATCATCGGTAAGAGCCCGACCATCGAACGCACGCGCATCACCTCGCGATGGCCGTCGGGATAGACGAGGCGATCGTAATAGAAACGATCCTCTTCATCCCACAATCCGCTCCCGCCGGTAAGCGGATCGTTCATAGCCGTCGCGATGTAGAGAAAGTGCTCGAAGAATTTCGAGGCGATATCCTCGTACGATTCGTCGTGTTGCGCGAGTTCGAGGGCGATCGCCATCATGTCGAGTGCGTAGACGGCCATCCAACTCGTCGCATCGGATTGCACGATGTGACCGCCCGTCGGCAGCGGTGCACTGCGATCGAAGACGCCCACGTTATCGAGCCCGAGGAAGCCGCCGAGGAAGACGTTTTGGCCCTGTGGATCCTCGCGATTGACCCACCAAGTAAAGTTTAAAAGTAATTTCTGAAAGACGCGTTCGAGAAAGAGATAGTCGGCCGTGCCGTACATCTTGTGTTCGATCTGGAAGATGCGATACGCCGCCCACGCGTGGACGGGCGGGTTCACGTCGCCGAACGCCCATTCGTACGCGGGAAGCTGGCCGCTGGGGTGCATGTACCATTCGCGCGTGAGCGTGACGAGTTGGCGTTTGGCAAACGTCGGATCGACGAGCGCTAGGGTAACGGCGTGGAAGGCGAGATCCCATGCGGCATACCACGGATACTCCCACGTATCGGGCATCGCGATGACGTCGTCGTTGTAGAGATGGGGCCAAGCATGATTACGCCCGGTAAGACGTTGCGATGGCGGTGCCGGCTGGAGCGGATCGCCGGCGAGCCAGTCGCGTACGACGTAGAAGTAATATTGCTTCGACCACAAAATCCCGGCGAACGCCCGTCGTTGGACGTCGCGCACCGCGTCGTTCGCGGGCGCCGGATTGAGCGCGGCGTAGAAGCGATTCGCTTCGGCGATGCGCTCGTCGAACGTCGCATCGAACGCGTCATCGAAGCGTTCCGCCTCTTGCGTCGCATCGTGTTCGCGTAAGCGCAGACGAAACGTCGCAGATGCACCGGGCGCGAGGGTGGTCGCGTATTGGAGTGCGAGTTTCGAACCGCGTTCGCGCGGATCGGCGGCGAGCTCGTCGCCGCAAACGATCGCGCGATCGATCGCATCTTTGAAATATCCCGGCGCCCGCTCGCCACCGAAGACGGCGGCGACGTTGGTTTCATTCTCCGTGAATCTCGCGATCGGCTCGGCGTCGGCGTCGAGCCGGTAATTTCCGAGTTTCGGATGCGTCGCGACGAACGACGATCGCCCATCGGCACGCGCGATCTCGCCATGCGGTTGATCGCTCGACCACGACCATTCGTTGCGAAACCAGAGCTGTGGCACCATGTGGAGTGGTGCCGCCACGCTCCCACGGTTGATCGCGACGATGCGTACGAGCGTGTCGGTCGGCGCGCGCTTGGCATATTCGATCGTGATGTCGAAGTAGGCGCCGTCGTCGAAAATTTCGGTGTCGACGAGCTCGTACTCGGGCTCGCTACGATCGCGTGCGGCGTTGCGCGCGAGCAGATCAGCGTAGGGAAAGGCGGCCTGCGGATATTTGTACAGTGCCTTCATATAGCTATGCGACGGAACGTTGTCGAGATGATAGTAGAGCTCTTTGACGTCCTCACCGTGATTGCCCTGATGGCCGTCGAGCCCGAAAAATCGCTCTTTGAGATGCGGATCGTTGCCGTTCCAAAACGCGGGCGCGAAGCACAGGCGCTGATGATCGTCGCTGATGCCGAAGATCCCGTCTTCACCCCAGCGATACGCGCGCGCGCGCGCATGGTCGTAGGGAAAATACGACCACGCATCGCCGTCGGCGCTATAATCTTCGCGAACGGTTCCCCATTGGCGATCGCTGAGGTACGGTCCCCAGTGCGTCCAATGGGCGGAGCGCTCGTCTTCGGCAACGATGCGGTCGCGTTCGGGATTGCGCTCCATGGGTCGTCTTCTTGCGGTTCGAGGCGACGCGCCCTTGCGCGCGCGACCTCGATTGCGTAAGAGTACGCATATGAGCGTTCTTGCGGGTCAGACGGCAATCGTTACGGGTTCGAGTTCGGGGATCGGTGCGGCGATCGCGCGCGCGGTCGGTGCGGCGGGGGCGAACGTCGTCGTCAACTATCCTGGCGGCCACTCCGATGCGGCCGATGCGGTGGTCGCCGATATCGTCGCGGCCGGTGGTGCGGCAATCGCGTTCGCGTGCGACGTCTCGAAAGAAGCGGAGGTCGACGCGATGGTCGCGCACGCCGTCGCGACGTACGGGACGATCGATATCATGATCGCAAACGCGGGCTGGCAAAAAGATGCACCGTTCGCCGAGATGACGCTCGCGAAGTGGCAAGCCGTCATCGACGTCAATCTCACGGGCCAATTTCTGTGTGCGCGTGCCGCGGTGCGCGAATTCGCGCGACGAGGCATGGTTCCCGAACGTTCGCGTGCGCTCGGAAAGATCGTGTGCATGAGCTCGGTTCACGAAGTGATCCCATGGGGCGGTCATGTCGATTATGCCGCGAGTAAGGGCGGCGTCATGATGCTCATGAAGAGCATCGCGCAAGAACTCGCACCGCAAAAAATTCGCTGTAACGGCATCGCGCCGGGTGCGATCAAGACGCCGATCAATCGAAGCGCTTGGGAGACGCCGGAAGCGGAGAAGAAGCTCCTCGAACTCATTCCCTACGGTCGCATCGGCGAACCCGAAGATATCGCGCGAGCGACGGTGTGGCTCTGCAGCGACGACTCCGATTACGTTACCGGAACGACGCTCTTCGTCGACGGCGGCATGACGCTGTATCCCGGGTTTTCGACCGGCGGCTAGGGTCCACGTGCGTTAGGCGGCGGGTTCGCGGCACGGGAGGGTCACCGAAAACGTGCTACCCGTTCCGAGGATGCTTTCGACGGCGATGCTGCCGTTATTCGCCTGGACTAAATTCTGCACCACCACGAGCCCGAGCCCGATGCCGCGCGCTTTCGTCGTGAAGAGCGGCTGGAAGAGTTTCGCGAGTTGATCGCTCGACATCCCGACCCCGCTATCGCGGACGCTGACGGTCACGCTCGCGTTCGTGCGATTCGCGCTCGCACGGATGTGCAGCGTGCCGCCTTCGGTCATCGACTCGATGCCGTTGCTGATGAGATTGCGAAAGATCTGCTGCACTTGCAGCGCGTCTGCGAGAACCGGTGGTAAGCGCGGCGGGAGGTCGAGTTCGATTGCGACCGCCGGAGGAACCGTCGTCTTGCTCAGCGTTCGGGCGATGAGCGTGACGAGATCGACGGATTCGGGTTGCGGCGAACGCGTGCGCACCGAGTCGAGCAGGCCCGAAACGATGCGCTCGGTGGCGAGTACCTCGTCCTTGATGATGCCGAGATATTCGCGCGTCGTCGCGTCCGCATCGGGAAGCATGGTTTGCAAGAAATAAACCGCGTTGCTGATCACGCCGAGCGGATTGCGAAGTTCGTGGCCGACGCTTCCCGCGACCTGACCGAGCACGGCGAGCCGCCCCTTACGAACGAGTTCTTCTTGCGCTTCGACGAGTTGTTTCGTCCGCTCCCCAATCCGCAATTCTAAATCGTCGTTGAGTTTGGTGATTTCGGCTTCGGCGTATTTGCGTTCGGTGATGTCGCGTTCGGTCGTGGCGATCGCGATCGGCAATCCGTTCTCGTCGGTGAGAAGGGTCGTCGTCAGCCAGACGTCGAGGACGCGGCGGTCCTTCGTGACGCGACGCAGCTCGAACGACTTGACGATCTCGCCCGCCTTGATCTTCATGATGAGCGTGAGCGCCGCTTTGCGATCGGATTCCGCAACGAGATCGCGGACGTTCTTTTCGAGCGCCTCGGCTTCGGTATAACCGTACGTCTCTTTCGCGCCGCGATTCCACGCGAGAATTTTCCCATCGAAATCGTGGAGGATGACGGCATCGTTGGAGTCGCTGACGACCGTCGCCATCCGTCGCAGCTGCTCGAGCTTCCCTTTGAGTGCGATCTCCGCGGCATTGCGCTCGGTGATGTCGCGTTCGGTCGTGGCGATCGCGACGGGAAGGCCGCGTTCGTCGGTAAGCAACGTCGTCGTGAGCCAGACGTCGAGAATGCGGCGGTCTTTGGTGACGCGACGAAGCTCGAACGATTTGACGACTTCGCCCGCCTTGATTTTCGCGATAAGTTCGAGCGCCGCGTCGCGATCCGATTCGGCGACGATATCGCGCACGTTCGTCTCGAGCGCTTCGGCTTCGGTATAGCCGTACGTCTCTTTCGCGCCGCGATTCCACGCGAGAATTTTGCCGTCAAAGTCGTGCAAGATGACGGCGTCGTTCGAGTCGCTGACGACGGTCGCCATGCGGCGTAGCTGTTCGAGCTTCTCCTTGAGCGCGATCTCCGCGGCGTTGCGTTCGGTGATGTCGCGTTCTGTCGTCGCGATCGCGACGGGCTTCCCGCGTTCGTCGGTAAGGAGCGTCGTCGTGAGCCAGACGTCGAGAATGCGACGATCTTTCGTCACGCGTCGCAGCTCGAACGACTTGACGACTTCGCCCGCTTTGATCTTTTGAATGAGCGTCAGTGCCGCGTCGCGATCGGATTCGGCGACGATATCGCGGACGTTCATCGCGAGCGCTTCGGCCTCGGTGTAGCCGTACGTCTCCTTGGCGCCACGATTCCACGCGAGAATCTTGCCGTCGAAATCGTGCAGGATCACGGCATCGTTCGAATCGCTGACGACCGTCGCCATCCGACGCAATTCTTCGAGTTTGCGTTCGAGTTTGGAATCGGCGACGGAAACGAGATCGTTCATGAAAGGCTCCTCGAAGTTTCGTTAGCGAGTGCGGATGGCGCGCTCGTCTCGACGCGATTACGGCCCGATTCTTTGGCACGGTAAAGCGCATCGTCGACGCGCTTGATCAACGCGTTGGCATCCTCTTGTGGGACGAATTCGGAGACGCCGAAGCTCGCCGTGACGCTCCCGACGCGATCGAAAGATTCTCGCGCGAGCGTGAGCCGCAACTTTTCGGCGGCGCTGTAGGCTCCCTCAAGATTCGAATGCGGCATCAACACCATGAATTCTTCACCACCCCAGCGTGCGAGCACGTCGGTGAGGCGAATATCGGCCTTGATCAGGTCGGTCACCGATCGCAAGACGTCGTCGCCGACGGCGTGGCCGAACGAATCGTTCACGCGCTTGAAATTGTCGATGTCGTACATCACGAGCGACATCGGTACGCCGTAGCGATCGGTCCGCGCCATCTCGATCGATAAGATTCGCGAAAACTCGTGCCGATTCACGATACCGGTGAGGCTATCGGTCGTGGCGAGTCGCTGGATGATGCCTTCGGTTCGTTTGCGCTCCGTAATATCGGTAACGTAGATTCGTGTGAGATCGACCTCATGAACGTATGACGCATGCAGTTCGTACGCGCGTCCCGAGACGCTCGCTTCGTAACACGTCGCTTCGAGCTGGCGGCTCTCGCGCAGCTTCGCGATTTGATCGGCGAGACTGCGCATGAGTTCGTGTTCGAGCCCGGCATCGTAGAGATCGGGAAAGAGCGATTCGGCGGCCGGATTGAGGTAGGTGACCGCCCCGTGATGATCGATCTCGATGACGGGACTGGGATCCAAACGCGGAAACGACGCGAGCCGAACGATATCGGCCTGGGCTTCTTGGAGACCGATGGCCTGCTTTATTTTGTGAATGAGCTCGCCCATCTCGTACGGTTTCGAAAGATACGAAAACGCGCCGTGCTTGATCGCATCGATGGCCGAATCCATGGATGCGTGACCGGTGAGAATGATCGATTCGACGAGCGGCAGGATCTTGCGGAGCCCGATCATCACTTCGAGGCCCGTCGTGTCGGGCAATCGCAAGTCGATCAGCGCGATGTTAAATGGCTTGGTTCGCGCGGCTGCGACCGCCTCGGCTCCCGTTGCGGCCTGCGTCGTGTCGTAGCCGGTGACGCGCAAAATATCGCACAGCGTTTTTCGCAGATTCGGATCGTCGTCTACAACCAGGATCCTCGTAGCGCGTTTCGTTGGGGAAGCCCCGTTCTCGTGGACGTCGTGTTTTTATTGCATTCGGCTTGCTTGTAGGTAAGTGTAGCCGAAGCTGCGACCGAGCGAGATATAAGCTGAGAA
>JANYGA010000142.1 GCA_025359485.1 Rhodospirillales bacterium | reverse complement strand
CGCATGGGGCCTCGCAAAGCAGATCAACAGCGGGATCCTCCGTTACGGTACGACGCACGTCAACGGTCTCGGCGATATCTTCGCCTACGAAGTCGATGGGTACGGACACACGAACTTGATGGACGATGCGAATATTCCGTCGCTCCTCTCGATCCCGTTTCTCGGGTATCGCAACGCGAACGATCCCGTCTACCGCACGACGCGACGCTTCATTCTCTCGAGTCGCAACCCATATTATTTCGAGGGAAAATACGCGAGCGGGATCGGTAGCCCGCACACGCCGCATGGTTACGTTTGGCCGCTCTCGCTCATCGTGCAAGCGTTGACCTCGAACGATCCCGCAGAGATCCGACGTACGATGGGCTTCATCGCTGCCTCGGATGTCGGCGATCATCGATTGCACGAATCGTTCAATGCGAATTGGCCCGAAGCGTTTACGCGCGACGACTTCGCGTGGCCCAACGCCCTCTACGGCGAACTCGTTTTGCGTCAACGATCGGCGAATGCGGGTACGGGCGCGTCGGCAACGCGCGTCGGCGCGAAGTAGGTCATCCGCTACGGCGGTAGACGGATTCGATACGCCGGTGTCGCATCGTTGGGACTGAGGACGATCTTTGCGAGTGGATCGTTATCGGGGACGTCGGCAATGGCGAGCGTGATGTGAATCGTTCCACGCGATCCGATCGTCGCCGATGAGGGAGCCGCCGTCGTCGACGACGCGACGAACGGACCGTAGACCGCGGGATCGATCGCGCGTCCACCTCGCGTGAACGTCGTCGCTGCGAAGAGCGGGATATTCTCGAGCTGCGTTCCGGGATTGCGCACCGAGAGATGGACGAGCACGTAGCCATCCGATCCCGAGGCGCTACGGTGTTCGCGAAGATAGGGATCGCGCCCGACGTGGGCGTGCGCCGTTACCGCATCGACGCGGACGAGCGTCCCGTCGAGACCGTAGGGCACGAATCGACCCACCGGGAGATCGCGAATGACGGCCTGCGCGGTCGCGCCGAGCGGTACGATGATCGCAGCCGCAACGGCGATTGCGAGAATCGCGATCGGCCGCCGCGGCGGCACGTTAGAGTACTTTTGAAAGAAAGGCTTGCGTTCGCTCTGCTTGAGGCGCATCGAAGATCGCGTGTGGTGGGCCTTCTTCGACGATGAGCCCGCCGTCCATGAACACGACATGCGTGCCGACTTCGCGCGCGAAACCCATTTCGTGCGTCACGCAGATCATCGTCGTGTGTTCGCTTGCGAGCGCTTTCATGACCGCGAGCACCTCGCCCGTGATCTCGGGATCGAGCGCGCTCGTCGCTTCGTCGAAGAGCATCACTTTGGGCTCCATCGCAAGCGCGCGTGCGATGGCGACGCGCTGTTGTTGGCCGCCCGAAAGCTGCGCGGGATAGCTCTGCGCTTTTTCGCGCAGACCGACTTTTTCGAGAAGCGTCACGCCGAGGGCGTTTGCAGCATCGGCGGAGAGGCCACGCACCTTTCGCGGGGCGAGCGTGACGTTTTCGAGCGCCGTCATGTGCGGGAACAGATTGAATTGCTGGAAGACCATCCCGACACGTCGACGCAAATCGACGTCTTTGACGGCGGGGTCGATGACGGAGAGGCCGTCGATGACGACGTCGCCCGCGTCGATCGTGACGAGTCGGTTGATGCATCGCAGCACCGTCGATTTGCCGCTTCCGGACGGACCGATGATGCAGCAGACTTCGCCCGGGTCGACGGCGAGGTTGATGTCTTTGAGGACGACGTTTGTCCCGAAGGCCTTGCGCACTCCGGACATCGCGAGCATCGGCATGGGCTACTCCTGGGCGTCCGAGCGGCTCATGCGAGGCGCTTTTCGAGGCGCTGCGAGACGAGCGAGATCGGATAGTTGACGGCGAAGTACGCGACGAGCACGGTGAGATACACCGGGAGTGCGATATCGTTATCGCGTTCGACATTTTGATGCGCGGTTTGCAGAAGATCGGTCACGTTGATGAGCGATGATAGCGAACTCGACTCGACGATGAGGGCGAAGAGACCGACGAACGGCGGCAACATGCGTCGCAGTGCCTGCGGGATCACGACGAGGGCGAGAATCTGCACTCGCGAGAGACCGAGCGCGCTCGCAGCTTCGGTCTGGCCGCCGGAGATCGAGACGATCGCACCGCGCACGATCTCACTTCCGAGCGCGCCCGCGTAGAGACAGAGCGCCGCAATCGCGGCTGCGTTTTGTCCGGTTTTAAATCCGAGTTGCGGCAAGCCGAAGAAGATGAAGTACATCAGCACGAGCAGCGGAATGCCGCGAAAGAATTCGATGACGGCGAGGATCGGTAGGTCGATCGCGCGTGGAACTTGCGACCGAACGATGCCGAGCACGAATCCGATCCCTACCGCGAGGATCATCGCGGAGATGGAGACGAGAAACGTCGTGCCGAGCCCGTGCGCGAGCGACGGCAGTGCGTGCAGATAACTCATCATCGCCGCATCACCGTGCGAGTGCGAACTTGCGCTCGAGCGCACGAAAGAGCGCACCGAGGAGTGCGACGCAGATCACGTAGACCACGCCGACGGTGAGAAAGAGTTCGGCGCTCACGAGGATCGTCGCGATGATGTCGTTCGCTTCGCCGAAGATGTCGAGCACGCCGATGGACGCGACGAGTGTCGTATTCTTAAAGAGCGAGATAACGTTGTTGCCGAGCGCGGGGAGACTGATGCGAACGGCTTGTGGCACGAGCACGCTGCGCAGTTCGTCGATGCGCGAAAGTCCGAGCGCTTGGGCGGCTTCGCGTTGCCCCGCGGGCACGGCGCCCAGACCCGCGCGCAAAATTTCGATATTGATCGCGCCCTGATGTAAGACGAGGCCGAGCGTGGCCGCGACGATCGAGGGCAGAATCAGATGCGGCCCGATACCGGGGATCTTCGGAATCGCGAAGGCGAGGAAATAGATCTGTACGAGCGGCGGCGTGTTGCGAAAAAATTCGGTGAACGCCGTGGCCGCAACGCGAGCCGCGCGCGAGGTCGAGACGCGCATCGCCGCACCGATCACGCCGACGGCGAGCGCTCCGATCACGCCGAAGAACGCGATTTGCAGCGTGAGAACGAAACCGTGCGCGAGCTGCGGGGCAGCATCGCGCACGATCGAGAAGTTCAGGCCGGTTGCGAGGACGATGGTGCGTGCCTTCGGTTAGGGCATGAAGCGTTTCGCGCTATTATATAACCACTTGTGATACTCGCGTGCGAGGACGCCGTTTTTCGCAAACTTCGCGATCTCTTTCGAGATGAAGTCGCACGGCGACGCATCGCCCTTGCGACATGCAGCCGCGATCGGAAAATCGTCGTGCGAGGCGCCGACGGCTTTGTACTGCGGCTTCTGCATGGTAAGACCGACCAAGAGCGCCGTGTCTTGTATGAACGCATCCGCGCGCCCCTGGTCGACCGCATCGAGCGCTTCGCTCGTTTGCGCGAGTTTGAGCAGTTTCGCGTCGGGTACGAGTTTCGAGATTCCGGCCTCGCCCGTCGACCCCGGAACGACGACGACCGTTTTGTCTTTGAGATCGGTCGCCTCGTTGATCGACGTGTTGTTGCGCTTCACGAGAATCTGCCAACCCGACTTCATGTAGGGCGCCGAAAAATCGATGACTTCTTTGCGTTTATCCGTCACGGTCACGGTCGACATGAGAAAATCGACCTTACTCGTGTTGAGGAATTGGAAACGATTGGCCGAGACGACGGGGATGAATTCGATCGCATCGGCTTTGCCCAAGAGATCCTTCGCGATGTCGTGCAAGAGATCGATCTCGAGGCCGACATGATTCTCCCCATCGAGGAAACCGAACGGCGGATAATCGGCCTTCACGCCGACGATCATCTTGCCCCGAGCTTTGATCGCGGCGAGGGTATCCTCAGCGGACGCGGGGCTCGGTGCGTAGAGCGCCGACGTCACGACGGCCGCCACGGCCGCCGCGACGATACGGAAACGAAGATTCAAATGCATGGCAAAACGCTCACAAGCCGATAGGGAAGAAGCTAAGCGTCCACGTTACAGCGCGGAGAACCGTTCCCTTCGAACGTGCGACGCGCGACGAACGTTCGCAGTCAGCCGACCGAGAGCGAATGCCGCCCCGGTTCGTTTGCGAAGAAGCGTAGCGTCGCGGTTCCCGCGCAGAGCACGACGTCATCGGGGCGCTCGTAGATTCGGCCATCGATGTCGACGACGAATCGCCCCGCCATGAAGGCACCGAGATTCGTGCGGATGCTACGATCGCGCTTGTCTTGCGGGGCGCGCGAACCGAGCGAGTGCGCGATCGCGAGCGCGAGCAGCCGATCGACGCGCAGCGGTGTTCCGAGCGCGAAGACGCCGCTCGCGGTTGCGGCGATCGTGGCGACATCGATCGGAATGGGAACGCGAATCACGGTGCCGTTTTTCGCGACGTGCCTTTCGGGTTCATCTCGCAGTATGCACGCGCCATAGCGCGAACGCATCGCGTGATGTCAGATCCATTACCGCGCCGTTCGCGGCCGCCGTCGACGCCGCCACCGGGTGGTGGCGTACCGCTGGTTCCGATTCTTATCGCCGTCGTCGTCCTCGGCTTCGTCATCGGTGCGGGACTGTCGCTCGTCGGGAAGCGCGGGCCGACGCCGCAAAACGTCGTCGTCACGACGCGCGCGACGACGGCTGCGACGGAAACGCCCGTAACGCCAGCTCCGACGGAGGCACCCGCATCGCCCGAGCCTACCTCGCGCTCGCCAAAACCGACGAGCGCGCCGACGGAATTTCCTTCGGCGACGCCCGCGCCCGCGAAGACGTCACGTGCGACGCCGCGTGCGACGTCGGCTCCCTCCGCCGCGCCGACGCGCGCACCCGCCACGCCCGCGCCCGTAACCGCCGCGCCTGCGACACCGGCGCTCGCGACGCACGCGCCGATCGTAACGAACGCGCCAGCGCGCCCACCCGTTGCCGCCGTAGCGGCGATTCCCGCACGCGCGACGACGAAGGCCGCACCCGCATCCGCGACCCCGCAACTCGACGCGCCCGCGCCGAGTGACGATAGCGACTCCGAATTCGCGAAACTCGCAACGGCCGTCGTACGCCAATACATCGCGGCCGTCGCGCGCGGCGACGATGCGACGGCACGTGCCGCGTTCGGTTCCGGCGCACCGGAGACGCTTGCGGAGACGGGTATTCTCAACGCTTCGACGCGCATCCAACACATCGAAGCGCGGAGCGCAGGCGACAACGCGACGGTCAATGTCGATCTGCGAACCGCGAGCGGCCTCTATTTCGGGCAATACACCGTCCATCGCACGTCGTCGGGTGCGGCGCTCATCGCCAATCACGCGATCAATAAGCTTTAGGAGCGAATCAATACGTGAACGACCGAACGCCGATCGCAAGTCTGCTCGCAACGGGCGAGCGCTTCGCGCCGCCCGCGAGCGTTGCCGCGTGGGCTACGATCCCCGATCAAGATGCGTGGAATGCGAAGGCGCTCGAAGATCCGCTCGCGTTTTGGGCCGCCTGCGCGACGCGCATCGTGTGGGAGAAGTCGCCGGAGCGTACGCTCGATGGTGAGATCGGCGCGAGCACGTGGTATCCCGGTGGAACGCTCAATGCGACCGTCTCGTGTCTCGATCGCCACGCGCATGCAGATCCCACGGCCGTCGCGTATCGGTATCTGCGCGAAGACGGCCTCGAAACGCGCACGACGTACGTCGAGTTGCTCGCAAAAACGAACCGTCTCGCAAACGCACTTCGCGCCGACGGCGTCGTCGCAGGCGATCGCGTGTGCGTCTACATGCCGCTCTCGGTGGAAGGCATCGTTGCGATGCTCGCTTGCGCGCGCATCGGCGCGATCCACAGCGTCATCTACGCAGGTCTCGGTGCGACGGCGTTGCGCGATCGGATCGAAGATGCCGGTGCGAAGGTCGTCATCGGCGCCGACCTCACGCATCGCCGCGGAAAGATGGTCGATCTGCTCGGTATCCTCGACGACGCCGTCGCGAATCTGTCGAGCGTGCAACGCGTCATCGTCTGGCGGCGAGGAACGCCGCCCGAACGCATCGATGCGCGCGTGCGCGATTACGACGAGTACGTCGCGGAGCAGAGCACGACGTGCGCGCCCGAGATCGTCGCATCCGATCATCCGCTCTTCATCCTCTACACGAGCGGGACCACGGGGAAACCGAAGGGCGTCGTCATGACGCACGGCGGATATCTCTCGGGTGCGACCGCGATGCTCGCCGATACGACGGGCATCACGCCGCACGACGTCTACTGGTGCACGAGCGATATCGGCTGGATCGTGGGCCATTCCCTCATCGTCTACGGCGCACTCGCCAACGGTTTGATGAATATCATCCGCGAGGGGTCGCCCGATTATCCGACGACGGCCGCGGTCTACGAAACGATCGCGACGCACGAAATCACGAAGCTCTACACCGCGCCGACCCTCGCGCGCATGCTGATGCGTTTCGGCGACGAGTTGCCCGCGCGATACGATCTTTCATCGTTGCAAGAGATCCTCTGCGCGGGCGAGCCGCTCAATCCCGAAGCGTGGCGCTTCTTACACGATATCGTCGGCCGTGGGAATGCGGCGGTCTGCAATCAATGGTGGCAGACCGAACTCGCGAGCCCCGCGATCGGGTTCCTGCCGACCTCGGAAATTCGCCCGGATCGCAGCGGGAAACCCTTCGGTCCTTTACGATTCTCGATCCGTGACGAAGCGGGGAACGCGGTCGCGCCCGGTACGGGCGGACTGCTCGTGCTCGAAACGCCCGTGCCGTACATGTTCGCCGACGTCTGGAACGATCGTGCGAAATATCGATCGTATTTCGATAGCATTCCGGGCTGCTATACCGCGGGCGACGTCGCGACGATCGATGCCGACGGCAGCATCCTCGTTCTGGGTCGCGCCGACGACGTGCTCAGCGTCGCGGGTCATCGCATCGCGACGGCCGACGTGGAAAGCGCGCTCGTCTCGCACCCGGCGTGCGGGGAAGCGGGCGTCGTCGGCAAAGCAGATGACATCAAGGGTGAAGTCATTAAGGCTTTCGTCGTCTTACGTATGGGTCACGATGCGAGTGACGAACTCGCGCGCGCACTCACCGAGCACGTCCGGTATCATCTCGGGCCGATCGGCACGCCGGCAGAAATCGAATTCGTTCCGAAACTTCCCAAAACGCGGAGCAGCAAGATCATGCGACGTTTGCTCAAGGCGCAAGAGGCTGGCGTGTCGCTCGGCGACACGACGACGCTCGAAGACTAAATGAAGGAGACCGCAGAGCCATGAATTCGAAGTCGTTCCTGTTGGCCGCAGCCGCATGCGTCCTCGTCGCAAGCGCCGTCCCATCGCGCGTCCACGCCGCCGATCGCACGCCGACCTATGCCGCCTACATCGTCGATCCCGCGGGAAAAGAAGTCGGCACCGCCACGTTCGTCGCGATCGATACGGGCGGCGTGCTCGTGCGCATCGACACGAACGGTCTGTCGCCGGGCAAACACGGGATGCACATTCACGAGACGGGCTCGTGTAACGCACTCGTCGATACCGCGGGGAAATCGACGCCATTCGGTGCTGCGGGCGGCCACTTCGATCCGCAGGGAACGACGCACCATGCCGGGCCTTCGGGCGTCGGTCACGCGGGCGATCTGCCGAATATCAACGCGAGCGATACCGGACACGCGCGCACGACGTTCTTCACGGATCGTTTGAGTCTGAAGCCGGGCCCGACGAGCATCCTCGGCCGCGCGATCATGATTCATGCGAACGAAGATAACTACACGGACGAACCCGTCAATGGCGGCTCCGGCGGTCGCGTCGAATGCGGCGAGATCGGGCCGATGCGCTCCTAGCCAATGCTCTGGAGGTGGGCCGCTACACGTGGAGGTAGCGGCTGAGGACCTCGGTGTTGCCTTTGAGGTCGGTCGGCGTGCCTTCGAATTGGATCGCGCCTTGATCGATGACGTAACAGCGATCGGCGACGGCGAGTGCGGAGTAAAAATTCTGCTCGACGAGCAGAATCGTCATGCCCTTCGCTTTGATCTCGCGCACGATCGCTTCGACTTCGCGCACGATGAGCGGTGCGAGTCCCTCGGTCGGTTCGTCGAGAAGGAGTAATTTCGTATCTTGCACGAGCGCGCGCGCGATCGCGAGCATCTGTTTCTCGCCGCCGGAGATTTCGTCGCCCTTGTTTTTCTCGCGCTCTTTGAGCCGCGGAAAATGATCGTAGACGTCCTGTAACGTCCACCCGGGCCGCTGTGCCGTGACCTGCGCGAGTTTGATGTTTTCGTAGACGGAGAGATTGGTGAAGATGCGTCGCTCTTCGGGTACGAGCGAGATGCCCGCGCGGGCATTGGCCATCATCTCGTTGCCCGTGACGTCGACACCGTCGAAGGTGATCGTGCCGCGTTTGGGCGGCACCCAACCGACGATACTTTTGAGCGTCGTCGTCTTGCCCACGCCGTTGCGCCCGAGCAGCGCGACCGTTTCACCGCGCCGGATCTCTAAACTCAAGCCCTTGAGGATATGGCTATCGCCGTAATACGTGTCGATCGCATCGACGCGTAACATCGTTTCGTTTGCCGTGGCGATCGTGCTCATACGTGTCCTTCGTCGTGGCCGCCGAGATAGGCATCTTGCACGGTTTTGCTCGAGCGAATCTCCGCGGGCGTTCCCTGCGCGAGAATCTTCCCTTGATGCAAGACCGTGATCGAGTCGGAGATGCCCATGATCATATTCATGTCGTGCTCGATGATGAGTACCGTCATCTGCTTCGCGAGACCGCGAATGAGATGATCGGTCTTGGCGACTTCCTCGAGTGACATCCCGGCGACGGGTTCGTCGAGTAAGAGAATCTGCGGTTTCGTCGCGAGCGCGACGGCGATATCGAGGCGTTTCTTGTCGCCGTGCGATAGGTCGCCCGCACGCAAATTGGCCATCTCGTACAGATCGACGAGTTCGAGTGCTTCGCGCGCGATCGTATCGACGTTCGCATCGCGCGATGATGGCCGAAAGAGTTCGAGTTTGAAGAGGCCTTGCGTATGCGCGAGCGCGGCGAGGCGACAATTCTGGAAGACCGATTCGTCGGGATAGACGTTGGCGGTTTGAAACGCTTTCGCGATCCCACGTGCGACACGGCGCGGTCCCGCAAGATGGGTGATCTTCTCACCTTGAAAGTAGATCTCGCCCTCGGTCGGGTCGGCGATTCCGGAGAGCAGGTTGAAGAACGTCGTTTTGCCCGCGCCGTTGGGTCCGATCACGGCGCGTAATTCGCCCTTCTGCACCGAGAAATCGATCTCGCTATTGGCCGCAAACGCACCGAAGCGCTTGCCGAGATTTTTGGTTTCGAGAATCGCCGACATCAGCGCGTTACTCCGCGGGGAACCGAAGCGTCGGTCGCGGGACCGGTTCGAACGGCGCCCGCAAGAATACGCTGCGCCGGACCTTTGCGATTGCGCCGTAACAACGTACCGAGAATGCCGCCCGGCAAGAAGACGATCACCGCGACGAAGATCAACCCCTCGATCAGGCGCCATGCTTCCGTCTTCGCGCTAATGACGTTTTGGAGATACATGATGAGACCGGTGCCGACGACGGGACCGAAGAGCGTTTTGAGGCCGCCGACGACGGCGAAGATCACGAAATTGCCGCTCGTATCGACCGTGAGCGCGTCGGGATTCGTCGACCCTTCGTAGAGTCCGCGTAAAGCTCCGGAGAGACCCGCGAGCGCTCCCGCGATCGTGAAAGCCGCGAGTTTATATTTCGCAGGATCAAAGCCGACGAACATGCTGCGCTCCTCGTTTTCGCGAATCGCGCCGAGCACTTCGCCGAATTGCGATTGCGTGAGCGTGCGCATGAACGCGAGCACGAGAAACATCACGATCGCAGCGAAGATGTACCAGTAGTGCACGTCGCCGAGATTACCGAACGGTCCGAGATCGGCTTGCGGTAACGGAGCCGAGAGATCGATCGACGTAAAGCCGAGCGGAAGCGCGGGCGACGAGATGCCTTGCAAGCCGTCGTCGCCTTTCGTGAGATCGCGCCACTGGAAGATGATGAAGAAGAACATCTGCGCGATCGCGAGCGTCACGAGTCCGAAGTAGATCCCGTAGAGGCGCACGACGAGCGCTCCGATGCCGAGCGCCATCAGCGTGACGAAGCCGATCGAAAGCATCATCGCGAGCCAAAAATTCGGATGGCTCGGAAAAAAACGCGACACGGTGAGTAACGCCATGTACGAACCGACGCCGTAGAACGCGGCCTGTCCGTACGAGAGTAGGCCTGCGTAGCCGAGTAAGAGATTGAACCCGACCGTCGCGATTGCGACGATGAGAATTTGCGTCGCGAGACCCGGATAGCCGCCGATCGGGTGGATGACGAACGGGAAGACCATGAGTCCGAGCAACGTGAGACCGTAGAAACGGAGATCGGCCGTGCTCATCCGCGAATCATCTCGCTCTCGCCGAGTAAGCCCGATGGTTTGACGAGCAAGACGATCGCCATCGCGATATAGATGATGACGTCGCTCGCCGCAGGTAAGGCGAGGGTGGCGACGCTCTGTAATTCGCCGACGAGGAGACCGCCGAGCACCGCGCCCCAAAAGCTGCCGAGCCCCCCGATAACCACGACGACGAACGACGGGATGAGAAACGAAAATCCGGTATTCGGATCGACGCTGTAGATCGGGCTCGCAGCCGCGCCGACGAGCCCCGCGAGGCTCGCCCCGAGTGCGAAGATGATCGTCGATGCCAGCTTGACGTTACCGCCGAGGAGTTGCACCATCGTTCGATCGCGGATGCCCGCGCGAACGATGAGCCCGTAGTCGGTGCGTTCGATGAAGAGATAGACCGCAACGATCAGCAGCACGATACCGATGGCGAAGAGTAACCGGTACGTCGGATATTGCGTGAAGCCGAGATTGAACGATCCCGCAAGTGCCGCGGGGATGGGAAACGAGCGCGTCGTTCCGCCAAAGATGAGACGCAATGTTTCTTGCACGACGATCGCGACGCCGAACGTTACGAGAATCTGCGATGTCGGTTCTTTCGAATAAAAACGTCGCAACAAGATGCGGTCGAAAACGACGGCAAAAAACGCGACGGCGATCGGGGCTGCGATGAGGCCGGCCGCGAGTCCCAGTTTTTCCGCGACGACGAGACCGACGTACGCACCGATGGCGTAAAACGCACCGTGAGCGAAATTTACGAGGCGCAACATGCCGAAGACGATCGTGAGGCCCAAGGCGATCGCGACGTAGACGAGTCCGCGGATGAATCCGTCTAGAAGTTGACCGGGAAGCTGCGATAGGATGGCGTCGATAGTCGTGTCCTCATTCTCGCGCGTCGTGCGGCGTACGAAAGGACCGGCTTCCACATCGGGAAGCCGGTCCTTTGCGAGGTATCGTAGGTTCGGTTAGGCGGACTCGATTTTGCACTTGCTGCTGGCGGCCGGAATCGAGACCGACTCACCGTCGTGCACTTCGAGGACCTTTGCGAACGCGTACGGATTCGCACGATCTTTCACCGGAACGCCCTCGAGAACGAGGCAGCTGTTGATGCCCTGGTGGTCCGATGCGCGCCAGTATTCCGGCTCCTTGGTCGCCGTGAATTTGTGGCCTTCCATCTTCTCGATGAACTTTTTGGGATCGAGCGAGCCCGAACGCTCGACGCCTTCTTTCCACTGATAGATATTCGTGTACGCACATTCGGCACCGTTGCTCGGTGGCGCGCCGTAACGCTTCATGAACGCATCGACGAATTTTTTCGCCGCCGGATATTTTGCCGCGTGATACTGCCAGTAGAAGGGTGCCGTCGTAACGACGTTGTCGAAGTTGTCGCCCGCGCCTTTGGCCATATATTCATCCGCGAGCGGAACGAGAATCTTCGTCGATTTCGTCAGGCCGAACTGTGCGGCTTGATTGACCGCGTTGACCATGTCTTTGCCAAACTCGGTGATGACCAGGACGTCCGGTTTCGCGGCTTGGGCCTGCGAAAGCGCGGATGAAAAGTCGGTCGTGCCAAGCGGTAAGAGCACGTTCTTGATCGTCTTCGCGCCTTTGGGCTCGAGAACTTCGGTCAGGCTCTCGTAGACCGAGTGGCCCCACGTGTAGTCGGCCGTAATATGAAACCACTTGCCGGTGCCGTATTTCGTGAGGAGCGTTTTGGCCATCGCGTGCGCCGACATGTACGCATTGTTGTAGCGGCGGAACGTATGATAGTGGCACGACTCGTCCGTCGTCGCATTTGAATGCGTCAACGTCGCCATGAAGATCGTTTTCTTCTCTTGGCACAAACCCGAAACCGCGACCGCGGTCGCACTCGACGAGCCGCCCGTGATCATCACGGCGCCGTCGCGTTCGATCATGCGACGCGCGTTTTCCACAGCGACGGGAGCCTTCGTCTGATCGTCGCCGACCGACGCCTCGATCTGCATGCCCATCACGCCACCCTTGGCGTTGATTTCTTCGATCGCCAGCTTGTAAGCGCGGAGCTGATCCTGTCCTTGATCGGAGTAGGGACCGGTTTGCGGAACGTCGAGGCCGATGACGACTTTTTTCATCGGAGCGGCGATGACGTTGACGCTCGAGAATGCGGCTACCGCCGCGCCGGCTGCGCCGCCGACGACGAACTGCCCGCGACTTGGCTTGGCTTGGTTGAACATGACCCGGGTCTCCTCAACTTGAGAAATCGATCGCGACAAGACGTAAGTGCATCCCGCCAACTAATAAGACGAAAGAAGGTTTCGTTAACCGACTGGATTGCATTCCCTGCCATGTCGCACGGGCGGTGTCAAGAGAAATCTTTTCCCCCGCTATCGCTTCGACGCCGGAAATTGGGGGGAGGTCCGGATCGTGCGCGCGCGATACGACGCGATATGCGTCTCCGCGGCATTTCCCCGACGGTTGTCTTGCCGATCGCCCTCATCGTCTTTTTTTGCGCCGCGATCTCACCCGCGCGTGCCGCCTCGATTCTCAGCACGGTTCGGATCGATCCGGCACCGTTGGGCGGCGTCGTGGTGACGATCGGTTTCAGCGGCGCCGCGCCCATCTACCATCTCGTCGGCGCGGGTACGTCTGAGACGGCGGTCATCTTCGATAATACGTCGGTTGGAGCGGTGCCCCCAACCGTTACGGGAAGCGGCCCCGTGACAAGCCTGTCGGTCGCGCAGGCCGGTGCTTCGAGCAATATCGCGTTGCATCTCGCGGCGGCGACGCCCGTACGCGTTCGCGCCGCCGGTGCGACGATCTTCATCGATATTTCGAAAGCGAACGCATCGGCGGTCGGGGGCCCGGGCGGGATCTCGAACGCGCAACTGAACGCATTGCTCGCGCCCACGCCGGCGCCCGCAACGACGGGCCTCGTGACGGAATTGATCTCGCTCAAATACGCCGATATCAGCGAGATTGCGGGCGTCCTCGCGGCCGGTTCGAACGTGACGTCCAACGACACGTTTTCACCCACGCAAACCAACATCGGCACATCGTCGCTCACGGGCTCGTTCGGTGGCCTCGGGGGTGGGTTCGGCAGCGGCAATAATAACGGCGGCGCGGCGCAGACCTACGGCGGTGGCTTCGGACAGCAAAACGGGCTCGCGCAGCGCGTGAATGAAAATATCGCCGTCGACCGGCGGCTCAATGCGATCGTCCTCACCGGCACGCCCGATGTCGTCGCGGGTTTACGCGCGGTCATCGATAAGCTCGATATCCCGGTGCGTAGCGTCATTTTGGAAACGCAGATCGTCGAGTTGAGCGACTCGGCGGCGCGGAACATCGGCATCGACCTCTCACCCGACGGCAGCGGCATCATCGCCAACGCCAGCGGCGCGAACGGCGGATACACGCTCAAAAATCTCCAGCCGGGCACCGGTCAAGTGAGTTTTCAAGCGACGCTTTTCGCGCAAGTCTCGCTCGGCAATGCGAAGATCATCGCAAAGCCGCGCATCCTCGCGCAGAGCGGCCAACCCGCATCGATCCTGACGGGCGATGCGATTCCGATCATCACGTCGGTCGTCTTCGCCAATAGCGGTGCGGGTGCGGCGCAGCAGGTCAGCTACGTCAACGTCGGCGTGAATTTGCAGATTCAGCCGCGTGTGAGTTCCGACGGATTCGTGACGTCTCATATTTATTCGGAAGTCTCGAGCGTTACGAATTTCGTATCGGGCGTTCCGCAAATCAGTCAACGGACGGCGAATACGATCGCGTCGGTGCGCGACGGCGAATCGTTCGTCATCGGCGGGCTGCTACAAGATAACGAAATTCGCAACTTAGTTAAATTGCCGTTCATCGGCGATCTGCCCCTGATCGGAACGTTTTTCAGACACGTGAACACCTCGCACTCGCAAACCAATCTCTACATCGTCGTCACGCCGCATATCGTCGCGCCGACGACCGTACCCGCGAAAAACTAGCGCGCGATGTCGGCATATCGAACGCGCGCGTTCGCTTGCGCTCTGACCGCAATCGCCTTCGCGAGTTGCGCGCCGAGCGTTCCCAAGATCGGTCATCCAACGCGCGTCGAGGCGTTTTGTGGCTCGAAGCAGGCGCGCATGACGGGAGTCGATAGCGTGATGACGTCGACCAACGATACGATCCTGAGCGATCGCCCGACCGATGTCGACGTGATGCGCGCCGTGCGCGCGGGCGATGGCGTGATCGCTCATTTCAACGATCAGCTTCTCGCGCTACCAAAAAGCGCGCCGACGCTCGGCGAGACCGACGGCTTCGCACGCATCCGCGCGATCGCGATCTCACTCGCACCCGAAGGCTCGCTCACGCGCCACATCTATCTGCTCGTGCGCGATCGCGGTTCGCAACGATGGATCACGATGAACGCTTACGACGTTCAAAACGTCTGCGTCGAAGGCAAGCGCCAGAGTTAAACCGAGGGCGTTCGGCCGATGCCGACGAGGCGCCGGACGTCCTCGCCGATGAGGATTTCGACGAGAAGGGCGACGAGAAACGTCAGCAATTCCGCGACGCTAAGTTCGCGCGGCGGATCGGCGATTGCAGGCGCGAGCAAGACCGTCGCCGCCACGATGAAAACGAGGCCGACGATCGCGGAGATGATGCCGATGCCGAGCACGCGCCGATCGCGCAAACCTTGGCGTAGGTCCGTCAGGAGCGCGAGCGGCGTGCGCGTGCCGACGTTCCATACAATGAACGCGAGTGCGTCGAGCACGATCGCTCCCGCAACGCGTGCGGCGAGTTCGGCGAAACCCTCTAGCGGGATGTGTCGTTTACCGCCCTGGACGGGGCGACGGGCACCTCATCGGGCCACGTCGCGATTTCACCGAGCGCCGCGGATTTTACGACTTTGAGGCCGAGCATCGCGCATTTCATGCGCGCGGGGCTGATGCCGATGCCGACGTTCTCTAAGACGACGTCTTGCGAGAGTCGCGCGACGTCTTCGAGTTTCTCGCCCTTGAGCGATTCCGAAAGCATCGACGCCGACGCCTGACTGATCGCGCAACCTTTGCCGGAAAATTTCACATCGCTCACGCGACCGTCGCCGTCGATGCGCAGGTCGAAACGGATGCGGTCGCCGCAGAGCGGATTGAGGTCTTCCGCGGTCGCATCGGGCGCTTCGAGTTCGCCGAAGTTTCGCGGGTTACGATAGTGATCGAGGATGTACTCTTTGTAAAAATCTTCCATTTAGAGCTTAAAGACCGTCGCGGCTTTCTCGAGACCGAAGATGAGTTGGTCGACATCTTGCTCGGTGTTGTAGAGATAGAACGACGCGCGCGCCGTTGCGGGCCAGCCCATCTTATCCATGAGCGGCATCGTGCAATGGTGTCCGGCGCGAACGCAAACGCCCTCGGTATCGAGGATCGAGGCCATGTCGTGCGCGTGAATATCGGCGAAGTTGAACGAGATCACACCCGATCGCTTCGCACGATCCTTGGGACCGTAGATCGCGAGGCCGCGCGCGACGAGCGGCTCCATCGAATCGAGCGCGTAGGCGGTCAGAGAACGCTCGTGTTCGGCGATCCAATCCATCCCGACGGCTTCGAGATAGTCGACGGCGGCGCCGAGGCCGACCGCGTCTGCAATATTGCTCGTGCCCGCTTCGAATTTCCACGGCAGTTCGTTGAACGAGGTTTTCTCGTAGCCGACTTCGCGAATCATATCGCCGCCGGTAAGGAACGGCGGCATCGCTTCGAGCAACGAGCGCTTGCCGTATAAGAATCCGATTCCCGTCGGGCCGCACATCTTATGGCCGCTTGCAACGAAAAAATCGATGTCGAGTGCGCGGACGTCGACCTTCATGTGCGGTACGGATTGCGATCCATCGACGAGCACGACCGCACCGACGGCGTGCGCCGCATCGACGAGCATCTTTACCGGTGCGATCGTTCCGAGCGTATTCGAGACGTCGGTAAATGCGAGCAGCTTGACACCGCGCAGCTTCTCATCGAGATCGCCGAGTTCGTGAACGCCATGGGCATCGACGGTGATATAGCGGAGTTCCGCGCCCGTCTTTGCGGCGAGCAGCTGCCACGGCACGAGGTTGGAATGATGTTCGAGTTCCGTCGTGAGGATGACGTCACCCGGTTTGAGGTTCGTGACGCCCCACGTGAAGCTCACGAGATTGATCGCTTCGGTCGAGTTGCGCGTCCAGACAATTTCGGCGGGTTCGGCTGCGTTGATGAAGCGTGCGACTTTCGCGCGCGCGCCTTCGAACGCGTCGGTCGCGCGCGTCGCGAGTTCGTACACGCCGCGATGGATGTTCGCGTTATCGTGCGTGTAGTAGTGCACGAGCGCGTCGATGACGGCTTGCGGCTTCTGCGAACTCGCGGCCGAATCCAAAAATGCTAGCCGTTTCCCGCGCGACGTCGTCTGCGCGAGGATCGGAAAGTCGGCGGCGATGGTGGCGGCGCGGGTGTCGCGAGTGGCGATCATACGCTGTGTAGGACCGCTTTCGAAGCGATTTTGTTTTCGAGCGCGGTTCGAATTTCGTCACGCAGTTCGCCGATGGGAAAACGCGAGACGGCGGGTTCGAAGAAGCCGAGCGCGATCATGCGTTCCGCATCGGCACGCGCGATGCCGCGGCTCTGCGCGTAAAAGATCTCATCTTCAGAGATCGCGCCGACGGTCGCGCCATGAAACGCTTTGACGTCGTTCGCGGCGATCTCGAGTGCCGGGACCGAATCGATATGCGCTTTTTCCGAAAGCAAGAGTGCGTCGTCGCGCAGCGATGCATCGGCACCATGCGCGTCGGGCAAAATCTTGATATTGCCGAGATACCGGCCCTGGCCGCGATCGGTTCCCGCACTTCGAACGATCGTTTCGGAGCGCGTATTCGCGGCTGCATGCACGGTCTCGGTCTCGATATCGATGTGTTGATCGCCGTCGGAGAAGAAGAGCGCGACGACGCCCGTCCGCGAGCCACGACCGGTTTCGGCCGAACGAAAGCGCGAGACGATGTGCTTGCCGCCGAGTTCGGCGAACGAAATATCGAGTTGGGCGTCGTCACCGAGCACGGCGCGTCGCGTGAAAATCGCACGCGTCTGCGTCGAGAGGCGTTGATCGACGGAATAGGTGAGATGCGCGCGCTCGGCGAGCACGAATTCCGCGATTCCGCACACCAGCGGTGCATCCGCGATGCCCGATAGCCGCTCGACGACCGTCGCACGCGCGCCGGCACCGAGCGCGACGAGCGTGTAGGGGAAAATCGCCGTCTCGCGCGCTTCGTAGCCGACCAGCAGCGGTTCGTCGATTGCGACGCCCGCCGGCACGTCGATAAAGACGCCGTGATTGGTGAAAGCGAGTGCGAGCGATGCAAACTTATCGTCGCGCGTAACGATGGCCGACCCGAACGCCGCGTCGAATGCAACGCGATGGCGTTCGCGCGCGACCGAAAATCGCTCGATCGTGACGCCTTTCGCCCGCGCGGCCGGTGACAGCGTTTCGAGCGAGAGTTCGGCACCCGCGTGCGTTTCGAACGGCACGATGCCGCTAAGATCAAGTTTCGCGAGATCGTGTTTCCACGTGCGTCCGCCGCGGATCGACGAGCGCACGGGCAGCTCTTCGTAACGCGCGAGTGCGTCGTAGCGCAAGCTTGCGGGAATCGAACCTTCGCCGTGCTGAGCGATGAGCGCGTCGAGCGCACTTTTGGTCACGCCCGTAACGGCGACGCTCGTATTACCCGACACTCGCGGCGACCTCTTCGCGAATCTTATCGTAGCCTTCGCGTTCGATGACGTTGGCGAGCTCGGGACCGCCCGATTTCACGACGCGACCGTCCATCATGATGTGCACGGCGTCCGCCTGGATGTACTGCAAGATGCGCGGATAGTGCGTGATGATGAGAAAGCCGATATCCTTGCCCGCGTCGCTCGCGCGGAGCGCATTGACCGAGGCGCCGACGGCTTTGAGTGCATCGACGTCGAGGCCCGAGTCCGTCTCGTCGAGGATCGCATATTTCGGTGCGAGCATCGCGAGTTGCAACATTTCGAGGCGCTTCTTTTCACCGCCGGAGAATCCGTCGTTGACGTAGCGTGAGAGAAAAGCGGCATCCATATCGAGGACGTCGAGCTTTTCGAAGATCATCGCGCGAAATTTCGATGGCGTGAGGTCGTCGGGCTTGACCGCTTGGCGCGCCGTGCGAATGAAGTTCGCAACCGACACGCCCGGGATCGCCGCAGGATACTGAAATGACAGAAAGAGTCCGGCTTTCGCGCGCTTGTCGGGCGCAACGCCGAGCATCTCCTCGCCATCGACCTTCACGGAGCCGCCGGTCACGTTGTAACTCGGATGGCCCGCGATCGAAAAAGCGAGCGTCGATTTACCGCTTCCGTTGGGGCCCATGAGCGCTTGCACGCTACCGGGCGGTACGACGAGGTCGATACCCTTGAGGATTTCGTTGCCATCGACACTTGCGGTCAGGCCGGAAATTTGTAGTCCACGCTCGCTCATAACTGCCCGATGATACGGGAAATCGGCCGAGAAAGTCAAGGAAAGTATGGACTATCTTCGCTATTGATGCTATTGTCGCACCACCACCATGAACGACACGCGATTTTTTCAATCGACGAAGGGCAAGATCGTGACGGAGCTGCGGCGCCGTCATAGCGCATCTGCCGTCGATTTGGCCGAGTCGTTCGGGATTTCAACCAACGCCGTTCGGCAACAGCTCTTGACGCTCGAGCGCGATGGCTACGTGATGGAGCGCTCCGTTCGCCGCGGCCCCACGAAGCCGACGCTCGAATATTCGCTCGCACCGGCCGCCGACGCGCTCTTTCCCCAGCAGTACGATAAGATGCTCAACGCCGTGCTCACGGAAGTTCGCGAGTCGTTCGGCGTTTCCGCGCTCGAAACGGTCCTCGGCAAGCTCGGCGATCGCGCAGCCGCGAAATATCGCGAGAAACTGACCGCGCCCGACATTCGCGGCCGCACGTACGAACTCGCCGCGCTCCTACGCGCGAACGGCGTCGAGGCCGATGTCGTCGAGACGCCGGGCGGCGGCATCGAATTGCGCGAACATCACTGCCCATACGGCCAAACGGTCGGCGAGCACCCGGAAGTCTGCGCGATCATCCATACCGTCCTTCACGATACGGTCTCCTCGGAAACCCGACAGATCGAATCCATTGCAACCGGCGGCGATGCGTGCCGGTTCGAAATCGCAGCGGGCACGCCGGTTGGCGCAGCCAGTGCGGCCGTCCCGGCCGCACGCTTAAAGGAGACCTCGATCGCATGAACTTCGTGAAATTTCAAGAGCTCGTCGAAAAACGCCCGGGCTTCCGATCGATGGAAAACGCGATGGCGAGCGGTGAGTATTTCAGCGACTCGTGCGGCGACATGTATACGTACTTCCTCAAAGTGGGGCCGGACGAGAAGATCGTCGACGTGTCGTACTTTACGACGGGATGCGGATTCGGCACGGCGACGTGCAGCATCGTCGTCGAACTGGCGCTCGGCAAATCGCTCGATGCCGCCTACGCGATTAGCGACGCCGATATCGAAGCGCAGCTCGACGGCTATCCCGAGAAGAAAAAAGATTATCCCGAGCGTTCGCGCGTGGCGTTGCAGACCGCGATCGACGACTTCCGTACGAAGCGTGCCGCAGGCAAAATTACGGACGACATGATGGCCGCCGCCGCTCGCGAAGCCGCGATCTCGACGACCGCGACGATGGCGGGCAATGGGAAAACGTCGCAAGACGACGGCAACGCGCCGACCGTTGCCGCCGACGAAGGCAAAGTCCTCATCAAGTTGCGCTAGGCGCTGCCCAAGGGCTTCTGCGGACGTCGGCAAACCTGGCGGTCGATGATACGTTCGTATCTTGGGATCGTAGTGCTCGGCGCCGCGCTCGCGGCGTCTTCGACGGCGACGGTCGGTCTTGCCGCCACGACGCGGACGTCTCACGCCGGCGTCCGGAGCGGCTCGACGGTCGACGTCGCGATGACGACGTCTCTGGGGACGATCGTCGTGCGTCTCGAAGCAGCGAAGGCTCCGATCACGACGAAAAATTTCTTGCGGTACGTCGATGCAAAGACGTACGACGATACGGAATTTTACCGGACGGTGATCAAAAAGAACGAGCCCGCGGCGCCCTTCGAAGTCATTCAGGGCGGACTCAATCCCAAAGCCGGCAACACGAACGCCACGATCGCGCTGGAGCCGACCTCAAAGACGCACCTCAGCAATACCGATGGCGCGATCGCCATGGCACGTACGAGCGATCCCAATTCGGCGACGACGGAATTCTTTCTCGATCTCGGCGACGCTCGGTATCTCAACGCGGGCGGTCCGCTCGGGGCAGGCTATGCCGTATTCGGTCACGTGATCCGTGGGATGGCGGTCGTGCGTAAAATTCATGAGGCGCCCTCGCAGGGCGAACAGTTGTTACCCGCGATCCGGATTGTGACGGTGCGCCGTATCTCGACCTACGTCGAGCGTGGCCCATTTTCGAGTAAAGAACGCAGGGGAATGCTCCGTGACGTGTGATTCTCTGCCGAACGGTGTCTAGGAGGGGCTCGGCAAAGCCCGGGGCCTCCCACCTTCGAAAGTTGGTCCGCTCTTCGTGCTTCCTTTCCAACGTCTGATGATGTGATCGAACACGATCTCACCCGCACCTTGAGCATGGAGCGTCGCTTCCAGATGCTCTTCGATCATGCTGCGGTCGGGATGTGTTTCGTCGCGCTCGACGGGAAATTCGTACACGCAAACGCTCGCCTGTGCGAGATCGTCGGGTACACGCTCGAAGAACTATTGGCTACCACGTGCGTCGATCTCACGCACGACGACGACCGCGTTTTCGAAAAAACGATGACGCTGCGAATGCTCTCCGGCGGCGACCGCGCGTCGACGTGGGAAAAACGGTACGTCCGTAAAGACGGGACGGCGGTCTGGTGTAATTTGACGCTCACGTTGACCGACGACGATCGTGGCGAGCCCACGCAGTTCGTCGGGATCATCGAAGATATCAGCGAGCGCAAAAACTCGGCGCAAAAATTATTGGAGAGCGAATCGCTCCTGCGGATTGCGGGCCGTACCGTGCATCTGGGCGGTTGGGCATTCGATATCGAGACCGAGGCGATCACTTGGTCCGATGAGGTCTGCGCGATTTACGGCGTGCCGCTCGGCACTTCGCCGACGCTCGCCCAGGCGCTCGCGTTCTACAAGCCCGATTCGTCTGCAATGGTAGCCGCTGCGGTCGATCACAGCATCGCGACGGGAGAAGGCTTCGATCTCGAGCTCGAGATCGAGACCGCGCAAGGCGTGTCGCGTTGGATTCGTGCGATGGGGACGGTCGACGCGAAACGGAAGCGCCTGGTCGGCGCGGTGCAAGATATTCACGAGCAGAAGATGGCCGAGTGCGAGCTCGTGCGCATCAACCGCGCGCTCAAAATGTTGAGCGGCTGCAACGAAGTGCTCGTGCGCGCCACCGACGAGCGCGTGCTTTTGGCCGACATCGCGAAACTCGTGGTCGATGTCGGTGGATACGTCATGTCCTTCGTGGGCTTCGCTCGCGACGACGACGCAAAGACGATCGAGCCCATCGCGTCCGCCGGGCACGTCGATAACTATTTTTCGCTATTACGGTTGAGCTGGAACGAGGACGATCCGTACGGTTGCGGTGGTGCGGGGCGCACCATCCGATCGAGTCGTGCGGTCGTCATTCCGGATTTGTTATCGGACTCGGCATTCGCACCATGGCGTGATGTTGCGAACGCTCGCGGATATCGCGGTTTTATCGGTCTTCCGTTACGAGAGGGCGATCGGACGTTCGGGCTTTTGAGTCTCTACACGAGTGAGGTGGTCTCGCCGCCACAGGCCGAACTCGACCTCTTACAAGAACTCGCCGACGATCTCGCTTTCGGGATCGGCCATCTGCGGACGCAGCTCGAACGCAATGCCGCCGAACGTGAGATCGAGCACCTCGCGTTTTTCGACGCACTCACCGCATTGCCCAATCGTCTCGCGCTGATCCAACGTCTCAAATCGGCGCTCGAAGTGGATTGTGGGATCGGTGCGTTGCTCTTCATCGATCTCGATAATTTCAAAACGCTCAACGATACGCTCGGTCACGATAAGGGCGACGTGCTCTTGCAACAGGTGGCTACTCGCCTGCGAGCGATCGTTTCCGAAAGCGATACCGTCGCGCGATTCGGAGGCGACGAGTTCATCGTGATGCTCGAAAATCTCGACGATTCCGCCGAGGCGGCGTCGATTCGCGCACGGGAAGTCGGCTTGGAACTCCTCACGGCGTTTGCCGCGCCGTTCGTTCTGGGAAGTTACGAGCACAGCAGCACGCCCAGTATCGGGATCACGCTCTTCACCAAGGGCGCCAATTCGGACGATCTTTTAAAACAGGCCGACCTCGCGATGTACGAAGCGAAGGCCGCCGGTCGCAACGCGATCCGATTTTTCGATCCCGAGATGCAAGCGACGGTCACGAGACGCCGCGCGCTCGAAGAAGCGCTGCGCGTCGCCATTCGCGATCGCGAACTCGTGCTCGCCTACCAGCCGCTCGTCGACGATGTGGGAAACGTCATCGGAGCCGAAGCTCTCGTCCGTTGGCGGCGAGCCAACGGCGTCACCGTCGCCCCGACCGATTTCATTCCCATCGCCGAGGAATCGGGTCTCATCGTGCCCCTCGGTCGACATGTGCTCGAGAGTGCGTGTGCGCAGATCGTCGCCTGGTCGGCGCGGCCGCATCTCGCGGCACTCAAACTCTCCGTCAACGTCAGCTTCCGGGAGTTCCGTCATGCGGATTTCGTCGACCATACGATCAAGACGATCCGGTCCTCGGGAGCCGATCCCAATCGCGTCATTCTCGAACTCACCGAGAGCGTTTTCGTCGACGACGTTCAGGTGCTCATCGCAAAGATGATCGCCCTTCGCGAATTCGGCGTTGGCTTCTCACTCGACGATTTCGGCACGGGTTACTCGTCGCTGTCCTACCTCAAACATTTACCCCTAAACCAACTTAAAATCGATCGCTCGTTCGTGCGCGATGTGACGACCGATTCGAACGACGCCATCATCGCACAGATCATCGTCTCGCTCGGTCAGACGCTAAATCTCGACGTCATCGCGGAGGGCGTGGAAGACGAAGCGCAACTCGCGTTCTTACGTGGCGCGGGCTGCCGCTCGTTCCAAGGATTCTATTTCAGCCGACCGCTCGATTCGGATAGCTTCGAACGTTTCGTGCTCGAGCGCGCCCCGGTCTGAGGTGTGCGCGCGGTCACGCGCGACGCGCACGTAACGCTCGGAAAGCATGACGGGAACGAAAACTTAACCGTTATTTCGTAGCTTAAATGTTGGAACGACGGCTTCGTGCCGAACGTGAATGACATGGCGAGATGCTCATACGTACCGCGCTGCGAAAACGAGATTCGGTGATCGTACCGCTTCCTCGAAGCGTCTCATCGCGCGTCTCGAAGCGCCGTGCAGCGCGCGCGCTCGACGAAAGCGAACGGCGCTTCGCGCTGCTCTTCGAGCATGCCGCGATCGGCATGTGCTTCGTATCGCTCGAAGGGCGATTCCTACAGGCTAACGGGCGGCTGTGCGATATCGTCGGCTATACCCCGCGCGAAATGCTCGAGATGACCTGTTCTGCATTGACGCATGCCGACGACCGCGCCGCAGAAGCGGTGTCGCGCGCACGAATGGTCGCGGGCGAACTCGCATCGTCGGCGTGGGAGAAGCGCTACGTGCACAAGGACGGCAGGCCCGTTTGGTGCGCCGTGACCTTGACGCTCATTCGCAACGCGCGCGGGGAGCCGACGCAATTCGTCGGATTCGTCGAACATATCGGCGATCGCAAGCGTGAGTCACAGCTGCTCGAAGAGAGCGAATCGTTGTTGCGGCTCGCGGGAGAAGCCGCGCATCTCGGCGGTTGGTCGTTCGATATTAACGACCATTTCTTCGTTCTCTCCGACGAGGTTTGCTCGATCTTCGACATGCCGCGCGGCTGGCGACCGACCTTTCAAGAAGCGAAGGTATTTTTGCTCGGCGATGCGTTCGATCGCATGCGCCACGCGTCGCAGAGAGGTCATCGGTCGCGCACCGGCTTCGATATCGAGGTCGAGATCGAAACGCATGTCGGGCGCCGGCGTTGGGTGCGCGTGATCGGCCAGGCGGCCCGGTCTCGCGGCCGCATCATGGGCGCGTTACAAGATATCACCGATCGCAAATCGGTCGAACTCGAGATGATGCGCATGAATCGCGCGCTCAAGATGCTCAGCGGCTGTAACGAAGTGCTCGTGCGTGCGACGTCGGAAGAGCAACTTCTTCGCGATATCTGTGCCCTCGCCGTCGACGTCGGTGGGTACGCGATGGCGTGGGTCGGATTCGCCCGCGACGATGCCGAGCGGTCGATCGAGCTCGTGGGGATCGCGGGGCATCACGACGATTATTTCGGCGATCTTCATTTGGGATGGGATGCGAATTTGCCGTCGGGTCATTGCGCGGCCGGCATGACGATCCGCACCGGCGACGTGGTCGTCGTCGAAGACATCGAACGCGACACGCGATTCGCGAAGTATCGCCCCGCCGCGCTCGAGCGTGGTTATCGCAGCGTCGTCGATTTGCCGCTACGCGCGAAGGGCCGAATTTTCGGAGTCCTCGGCCTCCACGCATTCGACGTGCGTAAGCCCGCGAAGGCGGAGCTCGATCTGCTACAGCAGATGGCGCGCGATCTCGCATTCGGCATCGAGCATCTGCGCGTACAAGTCGAACGGCAGCGCATTCAAGATGCGGTGTTAAAGATTTCGTCGGCGGTCTCGGCGCGAGCGGGGACGGAATTCCTCGAACGGCTCGTCGTGAATATGGCGGAAGCGGTCGGCGCGCAAGCGGCATTCGTTATCCGTCAGCACCCGACGGATGTGGCCAAGTTGCGAACGCTCGTGGCCGTCGTCGACGGGACATTGCTCGGCAATCTGGATTTCACGTCGGATGGCTCGCCGTGTGAAGCCGTCGGCAGCGACGAGGTCTTCATCGTCGAAGCGCGCTTGAGCGAACGGTACCCGCAATGCTCCGTCGCGGCGAGCATCGGGTCGCAATCGGTCGTCGGGTGGCGCCTATGCGACTCGAACGGCACGATGCTCGCGACGATGATGGTCTTTTTTCGCGAACCGATCGCCGAACTCGAGTTCACGACATCCACGCTCAAAATTTTCGTCGCCCGCGCTGCAGCCGAACTCGAGCGGCAAGTCGCCGACGCACGAATCGCCGATCAAGCCTCGTGGCTCGATCGCGCGCGCGATGCGATCGTGGTTCGTGACATCGACGGACGGATCTCGTTCTGGAATAAGAGCGCGGAGCGTCTCTACGGCTGGCGTGGAGACGAGGTCCTCGGGTCGACGCTCGGCGATGCGTTCTTCGACGATCGCGAACGCTTAAAAGAAGCGACGGCTTCCGTACACGCGCTCGGCTTTTGGAACGGCGAAGTCGAGCATCGTCGTAAAGACGGGTCGCTCGTCTGGGTCGAGAGCCGGTGGTCGCTCGTGAGCGACGACGGCGGCGAAGCGCGATCGATTCTCGCGATCGACACCGATATCACCGCGCGCAATATCGCCGAACGCGAGATCGAGCATCTCGCGTTTTACGACGTCCTGACGAATCTCCCGAATCGACACTGTCTCGTCCAGCGTCTCAAGAAGGCGATCGACGGCGGTGACGGATTCGGCGCGTTGCTCTTCCTCGACCTCGACAACTTCAAAACGCTCAACGACACCCTCGGGCACGATATGGGCGATCTGTTGCTTCAAGAGGTCGCGTCGCGATTGCAGTCATGCGTCCGAGCGACCGACACCGTCGCGAGGCTCGGCGGCGACGAATTCGTGATCATGCTCGAATCGCTCGGCGCGTCGTTCGATTCCGCGACCAAAGCCGCACAGCGCGTCGCGACCGATATCCTCGTCGCCTCCAACGCCCCCTACGATCTCCGCGGTTCCGCGCACAACAGCACGCCGAGCATCGGCGTCACGCTCTTCGCGCGTGGTGAGAATACCGACGACGTGCTCAAACAGGCCGATCTCGCGATGTATCAAGCGAAAGGCGCGGGCCGTAATGCCGTACGCTTCTTCGACCCCAAAATGGAGGCGATGGCGATCTCGCGGCGCGCGCTCGAAGACGACATTCGCGCGGCGCTGCGTGCCGACGAATTCCACGTCGTCCTGCAGCCCCAGGTCGACGCGAGCGGCGACGTAATCGGAGCCGAAGCCCTCGTCCGCTGGATGCACGAACGTCGCGGTGCCGTCGCTCCGAACGACTTCATTCCTATCGCCGAAGAGTCGGGGCTCATCGTTCCCCTCGGGCGACGGGTTCTCGAACTCGCCTGTTTGCAACTCGTGTCGTGGTCGGAGCGGTCGCACACCGCGGACCTCACGCTCTCGATCAACGTGAGCGCGCGCGAATTCCGGCAGGCCGATTTCGTCAGCCATGTCGTCGAGACGCTCGAGGCGTATGGTGCGAATCCCGAGCGGCTCGTCTTGGAGCTCACCGAAAGCGTCCTCGTCGACGACCTCGACGTGGTCATCGCGAAAATGGGTGCGCTCCGCGAGATCGGCATCGGGTTCTCGCTCGACGATTTCGGAACGGGCTACTCGTCGCTCTCCTATCTCAAACGTTTACCTCTGAACCAACTCAAGATCGACAAGTCGTTCGTGCGCGACGTCTTCGTCGATGCCAACGACGGCGTCATCGCGCGCACGATCGTGGCGCTGGGCCGCAGCTTGAGTCTCGACGTCATCGCCGAGGGGGTGGAAACGCAGGAGCAGCGAGCGTTCCTCATCGATGCGGGATGCCGCTCGTTTCAAGGCTATCTCTTCAGCCTGCCGCTGGCCGCGAGCGCATTCGATGCCTTCGTTACCGAACGCGCGTTCCGTGACGCGCGTCTGTAAAGTACGGGTTCGTAGCGCGTTCGCGCCCGATCGTCGTTGTGGGTCCGTGACCCGGGATGACGACGGCGGAATCATCGTAGGCGAATAATTTCTCGCGCACGCTCGCGACGATATCTTCCATGCTCGTGCCGCCGAGATCCCAGCGCCCGATCGCACCCGCAAAGAGCGTGTCGCCGGTGAGGAGTGTCGTCGGTATCTCCGCTGAGGCACCCGCGGTCGTCACCGCGAACGAGACGCTGCCCGGCGTATGGCCCGGCGTGTGCACGACTTCGAGGCGCGCCGAACCCGCCGCGATTACGTCGCCGTCCGCGAGATCGCCATCGAGGGTGACGACGCGCGGCGGGCGCTGCCCGAGCCAACGCGCTTGTTCGGCGAGCATTCCGTAAAGCGGCAAATCACCGGGATGCAAGAGTCCGATGCCACCCGTGCGATCGCGGAGATCGCCGAGCGCCCCGATATGATCGATGTGCGCGTGCGTGTGGACGAGATGCGTCGCGCGCACGCCGAGCGAGGCGAGTCGCGTAACGATGCGATCGACGTCGTCGCCGCAGTCGACCACGATCGCTTCGCCCGCATCGAGATCGGCGACGATCGTGCACGTGCACGCGAGTGCCCCGACGACGTGATGTTCGATGACCACGCCACCTTTGGGCGCTAGGGAATCGTGCATTGAAAATCCCGATACGAGCCGTTGAAATAACCCAGCGGCGAACCGTCCCGTGCGGCGCACCCGAGGACGTTGCCGATGAAGATCGTGTGCGTGCCGGCCGCGTGTTCGGCGCTGAGTTCGCAATCGAGATATGCGAGCGCGTCGTCGAAGACGGGCGAACCCGAACGATCGATACGATACGCGACGTCGGCGAATGGATCGTCGTTCGCGTGCGAGGCAAAACGTTCGGCGAGTTCGCGTTGATCGAGCCGCAAGACGTTGACGCAGAAATGTCCGGCCGCCGCGATGAGCGGATGGCTACGGGCTTGGCGGTTCACGCAGATCAGGATCATCGGTGGTGCGGCCGAGACGCTCGCGAAGGCGTTGGCGGTAAAGCCTTTGGGCTTTCCATCGACGACCGTCGTGACGATGGTGACGCCCGTGGGCACGCGCCGCATGACCGCACGGAACGCGTTGCTGGGGTCGTCCGTCATTCGATGCGCGACCCCATCCCGATCCCGTTGCCGATCGGCACGATCGTCGCGTCGAGCTGCGGGTGATTCAAAAAGATCTTGTTGAATTCGCGAATCTCCGTCGACGTCGCGGGCAAGAGATTGTCGACGATGACGAGCCCCGAGCGCTTGAGGAGCGGCACGACGAGCTCGAGATACTCGGCGTATTCCGTGTCGACCGCGTCGATGAAGACGATATCGAGGTTGCGGACCGGAAAGGTCGGTAAGATTTCGAGTGCGGGTTGGTTCATCACCGAAATATCGTCGAATTTTCCCGCGCGTCGCAAAAACTCGATGGCGATCGAGGTACGGTCGCTGTCGGGATCGATCGTCCAGATGTGTCCGGCGGGCGGCATCGCGAGCGCCATCCACAGGGTCGAATATCCGTACGACGTGCCGATCTCGAGGATGCGATTGGCCTGCATCGCGTGCACGAGGGTCGAGAGAAACCGCCCGGTCTCACGATCGACCAAGGGAACGTCGTCCGCGCGGCCGTGCTGTTCGAGTTCGAGCAGGAGCGGCGCGGGATTGCGATGCAGCCGCTTGAGATAATCCAAGTCGCTCACGATGAGACTGGTTTGTCGCTCCGCTCGGTGGGGAACCTCTCGTACCGCGGGGCCGGCCTTGGGGACAAGAGTGTTCTCGTGGCCGTCGAACGAGCGTTGCGTTCGCGCACGTCTACCATCCGCGCAAAGATCAGAGGAGCAAGCAATGGCGACCCTAGCGCAAGAATCGTATGCGCCCAAAAAGTGGAACCTTTCGGGTCTGCAGGGCATTTCCGACAACACCCTGACCGTGCACTTCGGCCTGTACGAAGGCTACGTGAAGAACACGAATCTGCTCAACGAGCAGATCAACGCGAAGATCAACGCGGGTCCCGTCGCGGGCGCCGATCCCGGTTTCGCCGAGATCACGCGTCGCCTCGGTTTCGAGTACAACGGCATGGTCTTGCACGAGTACTACTTCGATAACATGATGTCCAACGCCGCAGCAGCACCGACGTCGGGCAAATTGCACGACGCGATCTGCGCGAGCTTCGGCGATTTCGAAACGTGGAAAAAAGATTTCGTCGCCGTCGGCGGGATGCGTGGCGTGGGCTGGGCGCTCGCGCTTCAAGATCCCAAGAGCGGCCGTATCTCCAACCACTGGGTGACGTTGCACGAAGACGGGAACGTCGCGGGCTTCAAGCCGATCGTCGTGATGGATGCGTGGGAGCACGCGTTCTTGCTCGATTACAAGCCTTCGGAACGCTCGAAATACATCGAATCGTTCTTCGCGAACATCAACTGGAGCGCGGCCGAATCGCGCTTGATCACCCCGGCGTAAATCACGTGAGTCGCCTCCGGCTATTTCCACTCAACGCCGTGCTCTTTCCGGGGGCGGCCCTCAACCTTCACATCTTCGAGCCTCGGTACAAACAGATGGTCTCGGAGTGTTTGGAGGGCGGCGAAGCCTTCGGCGTCTGCCTCATTCGCGATGGCGATGAGGCGGGCGATCCCGACGTCATGCCCTATGAAGTCGGCACCACGGCCGAAATCGGCGACGTCACGCAACTCGAAAACGGTCGCTATTATATCAGCACCGTCGGGAAGCGTCGTTTTCGCGTCGAGCGCGTCGTCGCACGCGAGCCCTTTCTCGTCGTCGACGTCGCGTATCTGCCCGAAGATGAAGTGGAAGATGCGCGAACGATCGCCGGTCTCGTCGGCGAGATTCGCGACGTCTTCAACGATTATCTCCGCTTGCTGGTCGAGTTCTCCGGCATGAAAGCCGACATCGAATTTCCCGATAATCCCGTCGATGCGTCGTTCTTGATCGGCGACGCGCTGCAGGTCGCAGACTCAATGAAGCAGCGATTGCTCGAACTCTCGAGCACGGAACAGCGCCTTACGGTCGAACTCGGCTTTTTGCGTCGGCTCTTACCGCAACTGCGCTCGCTCTTGGAGCGAAAGCGCGAATCACCGCAGACGCAAGCGAACGCAGCCCCCGGCGGTGCGTTCCGCGCGACGCAAGAGAAGTTCTTCGGAAAACATTTCTCGCTAAACTAAAATGACGGCTTCGGCTGACGTGACGACGTTGCGCATGAGCGCGACGTTCGTGACCGGACCGACGCCGCCGGGCACGGGCGTGATTTCGGATGCGACGGTTCTCGCGCTTTCGAAATCGACGTCGCCGCGAAGCTTTCCGTCGATGACCGTCGTGCCGACGTCGATGACGACGGCCCCGGTTTTGAGCCACGACGCATCGACGGCATGCGGCTTGCCCATCGCGACGATGACGACGTCGGCGGCACGAACGCGCGTGCGAATTTCGGCCGTCGCGCTATGCACGACGGTGATCGTCGCGTGCTGTGCGAGTGCGAGCAGCGCGACCGGCAGACCGACCACGCTCGAACGCCCGACGACGATGACATCTTTGCCGCGCAGCGGCCACGCGCCGCTCCGCTCGAGGATGAGCATGACGGCACCGGGCGTTGCGGGGACGAAACGCGTACCCGTCGCGAAGGCGAGGCGCCCTTGATTCAACGGATTGGTGCCGTCGACGTCCTTGCGCTCGGGCACTGCGTCGGCGATATCGCGAATCGAAAGATGGCGCGGCAACGGTTGCTGGAGGATCACGCCGTGCACGTCGTTGTCGGTATCGAGCGCGATGAGATGCGCGCGTAGCGTGGCGACGTCGCACGCGTGCCCGAGATCGTCGACGCTGACGCGCACGCCGATCTTCGCACCGAGGGAACGCATCCCGCGCAGGTACGCGAGGCTCGATTCGTCCTCGCCGACCATCACGACGCGGAGGTGCGGTTCGATCCCTCGTTCCGCGAGGGCGGTCGTGCGCGCGGTTAACCCGTCGCGAAGCTCGGTTGCCAGTGCGCGACCGTCGAGAATCCGTGCATCCATCGGCTCGTACGGTACGTGACGCGTACGAGCGGTTCCCGGGAGCGCGCATCGTCATTCCGCCATCGCGCTGCGAATCGCGCCTGCGAGCACGGTCGGGTATTCGATGTTCGGACAGTGGCCGCAGCGTTCGATCACGAGCGTCGTCGCGTGGGGATAGACCTCGCGCGCGGCTTCGAGGCCTTTGACGGGAACGAACCGATCTTCGCGACCCCACACCACGAGCGTCGGTCCGCGATACGCGGCGAGTCGGGCGTGGAGGGTTTTGAGTCGGATGAACTGTGTCATCGCGTTCGCATAGACGTCGGTAAAGGAGCGAAGCATCGCGGGATCGCTCGCGAGTTCGACCGCGCGGTCGAAGTAATCGTCGGGAATCGTCGTCTGGTCGTACACGGCGTTGCGAAACGTTTGACGGACGAATTTCGGCGATGGCCGGACCTTGCGCATGAGCATTCGAACCGGGCGCGAGCCCATCATTTTGAGCACGAGCGCGGGCGTCCGGAGAAACCCTGCGGGATCGACGAGCACGAGCGTGCCGACGTGTTCCTCGTACTGCGCTGCATAGAGCGCGGAGACGAGCCCACCGAGCGAATGGCCGACGAGCGTCACACGCGTAGCGGGAACGTAGGCGGCGATGGTCTGCGCGAGGATGCCGACGAAAAAGTCGAGCGTGTAGGGAAGATTTGGCTTCGACGACGCGCCGAAGCCCGGTAGGTCGAACCCGACGATGCGGTGCGTCGCGTCGAATTCGGCCGCGACGAAATCCCATGCGGCTTGCGTCCAATGTCCCATGCCGTGTACGAGGACGATCGTCGGCGCGTCGAGATCGATGCGACCGGCCTCAAAGACGGCGACGACGAGATCGTCGCGTAACGTCAGCGTACTGGGCCGCCACGTCGCGCGGCGCGATGCGCGTGCGGGGGCGGCGTTCGGGATCTGCGAAGTCAACGTGAATGCCTCGTCCTAGCCTCGGGTGGGCGATCTCGCTCGTCGCGATCGTCGCCGTCTTTTTGACCGTCAAATTCTATTTTGGCGTCGGGGGTACGGGGGCCGGCGGTGCCGGCGGTGGTCCCGGCATGCTCGCGGGAGCGCCCGCGCAGAGCTACGCCGTCAAAACGCTCGATGGAAAGACCGATAGCCTCGACCACTATCGCGGCAGCATCGTGCTCGTAAACCTCTGGGCTTCGTGGTGCGCGCCGTGCCGGAGCGAGACCCCCGCCCTCGAGCAGTTGTACGAGGAAAATCGTGCCAAAGGGCTCGTGATCCTCGGAATCGATCAAGGGGAATCGGCCGCAGCCGCCTCGGCGTTCGCGCGCGAGATGAAGTTGCGATATCCGATTCTCCTCGATGAAGACCAGCAGTACGGTCGCGCATACGCGGCCGTCGGATTACCGACGACGCTCGTGATCGACCGAACGGGCCATATCCTGCGCGGTATCGATGGCGAACTCTCCCTCGCGCAGATGCGCGGAGCCGTCGGTCCGGCGCTCGCCGCGAAAGCGCGATGAGCCCGCGCGCCGTCGGACTCATCGCCGCGATCGCGAGCGTCGCAAGCGTGCTCGCGCAAGACGTCGCACCGCAGTGGTCGGGCTTCCACACCTGGCAATACGCCGCGATGCTCGCGCTCGGCGCCGTGGCAATCGGCGGCTACGCGCTCGCAGGCCGTCGTGGGGAGGACGGGACGACCGGCGCGCGGCTCGTCGTCGCGATGGTCGGTGCGCTCGTCGTTATCGCGGCGGGCGTCGCCTCAGGCCTGCTCGGCCCCGATACCGAGATCGTCTCGCGCGCTCCCGGGACCGTCGCACCGCTCGGCGACGTCGGCGCCGCGGCGTTCTTTCCCATTGCCGATGCCGCGGCCATCGCGCGTGGCGACGGTCATGTGCTCCTGCGGCGTCGCGGTGCGGATCCGACCGACGTGGCGCCCGGGGCACGTCGCTTCGTCGGCGCGACGGAGGTCGAGCTCACGCCACGTACCGCCGCGTACGTCGAAGCGCGCACGACGAAGGG
>JANYGA010000051.1 GCA_025359485.1 Rhodospirillales bacterium | reverse complement strand
CCGCGCGGATGCGCTGCCGATGCCGCCCGCACCGCCCGTCACCATGACGATTTTGCCGGCCAGTCGCTCAGATTTCATCGCTATGCGGTTCGGCGCATCGCACGGTGGTTCAGTTTGCGCCGCGCCGCAAATACCGTAGTGCCGTGCCGGCCTCGAGCTGCGCGAAATGCTCGCGATCGCGATCGTCCCAATACGCGCGCAGCGTGGCGAAGAGTTCGCGTGCGCGCGCCGGATCGCCCGAATAAAATTCCCGCATCGCGAGCGCTCGCGTCGTTCGGACCAGGAGCGCCTCGCGGTAGCGCCGCGCGAACGCCGGCATGTGGCCTGCGAGAAATTCACGTCCGTAGGTCGCGAGTACACCCGCGAGCCGCTCGAGCTCGGAGATCATGAGCGAGCGATCGCGGATGCCCTCGAGCCGGATCGGCCCGATCTCGGGCTCGAAGGCGAGAACGTCCGCGAGCCGATAGCGATCGTCGGCTGCGCCATCGAGGAGATCGACTTCGATCGTCGCGTCGCGAATGAAATCGTAGGCCACGATAACGACGCGCTGGTCGCGCCGAAACCACGCCATCGACGGAATCTCGGTCGACTGCACGAGCTCGAATCCGTAGTCGCTTGCGAGAAACGCGAACGTCGCTTCGATAAACGGGAGCGCGTTCGCGGCGGGAACTGTCTCCATCTTTTCTAGTGTCGGAGCTGCGGGGCGCGAACGTTAGGCGCCCGGAGGCGGAGGGCATCGGGTCGGCGCGGCGTACGGAGAAAGCCCATGCCTGCTAGACCGATCATGATCGCCGTTGGCGGCGACTCCGGCACCGGAAAACGTACGCTTTGCCGGGGTCTCGAGGCCATCTTTGGCGCGGGTCGCATCGAAACGCTCGTCCTCGACGATTATCACTCGCTCGATCGTGCGCAGCGTAAGCTCGTGGGCTACACGGCGACCGACCCGCGAGCGACGAACTTCGCCGCGCTGGAAGAAGATCTCTGGGCGCTGCGCGAGGGTCGCGGGATCGAGAAACCGGTCTACGACCACGCCGATGGGACGTTCAAAGGCACCGAGCGCATGGAGCCGCACGAAATCATGATCGTGCAAGGGCTCTTCCCGCTCTACACGCGAGCGCTCCGCAGCCTTTTCGATATCAGCGTCTGGATGGATCCGCAAGACGATCTGCGGCCCGCTTGGAAGATGCAACGCGACACGCTCCGCCGCGGCTACACCGAGGCCGACGCACGCGAAGAGATGGATCGCCGCGCACCCGATGTCGCAAAATACGTCGCGCCGCAAGCGAAATACGCCGATCTTACGGTAACGTTCTATCGCCCGACCGCAGCGGACGGTAGCTCCGCGCTCTCGGCTCGGATCCGAAAAGGCGGTCGCTTTCGCGCCCTCGATTACGCCGAATTCCAGAGCGGCTCGACGTCGATTCGGCAAACGGAAGAGACGACCGCCGGAGGCTTTCCCGAAACGATCATCGAGCTCGACGGGACGATCGAACCGGGTCTGGCAGAACAAGTCGAAGATCGGCTGTGGCGACACGTCGACGGCGGCACGCACGAGCGACCGACGCTCGGTGAATATCAAGACGCACGAGGCAAGAATCAGAACGGCTCCGCGCTCGCGCTCGCGCAACTCCTCATCGCGCGGCGCGTCGTTCTGATCGAAAACGAACGAATGGAGATGGCAGAGTAACCGACATGGCCGATGTATCAACGAACGCTCCCGCAACGGATCCGCTCGATCTCGATGCGGCGTATAAAAATTCGCAGGTTGGTGACGTTCTCGAAAAACTGAGTCGCGAACTCATCGGGCTCTCGCCCGTCAAGACGCGCATTCGCGAGATCGCGCATTTGTTGCTCATCGATAAATTGCGCAAGAGCGTCGGGCTCGCGGCCGAACCGCCGCCGTTGCACATGTCGTTTACGGGTCGCCCCGGCACGGGAAAGACGACCGTCGCCGTGCGCATGGCCGAGATCTTGCATCGTCTCGGCTACGTGCGTAAGGGTCAACTCGTCGTCGCCACGCGCGACGATCTCGTCGGCCAATACATCGGCCACACGGCGCCGAAGACGAAAGAAGTCCTCAAACGCGCCATGGGCGGCGTGCTCTTCATCGATGAAGCGTACTATCTCTACAAGCCTGAGAACGAACGCGACTACGGCGCCGAAGCGATCGAGATTCTCCTCCAGGTCATGGAGAATCAGCGCGACGATCTCGTCGTTATTTTTGCGGGCTACAAAGACCGCATGGATACGTTCTTCAACAGCAATCCCGGTCTGAGCTCGCGCGTCGCAAACCACATCGATTTCCCCGATTACGACGCCGAAGAGCTGCGAGCGATCGCGCATCTCATGCTCGAAAAGCTTAACTACGAACTCACGCCGAGTGCGGAAGTCGCATTTGTAGAATACGTAAAGCTGCGCATGACGCAGCCGCAGTTCGCGAACGCTCGCAGCATCCGAAACGCGATCGATCGCGCGCGCTTGCGTCAAGCGACGCGTCTTTTCGAGACGGGCGGAACCGTCACGGCGAGCGATCTCAAATCGATCGACGAAAACGATATTCGCAAGAGCCGCGTTTTCGAAAACGGCGCGCAAGCAAACTGACGTTCGGCACCGGCCTCTTTATCGGCGGCACGGCCTTTCTCGCAAGCGCGCTCAACGCCGCGGCCGGCGGAGGCAGCTTCCTCTCGTTTCCCGCCGTCCTCTCGACCGGAATCGCACCGATCTCCGCAAACGCAACCAATAACGTCGCGATGTGGCTCGGCAGCTTCGCTTCGACGGGATCGTTTCGCGGCGAGCTCGACGTTCCACGCCCGGCGCTCGCGAAGTTAATGGTCGCGAGCGTCGTCGGGAGCATCCTCGGCGCGCTCCTCTTGCTCCGAACGTCGAATGCGTCGTTCGCGCAACTCATCCCGATTTTGCTCTTCGTTGCGACGACGCTCTTCATTCTCGGCCCGCAGCTCACGAAGCTCACGCAACGTGTAACGGCAACGCTCACGATCCAATCGCCGGTCGGCATCGCGCTTCAATTTGCGATCGCGGTCTACGGTGGATTTTTCGGCGGGGCGATCGGTATTTTGATGCTCGCGCTCTTGGGCATTCTCGGAATGCACGAGCTGCGTCGCGCGAACGCCTTCAAGGTCTTGCTCTCGACGGTCATCAACGGCGTTGCCGTCATTCCGTTTTTGATCGCGCGCGAAATCGCGTGGGATGCCGCGCTCTACATGAGCGTCGGCGCGATCGCAGGCGGCTACATCGGCGCGGGCCTCGTGATGCGTCTACCGTCGACGATCGTTCGCTCGTTCGTCATCTTCGTTGCCGTCACGATGACGGCGTATTTCGTGTGGAAGACGTACGTTCGGCACGTCTAGATTTTACTCGCGCCGACCGGCGCTAGTAGACGGTTCAACCGCGCGGCGGTGTGCCCCAACCCGATTGGACGTAGACGCCATCGTCATCGATGGCGGGCACCGTGGGATCGCCGTCGGTGTACGCGAACATCCGCTCGCGAAGTGCTACGTCGTTCTGCGCGTCGTGAATTACGTACGCGAATCCACGCATATCGTAGTACGCGCGTGCCTCGCGACTATACGGACACGTCGGCGACGTGTAGAGTTCGAGTTTCGCACCCGGCGCGATTTCGAGAACGGACGTGGACATGATCCGATTGACGCGAATCGTCCCCGTTCGTTTGCGGGTTGCGGGTTGCGGTTGCGAGAGCTTCGCGCCCGTCAGGCGTGCGCCGCTACGAGATCGGCGACGAGTAACTTCGGCATCGCATCGCCATCGAGAAAGTGCGGTAACTCGGCGATCGAAAACTGCATGCCCGTGTAAAACGGACCGAAGCCGGCGTAATTCGCACTCGCCTCATCGAAACGCATTTCGTAGATTAAGCGCTTAAATGTCAGCGGCTCGTCGGCATACAAATCGACGCCCCATTCCCAATCGTCGAAGCCGATCGACCCCGAGATCACCTGACTTACGAGACCGTGAAACGAGCGACCGATCTTGCCGTGATCGGCCATCATCGCCGCGCGATCGTCGTAGGGAAGCATGTACCAATTGACGGTTTCGCCGCGCTTCTTGTCCATCGGATAAAAGCACACGTACCGGCGCTGCGGAATTTTCGCCCACAGTCGCCCGGCATTGCGCGGCGATTTCGCCTGCTCGTCGAGTGCGGCGTCGAAGGCCGCGATCCACTCGGGCGAATGCGGTTTGAGGCCACGATCGCGCAAGTCGGCGTGAATCTTTCCGGTCGCTTCGTAGAGGCCGAGTTCGAGAATCGAGACGTACGACGTCGTCGGTTCGAGATAGTCGCGGATCGCGAGCTTATCGAACGCGATTTGCGCGGTGCCGAGTTCGTCGAACGATTTCGCGTAATGCGTGACCATGAGGTCGGCTTTGTGACCGAGCAATTGCGCGAGCCCGACGTCGCCATCACCCGATGCGGCAAGCGGCGCGAGGTTCGTAACGGCTTCCGTCGCGATTTCGTGACGGCGGTCCGCCGCGAGTGCATCGAAAGCGCGGCGGTCGAACCGAAACATGCGATGGAGAATGTTCCAGCTGTCGAGCGATTCGGGAACGGCGGGATGGCGCATGCACCCATCTTCGACGCGACGGCCGCGAATCTGCCTCGCGCGGCGATCTCCGCTTTGGTGAAGCGACTACGCCACGCCGATCCCGCGCCGTTCCTCCGCGAGCACTTCCGCCGCGAGCGCATCCGGCCGTTCGCGATACTTCGCCCAGAGTTGCGGCATGGCCGCGATATCGGCGAGCACGCGCGCGTACGCCGTATTCACGGGCGTCGCAACGCCGAACGCGCGTCCGGCCGCGGCGACCGCACCACTGAGAACGTCGACTTCGGTCTCACCTTTGCCCGCGCGTAGATCTAAAAGTAACGACGGCGGCTTCTTGCCGCGCGCCCCCGCGATGCGCCCCGCAAGAAGCGCCTTCGCAACGGGCATCGGCAAGCGTACGATGCCGC
>JANYGA010000053.1 GCA_025359485.1 Rhodospirillales bacterium | reverse complement strand
CGCACTCGATGCACTCGCGGGCGTGGGCCCGACCCGCCGCAAACGTTTGCTCGTGACTTTCGGAAGCGTGAGCGCGATCAAGCGCGCAACGATCGACGAGATCGCGGCCGTCAAGGGCATGACGCCCGCCCTCGCGTCGTCGGTGAAATCCGCGCTCAACGCGTAGCTCGGCACAGGCCGCGTCTCGCGAATCGCAGTACGTCACGCACATGGGCGGATTTCTCTTACGACTCATCATCAACGGCATCGCGCTCTTGTTGGTCGCGTATCTCTTGCCCGGCGTGCACGTCGCGAGCATCACGGCGGCGCTCGTGTCGGCGCTGATCTTGGGCATCGTCAACGCGCTCTTGCGACCGATTCTCGTGATCCTCACGCTACCGGTCGTGCTTTTGACGCTCGGTCTCTTCACGCTCGTGATCAACGCATTCACGTTCTATCTCGTGGCGCACCTCCATCTCGGTCTCACCGTCGATGGCTTCGGCTCGGCGTTCCTCGGCGCGCTCGTGCTCACGATCGTATCGTATCTTCTTTCGTCGCTGATACGTGTCGGCGACCGGACGCGCTGATGAGCGATCGCCCGAAGATACTCGTCACGAACGACGACGGCGTTGCGAGCCCGGGCATCATCGCACTCGCCGACGCCTTACGCGGCCTCGGTGACGTCACGGTCGTCGCACCCGATCGCGACAATAGCGGCGTCGGTCATTCGATCTCGATCCACCATCCCGTGCGCGTGCATCCGATCGCCGATCGCGCCATGCCGACCTTCGCGTGTTCGGGCACGCCCGCGGACTGCGTCGTGGTCGGGGCGTTCGATCTCTGCGGCGGCACGCCGTCGCTCGTCGTGAGCGGCATCAATCGCGGTGCGAACGCGGGCGACGATATCAATTACTCCGGTACCGTAGCAGCGGCGACCGAGAGTCTCATCATCGGTATTCCGTCGATCGCCGTCTCGCTCGCGACGACGTGGCCCGAACCCGCGCGCGTGCAGCATTGGGACACGGCGGCGACGATCGCCGTCGATCTCGCGCGCGACGTGCTGGCCCATGGTTTGCCACCCTCGACGTTGCTCAACCTCAACGTTCCCAACCTCGCGGCAAGCGACGTGCGCGGCGTTCGTTACGTTCGCCAGGGTCGCAAAGCGTATCGCAATCGGCTCGATAAGCGAAACGATCCGCGTGGTTCGACGTACTTCTGGCTCTGGGGCACCTTCGACGACGCCGATATCGTCGACGGAACCGATCTCGCCGCGATTCGCGACGGCTACGCGTGCGTTACGCCGATTACGGTCGATCGCACCGATCACGACGAACTCGCTCGACGTTTGCCTTCGGAAGCGACGTCGATGGGTGCGAAGTCGTAGTGCGTCCCCTACGTGAGGCGTTCGGTTGCGAGATCGAGATCGTATTGCACGCGCCGGTAGATTTCGTCCGGGATCTCGCCGACTTCGCGTAGGCGCGTGATCTCGCGGCGTTCGGCATCGAGCGCTTCGGCTTGAATGCGATGATCGAATGCGACGGAATCGGGATCGATCGTGCCGTCGAGATGTCCCGAAAGATGGGCGATCCGATATTCGTACTCGCCGAGCAGGCGACCCTCGACCTCCCACTCAGCTGTGGACTCGAAGTCGGGTTCGAGTTCGCGCATCCGTGTGATACCCGCGCGTAATGCCATCACGCGAACTTCGATCTCGCGCGCGTCGAGGTCGTCGTCGCCCTCGATCTTTAACCAGCGTAAGATCGGGATGAGCGAGAGCCCTTGGAAGACGAGCGTTACGAAGATCACGCAGAACGTGACGAGCACGATCACGTCGCGACCGGGAAAACGCGCACCTGAATTCGTGAGTGTCGGAATGGCGAGCGCGCCCGCGAGTGAAACGATGCCGCGCATGCCGCTCCACCCGAGCACGAAGATGTACTTGGCGCCGGGCGTGCCCTCACGCTCCGCGATGCCACGAAAGAGCAACCGCGGCAAATACGTTGCCGGGTAGACCCACGCGACGCGCACGACGATCACGAGTGCGCTTATCGCGAGCCCGACGCCGAGCTCGCGTGCCGCGAAGGCGGGATCGTGCACGATCTCACGCAGTTGCAAGCCGATGAGTAAGAAGACGAGGCCGTTGAGTAAGAAAATCAGCAGATCCCAAACGCTCGCGGCGACGAGTCGGCCGTCAGGATCGTAGATGCGATGGGACTGTCGGCTCACGTAGATGCCGGCGGCGACGGTCGCGAGGACACCCGATGCGTGCACGGATTCAGCTGCGAGATAAACGGCGTACGGTGCCGCGAGTTGCAACGCGTTTTCGATGAGGGGATCGCTGATATCGTGTTTGCGAAGCTTGACGGTCAGTTCGACGAGAAGCGCTGCGATGCCGAGGCCGATCGCGATGCCGCCGAGCGAGACGGCGACGAAGGCGACGCTCGCATTCGCGAGTGAGAACGTGCCCGATATGGCGGCGATGATCGCAAAGCGATAGATGACGAGGGCGGTCGCATCGTTGACGAGGCCTTCGCCGTCGATGATGGCCGCGATGCGCCGCGGCACGGAAAATCGTTCGAAAACCGCGGATGCGGCGACCGCATCGGGTGGCGAGACGATCGCGCCCAGTACGAACGCACTCGTCCATGGAAAATTCGGCAACATCGCGTGCGCGACGACCGCGACGGCGCCCGTGGTCGCGACGACGAGCCCGATCGCGAGCAACCCGATCGGTCGCGCGTTCTCGCGAAACGTCTTCCAATCGGTCATCCAGCCACCCGAGTACAAGAGTGGCGGCAAGAAAATCAGGAAGACGTATTCCGGATCGAGATGCAACGGTGGCAGATTCGGTACGAACGCGAGCAACGAACCGCCGACGACGAACGCGATCGGATACGGTAAGGCGAAACGCTTCGCGATTACGGCGACCACGACGATTGCCGCAAGCAAGATAAACAGCAACGTGGAGACGTGCACGATACGTTGCGTTCGCGCGCATGTGCGCCCGCTCCGGCATGCCGCTTAAGCGTTCGCCCTCCGTAAGGTCGCGATCGCGAAGAGCGCGAGCACGATTGCAATGGTACCGATCGCGAGGGAAAGAAGCCACGGGTATCGCTGCGTAAGTGTGCGTTCATCCGCAGGGCCGACATAGCCGACGAAGGCGTGGGTCGGTTCCGCGAATGCGACCGCCGCGGTCCACGGTTCGTGCGCGAGCCGCGCGGCGAGATCGTACGTTGGGCTCCTCGCGCCGGGATCGTTCGAGAGCAACCGATACGTGTGCCCCGCGCTCGCTTCGAAGACGATATCGTGCGGCACGGCGGCGAGTTGCGGCGTGGCGCCCGCAAGCGGTTCGTCGTTACCATCGGCGACGGAAACGCGAACGAATTTGGCGGTCCGCTCCGGAAACGCGAAGCTTTCGCTGCCGCTTCCATCCGAGAATCGTTCGATGCGGCCGAAGCCCGTCTGCTCCCATGCGGCGCCGTCGTCGCTCGTCTCGATCGAGACGTCGCGGGCGAACGTGGCGCGCGCGCCCGAGAACGCGTCGCAGCGAAGACGATAAGCCCCGCGCCGACCGCGAGCCCCAGGAGCACGCGTTCGCCCGGGCCGATCCAACCGCGTATTACAGCAAGATCGAAGAAGTAGGCGGCGCCGATAAGGATGAGCAGCAGGCCCGCAAGTTGCAGCCCGCGCCCCGCGAGGAGCGTTTCGAGCGACGGCCATTCGCGCGATGCCTTGGGTGGGGCGGAAACCGGCGCGACGGAAACCGGTGCCGCCGTAGGACGTCGAATTTCCGGTTGCGGGAGCGGTTGCCTCGAGGCGCGCTCGGCGCGTAATGTGGCAACCTCGGCCTCCAAGGCGGCGAGCCGTGCATCGAACTGCGCGCGGTCATTTCATCCATCTCACGTGATCCTCGGACGTGCGTGACGGAAGCGTTTCCCTGCAAGGTTTGTTTCGGCACCGATTCGTGGTATGATGACGTGCCGGTCGTGACAGCCGGTGCGCACGACACCATGGGGCTGAGCAGCTTCGACGGGTTAGTCCGCGGTCATCGTAAGCAGGCGGAGTTGCGAGCCCTCCTAAAACGATCGCAACGCGTTTACACGCGAACAACAACTACGCACTCGCTGCCTAACTTAGGCTAGCGACGGAGTCACGAGAGGGTAGCCGGAAGCGTCTCGTCTCCGTCAACAAATCCGGCTAGGACGTGGAGTCGGCTCTGCATAGCGTCCGAGATTATGGAGCTGCTGGTATCGAAAGTTCGGCTTCGAAGCGTTCGGTATCCTAAGATAACCTCGAAGCTGAGCCTGGAGAAAGCGCTGGTTCGGCGATTCGGACTCGGGGGGCAGTTCCCCGACAGCTCCACCACTATCCCACTATCGTGCAAAAGAAGCTCGCCGAGACGGCGGGCTTTTTTATATGACATTGACATAGGACAAGTTATTGTCATGGTAACGAGCCGAACGATGTGAGGACGAAGTCGCATCGATCACAGCAATCTTTTAGCGTCGCAACGGGTGTTACGCCGAACGACGTTCGCGTCGTAACGTATCGCAAAAAGAGAAGCCGTGGCGTGAACCACGGCTTCTAATGTGTTTTGCGGGATGCGCGCTAACGGAAAACGTCCGTCGGCGTTAGGCTCACCGGTTGGTGGCTAGAGTTGTGGCGCTTCCCGAATCTCGATTGGGTGGATCTGTTACGGTCAATCCGTCCCTCCTTAAGTTTGGGGCCCAGTCTGTCTGCAGACACCCGAAGTCTACAACCATCTTTCGAACAAGTAAAGTCCGCGATGTCAGCAAGCGCGTGAAACGAAGTTTCATTTCCGCGCATCCCGGCGGCGAGCGGCTCGTGCGGTTGTAAGGTCGGAAACCACCATCGATGTCGTCGTGTCCAGGGTCGTGTTCGTACGCTCGCGGCCGATGCGGCACGCGGTTCCCTCCGGAGAATGCACCACGATGTCTCAAGACCAAGCTAGCGCCGCAGCACTTTTTACGCCGCTGCAACTCGGCGCGATCGATGCAAAAAATCGCATCTTTATGGCGCCGCTCACACGTAGTCGCGCAAAACACGACGGCGACGTGCCAAGTGCCACGAACGCACGCTACTACGCGCAGCGAGCGGCCTCGGGCTTGATCATCGCCGAGGCGACGCAGATCTCGCAGCAGGGCAAGGGCTACGCCTATACGCCCGGCATCTATACCGACGCGCAAATCGCGGGCTGGAAACTCGTGACCGACGCGGTGCACGCGGCCGGTGGCAAGATCGTCTTGCAATTGTGGCACGTGGGTCGCATCTCGCATCCGTCGTTGCAGCCCGGTGGCCAACTACCCGTTGCGCCCTCGTCCGTCGCGTTCGAATCGAAGACGTACAACGACACCGGTTTCGTCGATTGCCCGACGCCGCGCGCGCTTCGCGTCGACGAGCTGCCCGGCATCATCGAAGATTTTCGTACGGCTGCGAAAAATGCGATCGCCGCGGGTTTCGATGGCGTGGAAGTCCACTCGGCCAACGGCTATCTGCTCGATCAGTTTCTCAAAGATAAATCAAATACGCGTACCGACGAGTACGGCGGCTCGATCGAAAACCGCGTACGCTTTCCGCTCGCCGTCGTAGCCGCGGTGTGCGAAGCGATCGGTAGCGATCGCGTCGGCATTCGCATCGCGCCCGAAACGCATTTCGGAGATGTCGGCGATAGCAACCCCGCCGCGCTTTTCGAGCACTACGTCGACCGGCTCAACGCGTTAAAGCTCGCGTTCGTTCACGTGATCGAAGGCGAAACCGGTGGTTCGCGCGAGCTCGGCGGCGTCGATTACGTCGCGCTACGCAAACGCATCGCCACCACGTACGTCGCGAACAACGGCTATACGCGCGAGATGGCGATCGATGCGATCGCTGCGGGTCACGTCGACGCCGTCGCGTTCGGTGTCCCGTTCCTCGCAAACCCCGATCTCGTCGAGCGATTCCGTCTCGGTGCGGAGCTCAACAAGCCCGATCAAGCGACGTTCTACGGCGGCGACGAGCACGGCTACACCGACTACCCGACGCTCGAGCTCGCGGCGAAGAGCTAGCGCTACGCCGATTTCGTATCGGCGGGCGTAAATGCGGCACGGAGCGCGCGCAGTTTTGCGACGTACCGTGCCGCCATTCCATTCTTGCGTGCGAGCGCCGATCCCACGATCCATATCGGCGAGGCCTCGTTTTTGCGCCCCTTCGTGAGCCTCGACGAGTCCGAGGTTGAATTCGGCGACGGCGAGTGTGGGGCGGGCCGCGAGCGCTGCACGATAGTCACGCTTCGCAGTCGCCAGATCGCCGTGTAGAAACGCGCGGTTCCCGGCGAGCACGAGTTTCGCGCTCGGATCGCCCGCCATGCCGATCGGTTCGGGTAAGCCGGTATTTTCGGCGCTCGCGCCGGTGTGCGGCGACGACGTAACGAGCGCGAGGGCGGCAATGGCGATCGCGCCGGAGCATCGTGCGCGGCGGCGAATCTGGCGAAAGAGGTTCATACTCGCATTCGAGAGCGACGGAACGACTGCGGTTCCACAGATTCACTTACCACGACGTCATCGGAGATGATCATGCAAGCCGCCATCGCCCTCGTCGAGCGTTATTACGCCGCCTTTAACGTAGGTGACATGACGACGTTCGTTTCGCTCGTGGCCGAAAACGTGGTTCACGATATCAACGAGGGTCGCCGCGAAATCGGGCGTTCGACGTTCGCGGCCTTCATGACGCAGATGAATACTAGCTACGCGGAACGCCTCAGCGATATCGTCGTCATGGCGAACGCGGATGGGACGCGAGCCGCGTCCGAATTCATCGTTCACGGCACCTATCTTAAAAGCGACGTCGGGCTCCCGGAAGCACGCGGCCAGACCTACGAATTGCCCGCTGGCGCCTTCTTCGAAATCCGCGACGGTGAGATCGCGCGCATCACGAATTACTACAGTCTCTCGCAGTGGATCGCGCAGGTCGGCGCCGCGTGAACGCGGATCCGATCGACGTCCGCCGTTTCGTCGGCGCGGAGATCTCCGAGCATCTCGATGCCCTCGCGACGCTGCGCATCGCGATCTTTCGCGCGTTCCCATATCTCTACGATGGCGACCGCGCCTACGAGGAGACCTACCTCCGCAGGTACGTCCGGACGCCGGGGAGCGTCGCGCTCATGGCGTTTGCGAGCGACGGCCGTGTCGTTGGCGCTTCAACGGGCGCACCGCTCGTAGCCGAGCCCGCCGAAACGCGCGTGCCGTTCGAAGCCGCAGGCGAAGCGCTCGACGACATTTTTTTTTGCGGTGAATCGCTCGTGGAGCCCGCGTATCGGGGCCGCGGCATCTATCGCCGTTTTCTCCAGGGCCGCGAAGCATTCGCGCGCGAGTCCGGATTTACGGTCTGCACGTTTTGTGCCGTCGACCGGCCGCTCGATCATCCGGCACGACCGTACGATTACGAATCGCTCGATGCGATCTGGGAAGCCTTCGGATATCGTAAACGACCGAACCTCGTCGCGCGATATGCCTGGAAAGATTGCGGCGATACGCATCAAAGCGAGAAGCCGATGACGTTCTGGACCAAAACGCTAGGGCCGCGATGAGCGCGCCGTCGCATCCGTTTCGACTCGCTGCCGCCCAGTACGATATCGCGTTTCTCGACGACTACGCCGCCTACGAACGCAAACTCGACACGTGGTTCGCACGAGCGAACGGCGCCCGCTTTCTCGTGTTTCCCGAATACTTCAGCATGGAGCTCGCATCGCTTTTAGGTCCGAGCGTCTATGGGTCGCTCGAACGACAACTCGATGCCTTGCAAGATCTCGTGCCGCACTTCGTTGCGAGTTTTGCCGAGCGCGCGATGCGTCACGCGTGCTACGTCGTTGCCGGTACGATTCCGGTGCGCCACGGAAATGGATTTCGCAACCGATCGTTTTTCTTTCGACCCGACGGTACGCACGATCATCAAGACAAGTTGCAGATGACGCGGTTCGAAAACGAGCGCTGGATGATCTCCGGCGGCGACACCGCGCGCGTCTTCGACACCGAGTTCGGAACCATCGGCATCTCGATCTGTTACGACGGTGAGTTTCCCAGCATCGCGCGCGCGCAGGTCGAGGCGGGCGCGACGCTGATCCTCGTGCCGAGCTGCACCGATACGCTCGCGGGGTATCATCGCGTACGCATCGGCGCACGCGCGCGCGCCCTCGAAAATCAGTGCTATGTGGTCCAGGCGTCGACCGTTGGCCTCGCACCGTGGTCGGAGGCCGTCGACGTGAACGTCGGCGCGGCGGGAATCTTCACGCCCGTCGATTACGGATTCCCCGATGACGGCATTCTCGCAACGGGCGAACTCGATCGCGCCGCTTGGGTATTCGGCGAGCTCGATTGCGCGAACGTCGCACGCGTGCGTCAAGAAGGTCAAGTCTTTAACCATCGTGATTGGCCGCGTCAGTTCGCGTTCGGATCGTAAGGGGAACGGTTGGTTGCGAACGCGCATGGTAAGACGATGATTCCGCTCGACGTTTCTCGGCCAAGTGACGATACCGATCCCGCCGAAACGGCCGAGTGGCTCGACGCACTACGTGGCGTGATCGCGACGGCAGGTCCGGAGCGCGCGCGGTTCTTGCTCCGATCGCTTGAGGACGATGCCGGACGTATGGGACTCGATCCGTCGAGCGCGCCCGCGGCCTATCGCAACACGATTCCGGTCTCACGCCAAGGCCCGTATCCAGGCGACGTCGCGATGGAGAAACGCATCGCGTCGCTCGTGCGCTGGAACGCGCTCGCGATGGTCGTTCGCGCGAATGCCGCCTACGGCGACCTCGGCGGACACATCGCGAGTTACGCCTCGGCAGCGGAAATTTTCGAGGTGGGCTTCAATCATTTCTTTCGCGCATCGTATGACGAACGGCCGGGCGACCTCGTCTTTTTCCAACCACATTCGGCGCCGGGCGTCTACGCGCGCGCGTTTCTCGAAGGTCGCATCGACGAATCGAAGCTCGCGAATTTTCGCCGTGAGCTCGGCGGCAATGGGCTCTCGTCGTATCCGCACCCGTGGCTCATGCCGGACTTCTGGCAGTACCCCACGGTGTCGATGGGGCTGGGCCCGATGAACGCCATCTACCAGGCCCAGTTCAACAAGTACCTGATGAACCGTGGGATCAAGGACACCTCGCAGCA
>JANYGA010000027.1 GCA_025359485.1 Rhodospirillales bacterium | reverse complement strand
GCCGAGTGAGATCACGGCGACGTCGGTCGTGCCGCCGCCGATATCGACGACCATATTGCCCGTGGGTCCATCGATCGGAAGCCCCGCGCCGATCGCCGCCGCCATCGGCTCTTCGATGATCTCGACGCTCCGGGCGCCCGCGAGCTTCGCGGCATCGCGCACGGCGCGTTCTTCGACGCTCGTAATTTCGGCGGGCACGCAGATCACGACCGACGGTTTTGGACGCAACAAGCTATCCCAGAACGAACGACTCTTCGTCACCTTTTTAATGAAGTAGTTGAGCATGATCTCGGTAACTTCGAAATCGGCGATGACGCCATCGCGCAACGGTCGGATCGCCTGAATGTTGCTCGGCGTACGGCCGAGCATCTGGCGTGCTTCTTCACCGACCGCGAGCGTTTTATTCGTGCGAATATCCTTCGCAACGACCGACGGCTCGCGCAGCACGATGCCACGACCCTTAACGTATACGAGCACGTTTGCCGTGCCGAGATCGATCCCGATATCCACGAAGTCTCCAGGCTACGCCGCATCTCGAGCCGGCCCGGCTCTGCGGCAAGGTGACGTAAGGGGGCACGTCTACCGCGCCTCCAACATCGAAGAATTGCGTAAGGGACCCAGACGACCTGCGGCCTCTAGGCGTTGATCTTTGGATACTCCGAGGTCTCCGCCGTTCCCAGCGGCTCCATGATCGGCGCGATGCCGCTGGCACGTTGCACGTGGCCGCCGAGCGACGAAAGCATCTCTTCGAGCCGTTCGTAGCCGCGATCGATGTACTCCAGCCCGTTGATATCGGTCTCACCTTGCGCTGCGAGCCCCGCCACGACGAGCGCGGCACCCGCTCGGATATCGGGCGCTTCCACGGGCGCCCCCGAGAGCTCCCCGCCGCCCTTGACGAGCGCGGTATTGCCCGTGATTCCTACGCGAACGTCGGCGCCCATGCGCACGAGTTCGTCCGTGTACTGGAGGCGCGCGTTGAAGATCATCTCCTCGACGACGCTCGTGCCCGGGGCCGTGCACAAAAAGCTCATCATCGGTGGCTGCAGGTCGGTCGGGAAGCCGGGATGCGGTGCCGTAAGAATCTCCGTGCCGCCCGTGATCCGATCGGCCACGACGCGAATCCAATCGTTGCCGGTCGTGACCTTTCCGCCGCATTCGGTGATTTTGAGCATCACGGCTTCGAGATCGCCCGGGACGCATCGCTGCACCGTGACGTCGCCGCGCGTCGCACAACCCGAAAGGAGCAGCGTGCCCGTCACGATGCGATCGGCGACGATTTCGTATTCGACGCCATGTAATTCGCGCACGCCATCGATCACGATCGTATCGCCGCCGTGACCCGCAATCTTCGCACCCATCTTGATGAGGAAGTTCGCGAGGTCGACGACTTCTGGTTCCATCGCGACGTTGCGTAAGGTCGTCGTGCCCGTCGCGAGGACGGCTGCGAGGAGAGCGTTTTTCGTCGCGCCGACGCTCGGTTGACGGAACGCCATATCGCCACCGACGAGCGTCGCCGCTTTCGTTTCAGCGATTAAGTATCCGTGCGCGTTAGAAACGTCGGCGCCGAGTGCGCGAAAGGCTTGCTCGTGCATATCGGTCGCGCGCGTGCCGAGCACGCAACCGCCGGGAAGCGGAACCTCGGCACGGCCGAAGCGGCCGAGCAGCGGGCCGACGAGATCGAACGACGCCGCAAGTTTGCGTACGAGCGTGTACGGCGCGCGGTAGCGTTCGATGTTCGATGCATCGATCGTGATCGTGCCGTTACCCTCGGAACGCAGACGCGCGCCGAGCGCTTCGAGCAACTGCCACATCACCGAAACGTCGGTGATGCGCGGGACGCGGTGGAGCGTCACCGGCGTCTTCGCTAGGAGCGCCGCCGCCATGATCGGCAGGGCAGCGTTCTTCGCGCCGTGCGTTTCGACAGACCCGGTTAAGACGTGACCGCCGCGTACGCGCAGCGTCGTTTCGAGTCGGTTCAGCACGTTCACTCCTCGCAATTTCGCGCGTGCGGTCGCGGCCCCCCTTACCCTCGCCCGCGACTAGACGGCGATTGCCGGCGCGAGGAAGTGCGGGATCGCCACCGACTCGAGCGGCTTCGCAAAGACGTAACCCTGCGCGTTGACGCACCCCATCTCGCGAAGCCGGTGCGCCTGACGTTCGGTCTCGACGCCTTCGGCGGTAACGCTGAGGCCGAGTTGCGTGCCCAAGGTGAGGATCGTCCGAACGATCTCCGGATTCGCGAGATCGTCGCCGCGGCCACAGACGAACGAGCGATCGATCTTCAACGTTTGCACGGGGAATTCGTGAAGATACGCAAGCGACGAATAACCGGTTCCAAAATCGTCGAGATGCAAACTGATGCCCATCCGCCGCAAACGATCCAGGACGTTCGTCAGCGGCTCGGACGCCGTCATCAGCATGCTCTCCGTAATTTCGAGATTGAGCCGACGGCCCGGAAGCGGAGCCGCTTCGAGCGCCGTCCGCACGCGATCGATAAAATCGGCGCCGACGAGCTGTCGGACCGACACGTTCACGCTCATGGTGAACTCTTTGGAAACACCGGGCAAGAGCGCCCACGCCGACGCACGCGCGCACGCCTCGCGTAAGACGAAATCGCCGATCTCGACGATGAGGCCCGTCTCCTCGGCGATCGGGACGAAATCGGTCGGCGGAATATTTCCCAACACCGCGTGCTCCCAGCGCGAGAGTGCCTCGAAGCCGATCGTTTCTCGCGTGGCGATCGCGACGATCGGCTGATATACCACGCGCAACTCGCCGCGTTCGAGTGCGAGATGTAGGTCGCTTTGCAGTCGATTTTGACGCGTCGATTCGGCATGAAGTTCGGGACTGAAGTATTCGAAACGATTGCCGCCGAGCGACTTGGCGCGATACATCGCGACGTCGGCATCCGCGAGCAGCGATGCCGGGGTCTGGTTCGATCCCGAATTTATCGAGTTCTCGACGATACCGATGCTTGCGGTGACGAACACGTTTTGATTTTCGACGACGAAAGGTACGTCGAGATCGGCGATGATGAGCGTCGCGAGCGCCGCCGAATCGACCGATCCCTTCGCGCTAAGATCCATGAGGATCGTAAATTCGTCGCCGCCGAGTCGCGCCAGCATCGCGTGTTCTCCGAGGCGCTTGCTCACGCGCCGCGCGAAGGCGATGAGGACCGCATCGCCCGCCGTGTGCCCGAGCGTATCGTTGATGACCTTGAGCCGATCGCAATCGAGGAAGAGAATTGCGAGCGACCCGCCGTCACCATTGCGAATACCGGCGAGTTCTTCCGAGACGCGTTCGCAAAAATACGCGCGATTGGGCAAACCCGTGAGATTGTCGTGCCACGCCGTGTGTTGCAGCGCGTCTTGCGCTTGGGCGCGATCGTCGAGCGCGCTCTGCGTGAGGATGAGCGCGCGGTCCGAAGCGATGAAGAGCGCGTGCGTTTGTCCGATCATCCAAAAGAGCGTACCGCACTCGATCGCGACGATCGTCGCATGGAGCACGACGCGCCCGATGCCGGGTTCGGGAAAGACGGCGTGCGGCAAGATCGCGTCGAGCGCGAGATGGTGCAGTGCCGTAAGCAGGGCCGAAAGCGCGATCGGTCGCCAATCGATGAACGACGCGAGCATCGCGAACACGACGAAAAAATACATGTGCCAATCGGCTTGCCACGTGCCTTGGGCAGCGTAGACCAGCAGCGCGGGCGCGGCCGTCATCGCAACGGCCGTCGTCAGGCGCGTCGCAAGCGATGTCGGTGCGCGCCGGTAAACCAGATGCGCGATGCCGGCAGCGATCGCCATGTAGGCTGAGATTTGCAGAGCCGAGTTCGCCCCGAGGGCGTTCGAGAACGCAACGAGTGCGACGATGGGGACGTGCATCCAGAGCAGGGCGATGAAGAAAGCTCCAGCATCCGCGCGCGTCGTTGCGAGGTCGGTGACGAGGACGCGAAAAGGCGAGATGCTCGGCCATCTCCGCGCCTCCGCACGCCTGCCATATTTGCCGAAGACCTGCAACATCGACCGTCGACTCGCTTTCTCGAGATTCGAGGACGATGCGCTATATTACAACATCGCCGATGTCAGGAGCGTCGGACGAGAAAGAAATGCGACTTAGGGCCGAGCGAACCGCGCGCGTAAAGCTTGCGCGATCTCACCCTCGTGCGTATGTGATGCAGCTCGCTCGCGATTAGCCCGCGAGCGTGAGGCGCGCGTTTGCGAAGTCGATCAACGATTGCTCGCGCGCGTAATCCGCCGTCTGGGCGGTCAGCGATTTTTGCCGCTCGGTCGCGGCTTCGAGATCGGCACGCGCTGCCGCGACGTCGATCTTCTCGCGCGTCACCGCCGCATCGACGAGGACGACGATGCGATCGGGCAGCGCCTGCATGAAGCCATCGCTCGTCGCGAATTCGAGACGCTTGGTCTCGCCGTTTTCGTGCACGATCGCGCGCAAGACGCCCGGTCGCAGCGCCGTGAGAAACGGCGCGTGCGATGGGAGAATGCCTTCTTCGCCTTCGGTGCCGACGCCGATCACGAGCTCGGCATCGCCTTCGAATGCGACGGCGATCGGCGTGATCAGCCGGAACGGGATAGTTTTATCGGCCACGATGACTTACGCGGTTGCCGCGAGTTTTTCGGCGTTGGCCTTGACTTCGTCGATGCCGCCCGCCATGTAGAACGCCTGCTCGGGGAGATCGTCGAGTTTGCCCTCGAGGACTTCCTTGAACGATTGAATCGTATCTTCGAGCTTGACGTACTTGCCGCTACGGCCCGTAAACTGCTCGGCAACGAAGAACGGCTGCGAGAAGAGACGCTGCATGCGACGTGCGCGACCGACGATGACCTTGTCGTCTTCGGAGAGTTCTTCGACACCGAGAATCGCGATGATGTCTTGAAGATCTTTGTAGCGCTGGAGCGTTTCTTGCACGCCGCGTGCGACGCGATAGTGCTCTTCGCCAATGATCTGCGGATCGAGGATGCGCGATGACGACGCGAGCGGGTCGACCGCGGGATAGATGCCGAGTTCGGAGATCTGACGCGAGAGCGCGGTCGTCGCGTCGAGGTGACCGAACGTCGTCGCGACGGCGGGGTCGGTGTAGTCGTCGGCGGGGACGTACACGGCCTGCACCGAGGTGATCGAGCCTTTTTGCGTCGAGGTAATGCGCTCTTCGAGCGCGCCCATCTCGGTAAAGAGCGTC
>JANYGA010000001.1 GCA_025359485.1 Rhodospirillales bacterium | reverse complement strand
CATGGATCGATTGATCGAGATCGTGCGCGAGCATCGCGACAAATCCGAAACGGCAATCGTCGCCGCGGTGCTCGACGCCGTCGACGCTTTCTGTCACGGCAAGCGACGCGACGACATCGCGATCGTGGCGTTGCGCTTCTTGTAGGGCGTTGACCGAGCAATTCCTGACGACGTCGCGTCATACGACGTACTATCACGAGGCTGGCCCCGCTGACGGGCCGGCAATCGTGTTCGTTCACGGTTGGCCTGAGATCGGGCTCGCGTGGGCGCCTCAGATGCACGCGCTCGCTTCACGAGGTTTCCGGGTAATCGCGCCCGATCTGCGCGGGTTCGGTCGATCGGCGCTGTATCGGTCGCACGATGCCTATGCCCAGCGTGAGATCGTTGCCGATCTCATCGAACTCAGCGATGCACTCGGCATCGAGCGTGCGCTCTGGGTCGGCCACGATTGGGGTGCGGCGATCGTGTGGAACGTGGTGCGCCACCATCCTTCGCGCTGCGTTGCGGTAGCAGCGTTATGCATTCCATATGCGACGCTCGACCGCGGGCTCGATGCGCTCGTGGCACGCGTCAATCGCGAGCAATATCCGGTCGAGATCTATCCGGCCGGGCAATTCGAGTATATCGCTTTTTATCACGAGCATTTCGAGACGGCGCGGGCCGTCTTCGAGGCCGACGTCACGCGGTCGATCAAGGTACTCTTGCGCGCGAGCGATCCGACACTTGCGGGCAGCGTCTATCCGACCGCGTTCGTGCGCAAGAAAGGCGGCTGGTTCGGCGGTCGACCCGCGCCCGACGTGCCGCTCGATCGCGCGATCCTGGATGAAAACGATCTCGCGGCGTACGTGCGCGCCTTCGAGCGGTCGGGATTTTTCGGGCCGGATTCGCTCTATATGAACGACGCCGACAACGTGCGGTATGCGGATGAGGCGGCATCGCAGGCGATCGACGTTCCGGTCCTCTTTCTTTCAGGACTGTACGATTTCGTTTGCGATACCGAGCGGTCGTCGCTGATGGAGCCGATGAAGGCGGCGTGTTCTCGGCTCACGATCGAAACGATCGCGTCGGGTCATTGGATGATGCACGAACGTTCGGAGGAGACGAGTGACGCGCTCGTGCGATTCGCTACGGGCGTGTGAGTGACGGCCTCGAGCGCAAGAGTGGGGGCGCGCGCACCTGTTATAAGAAAAACGGCGCCCCGAAAGCATCGTTTGCGACGAAGAAAGCCGCCGAACGCGCGATTCCTAAAACGAGCAAGAGCCTCGGTGCGTATGCGTGCGCGGCCCACGGCTGGCATCTCGGGCATTAGCGCTCGTCACGCTTCGAGCGCGAGCGAGCCCGGGAGGCGCGACGCGTCGATGATGCGCGCCCGCGCGACCGATTCGGTCAGCTCGGGAATGATTTCCGCGTCGCCGCGCAGGGCGGCGATCTTGCGAGCTTGCGGCCCGAGACGACCCTCATAGCTCGCGACGGCCTCGTTGTATTTGTCGACCGCATTGTTGAGCGTGGAACCGACTTTTCCGAATTTTTCCGTGAAGGTTCCGAGCCGCGAAATGAGCAGCCGTGCTTCTTCTAAGATAACGGTCGCGTTTTCGCTCTGCTTTTGCGCGGCCCAGCCACGCGAGAACGCTTCGAGATAGAGCATGAGCGTGAGCGGGCTCGCGATGAGCACGCGCGCCGTACGAGCGACTTCGAAGATTTCGTGATCGCGCGCGAAGAGCGTTGCGAGCATCGCCTCGATCGGAACGAACATGATCGTCCAACCGATGCACGCGGGAGCGTCGTGATAGCGGCGCGTCGCGAGCACTTTGACATGACTGCGAATTGCGGCGACGGCTTGATCGAGCAGCGGCTCGCGTTCGGCTTCGGATTGCGCGGAGACGGCCTCTTGATAGCGCGCGAACGGCACCTTCGCGTCGATCGGAACGGTGAGGTTTCCCGGAATGCGGAGCACGACGTCGGGGCGACCCGTTGCATCCGTGCCGTAACCCGATTGTTGCGTCTCGAAGCTGACGTGCTCCGTCATGCCCGTGAGTTCGAGTAGGCGTTTGAGTTCGAATTCGCCCCACGATCCGCGAGCTTGGGAATTACCGAGGACGCGTTCGACGCGTTTGGTCGCATCGTCGATGCCGGCCATCTTCGCGCTCAAGTTTTCGAGTAAGGTTGCGACGCGCGTTTGATCGGCGGTGCGAGCGGTGCCGAGATCGACGAGCGATTTTCCGAGGAGATCGAGCCGTTCGCTCAGCGGATTGACCTGCGCGACGAGACGCTCGCGAAAGGCTGTGGCATCGCCCGCGAAACGCTCGGCGGCGGCGTTGACGAGGACCTCGCGCGCTTCCGTCACGTAGGTCTGCGCGACGCGTTGTAGTCGCTCTTCCACATCGCGTTCGCCGAGCTTCATCTGCGCGATCGTCGCCGCAGCGCTCGCGAGTTCGCGTTCGAGTTCGCCCGTGCGATCGAGACTGCGTTGGAGGTTGCGCACGGCTTCGACGAGCGATGCTCTCACTTCGTCGACGAGACTCGCTCCGTGCGTTGCTTCGAGACGTGCCGTCGCGAGGGAAATGCGTTCGCCTGCGAGCTCGTTGTCTCGGGCGCTCACGGCGCGATTTTTCGCGCGGAGCACCGTCAATTGCAACGTAACGGTTGCGACGATCGCGCCGAGGACGAACGCGATGAGGATTGCCGGAGCGAGTGCGGATGCGGTCATGAACCGAGTATGGACGGCTCGTGTGCCATGCGTCTGGCATTGCCGTGGCGTACCATCGTCGAAATGCTCGCTTTCGAATTGACCCCTTTGCAAGCGCGAGCGGTCGACTTCCACGATTGCAACGTCGTGGTCGAAGCCGTTCCCGGATCCGGAAAAACGCGCGTCATCGCCGCGCGTTGTGCCGCGCTCATCGATTCGGGCGTCAGCGCGCCTGAGATTCTTCTTCTGACGTTCTCGCGACGTGCGGTCGGGGAACTTCGCGCGCGGCTCGGCGAGCGGCTTGGCGCGGGAGCGCTCCCCGATATCCGTACTTTTCATGGCTTTTCAGCACGATTGCTCGCGGAAGCGGGCACGGGCGGCCAATCGCGGCGCCTGCTGGCAGAACCGGCCGAACGCGCGCTCTTCGAGCACGTGCTCGCGACGACGGCGCTACCATCGTTGCCACACGAGGTCGCTGCGTCGCCCGCGTTTGCGCGTGAGGCGACGGCACGCGTCGACGAACTGCGGCGCGCCGATCCGGCTGCAATCGCTGCACTCGCGGCGCGCGCGACGCCTCGGCTTCTCGATCTGCTCGCGCTCGCGCGGGCGCAGCGAGATATTCGCGATCGACTCGCGGTTGCCGATTACGACGACCTCGTCGCCCGCGCGGTTGCGATCGGGTCGCAGTCTGCAAGCGATATCGCACGCACGCTTCGCGAGCGGTATCGGCACGTGCTCGTGGATGAATTTCAAGATACGGACACGTTGCAGTTGGCATTGCTCGCGCTCTTCGAAGCTGCGATCTTTGCGGTCGGCGATTCGGCCCAGGCCATCTACGGATTTCGCGGTGCCGCGCGCGATGCGATGACGACCGCGCGCGATCGGTTAAAGATGCAACGATTGACGCTCGATGAGAGCTTTCGTTGCCCACCGGAGATCTGCGCACTTGCGGCGTCGGTGATGCCCGAAACGGTGGCGCTCACATCGCACGTAACGACGCCCGGAACGGTCGCTTTTCGTCGCGCGGCAACGCCTCACGACGAAGCAGCGCTCATCGCACAATCGATCGCGACCGCGCGCGACCGCGGCATCCCGAGCAGCGAGATCGCCGTGCTCTTGCGGCGCGCGGAACCGTTGGCAACACTGCTCGAAGAGGCGCTTCGCGCGCGCGGCATCGCCGTTTCGCGCACGGGTGGCGAGAACGTGATCGACGATCTCGTGGTGGATGCGATGTGCGCGGCGCTCGCGGCGATCGCCGAACCGAGCGATGCGCTGCGATGGCGACGACTCTTCGCACATCCGGCGTTTGCATTACCCGCTCTCGACGTGCGACTCGCACTCGATACTTCGCGCATCGAAAATGTCACTTCGGCAGCAGCGTTGCTCGATGCATTCGTCGGTCCCGCGCGCGAAGCCGCGGCGCGACTCGCGACGGGCTTGCGTTCGGCTGCGGCCTGCTGGGCGAGCGACGATCTTCCGCGGGCGGCCAAAGCGTTCGTCGCCGAATCGAACGTTCTCGCATACGCCATTGCGGGCGATGAGGATCGCGTGCGGCGGACGAGCGAGCGTCTCGCAAGCGTCTTCGATGCACTCGGCGACCTGCGCGATGTCCATACGCGCTTGGGTGGCGACACGACTTCGGCAGTGCTCTTCGAGGCATTCGTGGCCGGTAGCGATGCGTGGCGCGCGGCGGGGGATGCCGCCTCCGTCGACGGCGTCCGAATTTTGACGGTGCATGCGGCAAAAGGCCTCGAGTTCTCGCATGTCGTCATCGGCGACGCAGTAGAGGGGCATTTCCCTCAAGGCTGGCGCTCGGATTCGCTGGTCTCGCCCGAGGAGATCGCGCTCGCGCGGGAATGCGGCGTAGACTTGGGCACGCGTGCGTCGGAACACGATCTCGAGGAGCGCTCGCTCTGGTACGTCGCGGCCACGCGCTCGAAGAGCGAGCTCTTGGTGACGTGGTCGGAGCATGCTCTCGACGGTTCGCCACTTCGCGCGAGTCGCTTCATCCCGCTCGACGAACGCACGCGCGAATCCGAGTGTCCGAGCTTCCGCGGGCCGCTCGCCTACGTGCTTCCCGATCTTCTGCCCGATGCGCAGCCGCCCGTGGCCGCGCGGTTGCTGCGACCGATTCGGACGAGTGCGATGGATGCGTGGCTAACGTGTCGTCGGAAATTTTATTACGACGCGTTGTTGCGCATCGGAACCTCGACGCGAGGGTATCGTGCGAAACTCGGGACGCTCGTGCATCGCGCGATTTCGGAATTTCATGTCGTGACGTATGATTTTCGAGCGATCGCGCTCGACGCGCATGATGCATGGGAGCGGGATTTGGTCGCGCGCGCGGAAGCCATCGTCACCGCAGCCGATTTCGAGGCGTTCGAATCGGTACTCGAAACAGCGGCGGCCATGCGCGCTGCGAAACGATTCTTGGCACGATACGCGCGACATCTCGAGAGCGCGGCACGCGAACCGGGCCGCGGCTTTCGCGTGATCGGTACCGAGGAGCGTGTCTCGTACGACGTCGATGGCGTGCGCTTCTCGGGTCGCATCGATCGTATCGACGAACGCGAGGACGGATCGCTCGTGCTCGTCGACGTGAAGACGGCAAAATTCAAGACGGACAATGCGATGTCAAAGGCCTTTCCAAAAATTGCCGAGCACGTCGACAACGACACGCTGTGGGCAAAGAAGGCACCGCGTGCGAACCCGCAACTCGCGCTGTACCGACATGCCAAACCGCACGCGCGTGAGCTTGCGTACGTCTACCTCGGACGGGATTCGAAATCGGATTCCGGCGAGGATCGGGCGACGGTCGATCTAATCGCGTTTCGATCAAACGACGATCTCGGCACCGCGACGATCGCAATCATCGACGACGTGCTCGAACGCACGTTTTTTTTGCCATGGCGAACTGGCGCACTCGCATCGCTCGACCCAACGCAGATCGCGCGGTCGTGTAAGTTTTGCGATTTCGTCACGGTGTGCCCGGGCTATCTCGAGGATGAGGAATGATCGCAAGTCTTTGGCGCTCGGCACTGGGACCCGGTCGCACGCCGAGCGACGATCAAATCACCGCAATTACCGCACCACCGACGGGTCGCCACAGCGTCGATGCAGGCGCGGGTACGGGCAAAACGGCGACGCTCGCTTTGCGCGCGCTCTATCTTATCGAGTCCGAAAACCTCCGCGCAGATCAAATCGTCGTCGTCACGTTCACGCGAAAGGCGGCGGCCGAAATCGGTGCGCGAATCGGGGATACGATCGATCGTGCGATCGCGAGCGGCGCGCGGTTTGCGAGCGATGGGCGGGGCGTGCGCTGTACGACGATTCACGCGCTCGCCGCCGACATCTTACGTGAATTTGCATTTACGTTTGGGTTCGTGGCACCTCCGCGCGCGATTACCGACGGCGAAGCGTACGCGATCTTTCACGACGCCTTCGCGGCGCTGCTCGACGAACGACTCGGCGTCGATTCGAGCGCGCTTCCGATCGGCGATCTCAGCATCGATCAGCTCGAACGCGATCTCGGCAAGCTCGCCCTCCGACTCAAAGGGCACAGCATCTCACCGGACGAGTTCCAAGCGCGCGCGCGCGCGCAGATCGATCGGTTTGCGACGCAGACGTGGGGTCAGCTTTGGACGCTCGGTAAAAGTGGCAAGCGTACCGTCATTAGGCCCGATGAGCCGACGACGCCCGAGCAACGCGAGCGTGAAGCCAAGCGCGAAGCGAAGAACGTTGCGGTCGTTGCCGAGCTTTTTCGCGAATTCGACCACCGGTTACTTGCGCGAAACGCCGCGACCTATGGCGATCTCATTGGCATGACGACGCGGCTCGTCCGTGCGCATTCCGATGTGATGGCGCAGATTCGCGCGCGTTATCGTTACGTCTTGCTTGATGAAAGCCAAGATACGAGCGATCAACAACTCGCCCTCATCGAGACGCTCTTTGGGAAGCCGGGTGATCCCGATGCGGCGGGGATGATGCCGGTCGGCGATCGACGTCAAGCGATCTATTCATTCAACGGCGCGGACGAAGCCGTGATGACGCGCATTTCGGATGCCGCGGATATGACGCATCCGTTGCTCGTCAATCGGCGGTCGCCGCAAGAGATCGTCGATGCCGGCCACGAGATCCTCCGGATTGCGGGCGTGGCGGATGAGATGACTCCGCGACTCGAAGCGTCGGCGAGATCGGCGGGAATGCAATGCGTGCGGCTCCAGCATTTTGCGGCTCCCAGCGGCGGTGTCGCGGAG
>JANYGA010000295.1 GCA_025359485.1 Rhodospirillales bacterium | reverse complement strand
CGATCGAGCCGACACGCTCCTCACCGACCTTGGCTTAGCCGATCGCTCTCCCGCGACGGCGGCGCTCGTCCACCGTCAACGCGATCCTGCGCGCGAAGCGATTCACGGCGATGTGCGGATCGCGATGCTCAGTTCGTACACGATCGACGGCCTCGTTCCCCACGTTGATCTCGCCGTCCGGGCCATGGGCTTGCGACCGAACGTGTACGTCGCGCCTTTCAATTCGTGGGCACGCGACGTGGTTGACGACGCCTCGGGTTTGCGACGATTCGATCCCGAAATCACGTTCCTCGCTGTCGCGATCGACGACCTCATCCCCGAACTTGCATCGCTCATGTCGCCAACGTCGCTCGCGACCGCGGGCGACGAAGCATGCGAGCGAGTCGCAAGCGTTGCAAGTGAGTTCGCGCAACGCTTCCCCGGGGTGCCTCTCGTCGTGCACGCGTTTCACTCGGTGTTCGCAAGCCCGCTCGGAATCATGGACGGGCGAGCCGAGATCTCGCGCTCGCAATGGCTCGCCTCGCTCAACGAGAAACTCGGCGATCGACTTCGCGCGTTTCCAGCCGTCTACGTTCTCGATGTTGCGGCGACGGTAACGGCGGACGGCGTCGCGCTCGCCGACAATCCGAAACTCCGTCATCTCGCCGCGATGCGTCTCCCGCCGCCCGCGCTCGCACCGCTCGCGGACGCGTACGCGCGTTATGTTGCGCCGCTTCGAGGTCTCACGAAAAAGTGCGTCGTCCTCGATCTCGACAATACGCTATGGGGCGGTGTCGTCGGTGAGGATGGAAAAGACGGCCTTCGCTTGGGAAATACGGCGCCCGGCAGTGAATTCGTCGAGTTTCAAACGTTCCTCAAATCGCTCGCCGCGCGCGGCATCCTGCTCGCCGTTAACTCGAAAAACAATGCCGCCGACGCCCTCGACGTCATCCGCACGCACGATGCGATGATCTTGCGTGAAAGCGACTTCAGCGCGATCCGAATTAATTGGCTGCCGAAGTCGGACAACATGCTCGCAATCGCGCGCGAACTCAAAATCGGTGTCGATTCGCTCGTCTTCATCGACGACAATCCTGACGAACGCGAACGGATGCGTCAATTCTTGCCCGACGTCCTTACCGTCGAGATGCCGCGCGATCCGGCCCTTTATCGCACGACACTCGAACGACTGCCAGCACTCCAGACGCTGGCAGTAACGGCCGAAGACGGCGAGCGCACCGAGCGCTATCGCGAGATCCGCTTTCGCGAAGAAGCGAAGACGAATGCGAGCGACGTCGCGTCGTATCTTGCGTCGCTCGAGATCGCCGTCGAAATCGAGGCCGCAGCTGCGGCGACGTTCCCGCGCATCGCGCAGCTCTTCGCGAAGACCAACCAATTCAACGTCACGACCCGCCGCTACAGCGCGGCCGATGTCGAGCGATTCGCATCCGATCCCGCGTATCGCATCTGGACGCTGCAATCGAAAGACCGCTTCGGCGAGCATGGCTTGGTTGCCGTCGCGCTGATTCGGATCGAAGACGGCGCCTGGATCCTCGACAGTTTCCTGATGAGCTGTCGCGTCATCGGATACGGGATCGAGACCGCCCTCCTCGCCTACGCGTGCGAGCGCGCGCGTGCTCATGGCGCAAGCGAAATGATCGGCGAGTTCGTCCCCACGGCCAAGAACGCACCGGCAGCCGATCTTTACGCGCTTCACGGTTTCGTTGCCGTCGAGGACGACACGTCACCACAACGCTGGCGGCTCGATCTCGCGGGTGCTCCCGCAACGCCGAAATGGATTGGGGGGCGCGCGCATGTCGCCTGAAGCGGTCGTCGCAAATTCTTTCGGCAAGAGCGTCACCGCAATCACCGATGCGACATCGCCCGAGACGCTCCCGGAATGGGATTCGCTCGGACACGTGACGCTCGTAATCGAACTCGAATCGGTCTACGGCGTATCGTTTGGCACCGAAGAAACGATGTCGCTCACCAGCGTCGCGGCAATTAAGAGTGCGCTCCAAGCGCATGGTGTGTCATGGTAATCGCTCCGTCAAAACTTGAGGTCCGGCCGGTCGGAATCGAAGATTTCGATGCGATCTACCCACTGCTTCAATTGTTTGGCAATCGAAAGATGAGTCGCGAAAACTGGCGCTCGATGCTCTTCACCTACCCGTGGTGGCAGGGGCCGGAACGCGGCTTCGCGCTCTTCGCCGACGGCAAAGCCGTCGGGTTTATGGGCACGATTTTCAGCAAACGACGCATCGAGGGCCGCGACGAAGTCTTCTGCAACACCTCGAGTTGGATCGTTCGCGAAGAGTATCGACACGCGAGCATACTCCTTCTCAAACCGGTGCTTGCAATGCGCGACTGCACGATCGTGAATTGGACGCCAACCGATCGCGCCTATGAGATTTTTGAGAAACTTGGGTTTCGCAAACTCGAGTCGAATCAAGTGCTCATACCACCGACCGCTCAATTGAAGTCGTTTTTCGGTGCATCGTGTACGAGCGATCCAACCGTTCTCGAAGCGGAACTGGGCGAAGACGACCGGGCACTCTACGATGCATTGCGGCCGTCCGAAAGCGTACATCACATCCTGCTTCGGGCCGGTTCGCGCACTTGCTATATCATCGCGACGAAAAACACGTATAAACGCGTTCCGTTCGCTGTCGTTCAATTCGCAAGCGACTACGATCTTTTCTGGAAGTTCCGCGGTGCCGTGCACGTCGGCCTAACACGCACGATGGGCGTTTTCGGTCTCTCGATCGACGGGCGATTCGCAGTCGGACGCGACCTCGGTCTGAGCGCGTCATGGCCAGCAAAGCGCCTGTATCGGCCGGCACAACCGAACACGCCGCCTGAAACAATCGACGGACTTTTTTCTGAAACGATGATGCTCAGCATATGATTTCCCGCCAGCAAATACGCGATCGAGCCAACGCGATCACGCGAACAACGCTGTCGCCGATTCCGCTGGCGTTTTGGGAAAGTGCCTTTCCTAAAGACGTCATCGCTCTTTGCTACCACGTCGTCAGCGATATCGATTTTCAACACTTGAAACTCTATCCATATAAGACGGCATCGCAATTCGAAGCCGACGTTACCTTCTCGCGTAAACGCGCGGTTACGTATCGGCAAGTTGTCGAGTGGAGACTGCGCGGATCGCGCCTCCCGAGCAACAGTATCCTATTCACCTTCGACGACGGTCTCGCACCGTGCTACGACGTGATCCGGCCAATTTTAAAGCGCAACGGCGTCGATGCGGTTTTCTTTGTCACGACCGATTATCTCGACGATGCCGAAAGTTTTTTCGAATGCGAGCTGTCACTTTGTCTTTCGGAGATCGAAAGACTCGACTCGGAGCGAACACGGTCCATCAGGACGGCTTTGCATTCATACGCGCCTTCGCACTCGATGAGTCCCGAACGTCAGCGCCTCGCGCAAAGGCGAATGGCTTCCACGAGGCTTCATCTCGGCGCGGAAACAGAGAAACAAGAAATCGCTTTGCATGCGTTCGGGCTTTCAGAGGGGGACGACGAATTAACGCGTCTCGCCGAGCTTTTGGGAATAAATATCGCAAGTTACGCCAAGCAAACACCGATGTTTTTGACGCGCGATGCCGTGCGTCATCTCGCCGCCGATGGATTTACGGTGGGCGCACATGGTCGAAAGCACCGATCGTTCGAACTGCTCACACCGCAAGAAATCGAACACGAAATGGTAGCGTCGTGCGATGCAGTTCGGGCGATCACTGGCCAGGAACGTGTCCCATTCGCTTTTCCGTACAGCGGGCTCGGAGTCAATCGACAATTGATTGCCGATATTATTAAACGAAACTCGACGATCGAAATGGTCTTCGATTCAGGTTGCCTCAGAAACGATCCGAACTTCATCGTAAATCGCGTCTTTGCCGATGGCCCCGCACGATTGTTGTCAGTCGAAGAATCCAACATACCCGAAACTCTGCGCGATGCATGGTCGGTGCCTTCAGCATGGTTCCGACGAGGCTAGAGCTGTCTCGACATGACCGCCAACGAGGCTTTATCGAATAAGCAGAATTTGGAGTTTTCTTTAAACCAGTTTCAATCGATAGCAATACGTTAAGGAGATGACTTACGCAGTGATCCTTCTCGATCGGCTACTATACCGCGCTTTAAGTACTTCGAACTACCTGATTTTTTACTTAGAAACGGTTTTTCGGCGTATTCGTATGAAATAGCGCCTATGCCGACCGCTAGGAATGCACCGATGGGATCGTAAGCATCTTGAAAATAGTGACAGAGCGTAAAGGGCTGCTGCCACAGATAAATCGAGTAAGTCCGCTCGCCCAGCCAAGCGAATCCTCGGCCGAAAGGGCCAGGCAAACGTAAACCCACTACGTAGCTGAGGTAACAAGGAAAGATTATGCTCGCTCCCGCCGCGATAATCATGGTCTTGTTATGCGCAAAAATCATAACGGCGATAATAGCTGCGAGCGAGAATAATACAATTCGAACGGCAAATCGAGACCACGTTGCCGGAGTGGAAGGCCAGAACCCGCGTAGATATTCTCCAAGGAAGCCGAGGAGCATCGGCCAGACGGCGACTTGAAACTGATATTTCTCGCCGAAGTTCCGCAACGGTTCCGAAATGCTCACAAACATTAAAACGATCAGCAAAGAAACCCAGACCAGGAGCCGTTGCCGTAACGATGTCCCGCCAACGAAAAGAATCACGGGCGCGAGGAGGTAATATTGCATCTCGACGGAGACGCTCCAAAGATGTCCGATGGTGGCCGGTGCTTCGCGGTCATAGTCAACGGCGAATAGCGCCGCGATCGGCAACGACTGGAG
>JANYGA010000287.1 GCA_025359485.1 Rhodospirillales bacterium | reverse complement strand
TCCTGTTGATAGACGTGCCCGCCGCGGCGGACCTCGACCTCGCACCACTCGGAAAGGAAGTTCACCGCCTTGACGCCGATACCGTGCAAGCCGCCCGAGGTTTTGTAGGCGTTGTTGTCGAATTTGCCGCCATACTTGAGCATCGTCATCACGCCCTCCAGGGCCGACTTGCCGATGTTCGGGTCGATATCGACGGGGATGCCGCGGCCATCGTCTTCGACCGATGCGGAACCGTCGGCGTGAAGCGTGACGACGACCATCGTCGCATGGCCCGCGAGCGCTTCGTCGATGCTGTTGTCGTAAATCTCGGTAAGGAGATGGTGGAAGCCACGCGACTCCGTATCGCCGATATACATACCCGGCCGTTTGCGCACGGCTTCGAGGCCTTTGAGGACGCGAATCGACGAGCCGTCGTACGCGGCGGTCGTCACGGTGGTCGCCGTCGACGATTCGACGTTTGAGAAGAGGTCGAGATCTTTTGCGTTTTTTGCCACGGTTTACTCTTGCGGTTCGGGTGCGACGATGCGCGCGTCGGCAACGGTATCGTCACGGTCGAGCGTGACGAGCGAACTCCCGCTCCACGTGCGTGGCGTCGTACGCACGGCATCGACGTTCGCGCGCACGAGCGAACCCTTCGCGGTGATCACGACGAGATCGCTCGGACCCCGCGCGCCGACGATACGCGCGAGCGGGCCCGACTTCGGGCTCGGGGTAAAGGCGGCGACGCCCTTGCCGCCGCGTGATTGCACGCCGAACTCGGCGAGCAGCGTCTTCTTCCCGATGCCGCGCGTGCCGATGGCGAACACGAAGAAATCGCGGTCCATCGCGCGCGTGTCGAGTTCCTCGACACGCGTCACCGCGCCATCGACGTCCTTGCGGACGACGTGCATTTTCTGCCGTGTGCCGTCGCCCGCCACGACGATCGCGCCCGCGAGCACGTCGCCCTTGTCGAGTTTAATGCCGCGCGTGCCGCCCGCGCCACGACCCATCGACCGCAGCTGCTCCTCGTCGACGACGAACCGAATGGCTTTCCCGTTCGAGCCCGCGAGCACGACGTGATCGAAATCGCGGCACGTTTCGGCGGCGACCAGGGCATCGTCGTCGTCGATCTTCATCGCGCCGATGCCACCGCGGCGCGTCGCGCCCGCGTATTCGGCGAGCTTCGTTCGTTTGATCGCACCGGCACGTGTGGCGGTGAGAAGATGCGTGTCTTCGGCAAATGCTTCAACGACGAGCAGTCGCACGATGGTATCGGTCGCGTCGATGCCGTCGATGATGTTGCGTACGTGACGCGCCTTGCCGTTTGGCGCGGTCTCGGGGATGTCGAAAATTTTTCGCGCGTGGGCTTGACCGCGTGCGGTGACGGCGACGAGATAGCCATGCGTGGTTGCGGCGTGGACGTCGTCGACGTAATCGTCGGGTGCGGTTGCGAGATGTGCGCGCGAACGCACGCCGCGGGTCGTACGTTCGGCGACGCTCGCGGGCACGCGCCGAATGTAGCCGTTACCGGAAACGACGACGAAGACGTCTTCGCGTTCGATGAGCTCCTCGCGCGAGAGCCGCGCGATCGTCTGCTCGACTTTGGTTTGCCGATCGCGACCGTGCTCGTCGACGACGGCTTTGAGATCTTTGCGTAAGACCGTCGTCTGCCGCCGCTCGCTTGCGAGCAGGCCTTCGAGATCTTTCACTTCGGCCGTGACCGTCGCGTGCTCTTTGCGAATCGCTTCGAGTTCGAGTCCGGTGAGTTTGGCGAGTCGCAGCTCGAGAATCGCCTGCGATTGGATCTCGTCGATCTCGAGCAGATTCATGAGCGCGATCTTCGCCTGCGGTGCGTCCTTACTCGCGCGAATCGTCGCGATGACGCGGTCCATGAGGCCGATCGCTTTGATGAAGCCTTCGAGCACGTGCAGGCGCTCGCGTGCCTTTTCGAGATCGAACGTCGCGGCGCGACGAATCGTCTCGAGCCGGAACTCGACCCAGCGCTCCAAAATCTCGCGCACGTTCATCTGTCGCGGCACTTTGCCCGCGAGCAACATCGCGTTGTACGCGATCGTCACTTCGAGACCCGTACGGCGCGCGACGAGTTGATTGAAGATCATCTCAGCCGACGTACCGCGACGGAGCTCGACGACGATGCGAATGCCTTTTTTGTTCGATTCGTCGCGCAAGTCGGTGACGTCGTCGACGATTTTCGAATTGACGAGTTCGGCGATCTTTTCGACGATCGTCGACTTGTTCGATTGGTACGGTACCGAATCGATGACGAGCAGATTTTTGCTCTTGACGGATTCCTCGTGCCACGTACCCCGCAACTTGACCGATCCGCGACCCGTTTCGAGCGCGGTGATGTAGCCGTCGAGATCGTGGACGACGCCGCCCGTGGGAAAATCGGGCGCGACCATGATCTGTGCGATCTCGCGCGCGGTAATGTCGCGATTCTCGAGATACGCACCGACCGCGGCCGCCACTTCGCGCAAGTTGTGCGGCGGAAGCGAGGTCGCCATCCCAACCGCGATGCCGTCCGTGCCGTTGATGAGGATGTTCGGGAACGCAACGGGCAAGATCACGGGCTCGGTCGTCATGCCGTCGAAATTATCACGGACGTCGACCGTATCTTTATCGATGCCGCCGAAAAACGCCATCGCGATCTTCGCGAGTTTCATCTCCGTGTAGCGATAGGCGGCGGGTCCGTCGCCGTCGATCGAACCGAAATTTCCCTGACCCGTGATCAACGGATGCAGCAACGACCACGGTTGCGCCATACGCACCGCCGCGTCGTAGACCGACGTGTCGCCGTGTGGATGATAGAGCTTGAGCACCTCGCCGACCACACCGGCACTCTTACGCGTCGGCTTCTCCGGCGTGAGCCCCATCTCGCGCATCGCGTAGAGAATGCGTCGGTGGACGGGCTTGAGGCCGTCGCGCACATCGGGCAACGCGCGATCTTGGATGACGGACATCGCGTAGTCGATGAACGACTTGCGCATGTGGGAATCGACCGACAGGTCGACGACGGTCGGGGGCTGCGAACTCACTAGGCCATCAGTAGCGGAGAGAGATGCCGCCGTCCTCTGCGCTGCAATCGCGGGTGTCCCGTTTCGTTCGCCCGAACTCGCACGCAATGACGATGATGCCGCTCACGAAACCGCGACGATGGAACGTCGACGTCGATGGAATCAAGTGGTTGCCTCGGATGGTCGACAAAGCACGAATGCGCGAAGCGGGTGCGCTCGGCTCGTATCTGCTCGGACATTCCCCGGTCGATCGGTCGTTACTCGGACGCTTGGGAATGACGACGGATGAATTTGCGGCACTCGCGTGTCGTTGCGCGGACGATCACGCGGCGCTCGCGGCATTGCGGACCCGCGGATTCGATGAGGCGCGCGTGCGCAAATGGTCCGACACCTTCGAAACGCGCTTCAAGGCGTACATTCCACTGTGGGATCTCGATGAGGGTTACCGCGAACCCAAAGGCTTCGAAAAGCCGATCATCGCACTCGCGCGCGCGATCGAAGGCCCGCTAATGGGCCTCGCGCGCAAGTTGCTCAAAGCGCCCTAGCGCGACGCGTTCGCGTGGAACCTCGCAGGCGACCCTACGATCTCGACCGATTGACCGACGTCGCCTTCGCCGTCTTCGCAGAGCGCGGTTTCGACGGTGCGTCGATGGACGACGTCGCGCGCGCCGCCGGCATCAGCAAGGCTGCAATCTATCACCACGTCGCGAGTAAAGAAGCGCTCCTCGAACGCGGGCTCGGTCGTGCACTCGAAGCGCTCTTCGCGATCCTCGACGATCCCGCGGCATCCACGGGCGAACCCGAGCGTCGGTTGCGCTACATCGTCCGCCGCGTCGCGGCGCTCGCGCTCGACGTGCTCCCCGAGCTCACCGTGCTCGTGCGCGTGCGCGGAAACTCGACCGTCGAACGCGATGCCCGCGCACGACGACAAGAATTCGATCGCCGCGTTGCGGTCTCGATGCGCGAAGCGCAGGCGGCGGGCGCGTGCGATCCGGAGCTCGATGCGTCGCTGGTCGTCCGCCTGATCTTCGGCATGTGTAACTCGGTCGTGGAGTGGTACCGGCCGGGCGGCGTTCTGACGAGTGCGACGATCGTCGATACGGTCGAGCGAATCGTTTTCGACGGCACGGCTGGACGTTGACGGGCAAGAACGGTCCGAGTACACTTCGGGGAAGTCCGTCACTGACCGTTTGGTAGGTTTCATGAGCGACGCCCCCGTAGCGCCGGAGCATCCGTTCCGCTCCACGTTCGACGACCTCGCGATCGGCCGTTCGTTGCAGACGGCGGCGCGCACGATCACGCTCGCCGATATCGATGAGTTCGCCGCGTTCACGGGCGATCGGTTTTACGCGCATCTCGATGACGTCGCTGCGCGCATGAATCCGTTTTTCGGCGGCCGTGTGGCGCACGGCTACCTCGTGCTCGCATTCGCCGCCGGGCTCTTCGTCGATCCCGCGCCCGGGCCCGTGCTCGCCAACATCGGGCTCGATAAACTCCGTTTTCGCAAACCCGTGTGCCCGGGCGAATCGATCGCCGTTCACTTATCCGTGAAAGAGAAGACACCGCGCAAACCGACCTACGGTGAAGTTCGGTGGGACGTCGCGATTACCAACGGGTCGGGCGACGTCGTCGCGACGTACGAGCTTCTGACGCTCAATGAAACCGATCTCGGCGCGCGCGAGCGCGTCGCTCGGACGTAAGGGAATCAATGTATACGCAATCGGTCGAGATCTCAGCCGCCGCCGACGACGAGAACGACGCGCGCCTCGCGGCGTTCGAAGCGAAGTTGGACCGCGGCATCGCGATCGAAGCGGACGACTGGATGCCTGCGGCCTATCGCGAGACGCTCGTACGCCAAATCTCGCAGCACGCGCATAGCGAATACGTCGGGATGTTGCCCGAAGCGAATTGGATTTCGCGTGCGCCCTCGCTCGAACGAAAATGCGTCTTGCTCGCGAAGGTTCAAGACGAAGCGGGTCACGCGCTCTATCTGTACAGCGCGGCCGAAACGCTCGGCACCTCGCGCGACGAGATGCTCGCCGCGTTGCTTTCGGGACGCGCGAAGTATTCGAGTATCTTCAATTATCCGACGTTGACGTGGGCGGACGTCGGTACGATCGGATGGCTCGTCGACGGTGCGGCGATCATCAATCAAGTTCCGCTCACGCGCTGTTCGTACGGACCGTACGCGCGTGCGATGGTGCGCGTCTGCAAAGAAGAGAGCTTCCATCAACGCCAAGGATTCGACGTCCTCGCAACGCTCTGTAGCGGCACGCCCGAGCAGCGCGCGCTCGCACAGGATGCGCTCGATCGCTGGTGGTGGCCCGCCGTAATGATGTTCGGCCCACCCGATGCGCAATCGTCGCACAACGAACGATCGATGCGTTGGAAGATCAAGCACTTTACCAATGACGAGTTGCGGCAACGCTTCGTCGATCAAACGGTGCCTCAAGCGGCTCACCTCGGGCTCACGATCCCCGATCCCGCATTGCGCTTCAACGCCGAGCGCGGCCATTACGATTTTGGAACACCGAATTGGGATGAGTTTTTCGCGGTGCTGCGCGGCGGCGGGCCGTGCAATCGCGAGCGGCTCGGCGCACGCGTCGCCGCACACGACGACGGCGCCTGGGTGCGCGCGGCGGCGGCCGCGCACGCGCTCAAACGGGCCGAACGAGCGACGTCCGTCGCATGAGCGCTTCGCAACTCTGGGAAGTCTTCGTACGCAGCGGTTCCGGGCTCGCGCATAAACACGTCGGGAGCCTGCACGCGGCAGACGCGACGATGGCGCTACAGAATGCGCGCGACGTGTATACGCGGCGTCACGAAGGCGCGAGCCTCTGGGTCGTGCGCGCGACCGACATCGTCGCGAGTCAGCCCGAAGACGCGGGCTCGCTCTTCGCCGCAGCCGACGGCAAGCCGTATCGCGACCCCACGCACTACGTCGTGCCCGACGGCGTGAAGCATTTGTGAGCGACACGACCGACCTCGCGACCTATGCGATGCGACTCGGCGATAACGCCCTCGTGCTCGGCCAGCGCCTCGCCACCTGGACCGGCCACGGACCTTCGCTTGAAGAAGATCTCGCCTCGACCAACGTCGCGCTCGATCTTATCGGCCATGCCCGATTGTGGCTTGCATACGCGGCGCAATGCGAAGGGCGCGGTCGCGATGCCGATGCGCTCGCGTTCACGCGCGACGCGCGTGCGTTTACCAACGTGCTGCTCGTCGAACGTCCCAACGGCGATTACGCCCAGACGATCGTACGGCAATTTTTCTTCGACGCGTGGCATCTGCTCGTGCTGCGCGCGCTGTGCGCGTCGCGCGATGCGCGTATCGCGGCAATTGCCGAAAAAGCCGCGCTCGAAGTCACCTATCATGTCAAACGCAGCGGCGATTGGATGATCCGCTTGGGCGATGGTACGGATGAAAGTCATGCGCGCATGCGCGTCGCCATCGACGACGCGTGGCCGTATACGGCGGAACTCTTCGCGATGGATGCCGTCGACGACGCGATGGTCGCGCGCGGCATCGGCTGCGATCTTGCGGCGTTGCACGCACCCTGGCGTACGTATGTCGAGACGGTCCTCACCGATGCGACGCTCGCGTTCCCGACCGATGGCGTGATGCACGGCGGTGGTCGCGCGGGAGTTCACACGGAGTCGTTTTCGTATCTGCTCGCCGAAATGCAGTCGGTCGCGCGAAGCGTCCCCGCGGAGCGCTGGTAGCATGGCCGCAACGATCGAACCGAGCGTCGCCGACGTCTTTGCATGGCTCGATGCAGTGCCCGACCCCGAGATACCCGTGATATCGATTCGCGATCTCGGGATCGTGCGCGACGTCTGGTGGTCGGGTGAAGGTATGGAGCGCACGCTCACCATTTCGATCACGCCGACCTACGTGGGTTGTCCCGCGATGCGCGTGATCGAAGCGGATATCGTCGCCGCACTTTCGGCGCGCGGTGTCGCACATACGAATGTCGAGATGCGCCTGGCACCGGCATGGACGACGGATTGGCTGACGGCGAACGGTCGCGAGAAGCTTCGCGCGTACGGAATCTCGCCGCCGCGGCCGCGCGATCTCGCCGCCGATCCGCGTGCGCTCGACCTCGTCGCGCTGCTCGGTACGCTCGAGGAGCGCGCGGCCTGTCCGCGTTGCGGGTCGCTCGATGTCGCACTCGTGACCCGCTTCGGCTCGACGCCATGTAAGGCGCAATATCGCTGCGTCACGTGTCGCGAACCCTTCGATCATTTCAAAGCACACTAGCGTGATCGTCGATCGCACGCTCGTCCCGCTTCGCGTCGCATCGGTCGCCCATCTCACGCGCGACGCGATCGCGGTGACGTTCGCCGTGCCGCCCGAGGCCTGCGAACGTTTTCGATTCGTGCCCGGTCAATTTTTGACGCTCGAAGCGGAGATCGCGGGCGAGCGCGTGCGCCGGTCGTATTCGATCTGCTCGCTCTCACCAGAAGACGATCTGCGCGTCGGCATCAAACGCGTTGGGAGCGGCGTCTTCTCGACCTGGGCACACGCCGCGCTCGTGCCGGGGGCAACGATTCTTGCCGCGCCGCCCGATGGTCGGTTCGGTTCGGGCGCGGATGTCGGCTCGCGCGCACACCATCTCTTTATTGCGGCGGGAAGCGGCATCACACCGATCCTTGCAATCGTCGGCAACATGCTCGCGACGCAGCCGCTATGCCGCATGACGCTAGTGTACGGCAATCGTGCATCGTCGAGTGTGATGTTTCGCGAAGAACTGCTCGCACTCAAAGATCGCTACACGTCGCGTCTCTCGCTCATCTTCGTGATGAGCCGCGAACCGCAGGAGATCGCCACGTTCGCTGGCCGCATCGATCGCGCGAAATGCGATGCGCTCCTCGCGCGGTGGGTCGACATTGCGACGGTCGATCGCGCGTACGTCTGCGGCCCCGCAGAGATGATGGAGCAGGCGGTCGCGTCGCTTGCCGCACACGGCCTTTCCGGCGAGCGCGTTCGTGTCGAGCGATTCGCAGCGACGCCATCGAAGTGGCCTGACTCGCGTCGTGCGGCGCGCGTCGATGCAATCGTATCGAACGACGATATTTGCGAGGCGCGCGCGACGCTCGATGGCCGCACCTACGAATTTCCGATCCGTCGTGGAAGCGAAACGGTGCTCGATGCGGGCTTACGCGCGGGCATCGAATTGCCGTACTCGTGTAGAGGCGGCGTTTGCGCGACATGCCGCGCGGTGCTCGTCGACGGTGAGGTCGATATGGACGTCCACTACGCGCTCGAAGATTACGAGATCGCACGCGGTTTCGTGCTCCTGTGTCAGAGTTATCCCGCGTCAGATCGCATTGCGGTAAACATCGACGCGAACGCGACGGCGTGAGAGGCGTTAAGCGTTGTTCTCTTCGGAGTTCGCAGCGCGGTCGACGATGGCCGTCGCATAGGTGAGAATTAATTGTGAGCGCTGGAAGGCTTGTCGTGCTGTCGACAAATCGACAAACTCAGCTGGGTCTCCATCGTTAACGCTATCGGGGTATCGCGTGGATGTATAAAATAGCTCGAGCGCAAGTGCGTCGCTTCGAAGCCGCTCCGAGATGGTCTCACCTAACGATTCGAGTTCGCGGATTAGAACGCGTAACGAATGTGTTCGCTGATGATCGTCAGAGAGCGCGATGGTGGCCGCTTTCAACGCAAACTCAGCCGATTGTTGAGCGTGAAATGCCGAGCGGGATGGCGAGGTTTCAAAGAGGGCTTTTGCGACCGCCGCATCCTCTGAACTCGTGCGGAGCCACGTCCTGGCGACCGCAATTCGGTCACGCTGCATCAACGCGCCGCGCATCGCGCAAGATCGTCCGGCCGAACGACGAGAACGGAAGGCTGTCGCGAAATTCTTCGGGCGTTACGACGACCAGGTCGAGGGGCACGTACACTTTTAACGTCGCTTCCGCGATATCGATTGCGCGTCGGGCGCCTTTGAGAGCCGTATCGCGCACGACGAGAACGTCGAGATCGCTCGTTGGCCCAACCTCGCCGCGGCCGAGCGAACCGAAGACGTATACCGCGCGAACATCGCGAAAGGTCATCGCGACCCGAACGAATTCCGCCAGGGCAACCTCAAGCTCATGGCGTCGAGATGCCGCGCGATCCTGATATTTCGGCATAGCGGCTTGCTTCGGCGGATTCCTCGACGGGTCCGGTATGGCGTAATGCGGCGAAGATCGATGTGCGCTTCGTGCGATCGCTACCGCGGTGCGGCGGTTTTCACGAAGCGATCCATCCATTCGACCATCTCGGCGAGGACCGTCGCGTTGCTTTCTTGGCCGAGATACCCGTGCGATTCGTTTGGCAGCATGACCAGCCGCGCCGTGCCGCCGTTGCCTTTGATCGCGGCGAAAAGACGCGCGGATTGAATCGGAAACGTGCCCGTGTTGTCGTCGACCATGCCGTGAATCAGCAGGAGCGGGTCGGTGATTGCATCGGCAAATGCGAATGGCGACATCTTGGTGTAGAGATCCGTCGCTTGCCAATACGTCCGGCGTTCGTTTTGAAAACCGAACGGTGTGAGCGTGCGATTGTATGCGCCACTGCGTGCGATGCCCGCGCGAAAGAGCTTCGAGTGTGCGAGCAGATTTGCGGTCATGAACGCACCGTACGAATGGCCGCCGACGGCGACGCGCTCGGGATCGGTCACGCCCAGTTCGACGGCCTTATCGATTGCGGCTTTGGCACCCGCGACGAGCTGCTCCACGTAGGTATCGTTTGCGGTCAGCGAATCGCCGACGATCGGAATCGACGCGTTATCGAGCACGGCGTATCCGGCGAGTGCGAGATAGATCTCCGATGCGCCGCCGATCGTTTGAAACGTCTGCGTGCTATTGGTGTTCTGCGACGCCACGCTCGCATCGTTGAATTCCGCGGGATAGGCCCACACGAACGTGGGTAGGCGCGTGCCTTCTTTGTATCCTGGCGGCAGATAGAGCGTGAACGAAAGGGCGACGCCATCGGGGCGTTTGTACGTCACGACGCGGCGTTCGACGGCGCGCAGCGCCGGCGCGGGGTCGGTCACGTGCGTGAGCGCGCGATCGCCCGTCGTCGCGTGCACGAAAACGTTGGGTGGCATCGTCGGCGATTGCCGCGAGACGAGCATCGTCGATCGCGCGGCATCGGTAAAGCCGATCGGCGAATCGAGCGGCGCGAGCGCGGAACGAAAGATACGGGTCGCGGTTGCGGTGCCCAGATCGTAACGATCGACGAATGGCCGCCGGCCTTCGGGGCCGTAGCCGCTCCCGGTAAGATAGATCGCGTCGCCATCGTGCATCACGCCGAGCGTATCGTTCGGCATCGTTTCGAGCAGCGGCCGGCCCGGATCGTTGTAGGCATCGCCGTCACGTAACGGCACGCCGAGTGACGCGGGCGCGGTGCCGCGAGCGTCGACGAGCCAACGTCGTGAAAGACGCGTCGGCCGATCGTACTCGCGCACGATCGCGCGATCGTCACGTGCTAGCCATGCGACGTCTTGCACGCGCGACGCCATGCGTGCGATCTCGCGAGGCGCGCTACGCGCGAGGAGCGGCCGCACGAGCACGCGGTCGCGATGCTCGGCCGTCGTTCGCGGATCGCCGCCATCGAGTGCTTCCACGTACGAAAGCGTTGCGGGCTCGTTCGGCTTCCACGTTACGTCGCGCGGACCGGTAACGACACCATCGACGGGCAACGCATCTTGCAGGCCGCGGTCGACGATCGTGGCCGTCGGTGCGCCGTCGATCGCGAGCGCTTCGATCGTTGCCGGAAAACGCTCGTACGGAAAAAGATACGAGTACGGCCGATGGAGCCGCTCCACGAGTACGACCTTCCCGTTCGGTGACGCGACGGCCGACGTATAGATCTCCCGCGGGCCGAATGGCTTTGCGGTGAGGCTCGCGAGATCGACGAGTGCGAGTCGTGAAGTACCGTAGTAATCGAAGAGATCTTCATCGTGTGGGTTTGCAAGAAGATCCTCATACGTCACGATCTGGCCCGCCTTACCGGAGGTCTCTTGCACGATCGGTCCCGTCGGCACCGACGGCGGCACGGGTGCCGCGCCACGACGGTCGAGCGTACGTACGAGAACGCCTTTGCCGTCGGGCATCCAAGAAATTGGATCGCCGAAAAGTCCGTTGAGCGCGATGCCCGGGACGTGTGCGATCGCACCCGTCATCGTCTTGCCGAGGTAGAGATCGATGCCGTGCGTCGTGGCATTTCCGAAGGCGAAGTGCGCACCGTCGGGGCTGAACCGCATCGTCGTGATGCGGGCGCCTGCAGGGAGTGCGACCGTCGTCGTCTTGCCGTCGGCAACGCGTTCGAGCGTCAGGGTCGTGTACGCGAGCGCGTGATGGATGCCGTTGCTGCTCGGGTCGATGCGCAAACCGGCAATCCGCAACATCGGGCGCGCGAGATCGGCGATCGGTGGGTAGCGAAGCGGTTCGACGATTGCGAGCGTATCGTGGGTCGGGTTGGCAAAGATCGTCGGCAAGGCGGGTGCGTGATACACGTCGGCGATGGCTTTGGGCGGCTGACGATACGAGATGGCTTCTCCCCGAGCGATCGATGGTAGGAAGAGGGTGAGGGCGACGACGGCCCAGAGTATGCGAATCGCGAGCATCGCGCCGCCTACCCGGTCGAAGTGACCGAAGCCTTCGCACGGACGCGGTAATGCTCGCGCGCGCCGCGAAGTCGAGCGCATGGCCATCGTGATGCGTCCTTCCGCCGCCGATCTGCGGGCGTCGCTGCAAACGTTCATGCGCGACGTCGTCGAACCGGGCGAACGGCTGTATTGGGAGCAGCACGCCGCCTACGCGAATCGTTGGACGATTCCACCGGCGATGGAAGCGATGAAAGCCCGGGCGCGTGAAGCCGGACTTTGGAATCTGTTCCTTCCCGAAAGCGATTACGGCGCGGGGCTTTCGAATGCCGAGTACGCGCCATTGTGCGAGATTATGGGCCGCTCTGCGATCGCGCCGGAAGTCTTCAACTGCAACGCGCCCGACACGGGCAACATGGAAGTGCTCGTGCGGTACGGCACGCCCGAGCAGAAGGCCACGTGGCTCGAGCCGTTGTTGCGCGGCGAGATTCGCTCGGCGTTTGCGATGACCGAGCCGAGCGTCGCCTCATCGGATGCGACCAACATCGAGGCGAGCATCGTGCGCGATGGCGACTCGTACGTGATCAACGGCCGCAAGTGGTGGACGACGGGCGCGCCCGATCCGCGCTGCAAGATTCTCATCTTCATGGGCAAGACCGATCCTTCGGCACCGAAGCATCTCGCGCAATCGATGGTGCTCGTGCCGATGGAGACGCCCGGCGTCATCATCGATCGTCCGCTCACGGTCTTCGGCTACGACGACGCGCCGCACGGCCACGCCGATATGCGCTTCGAGAACGTGCGCGTCCCTGCGAGCAACGTGCTGCTCGGCGAAGGACGCGGCTTCGAAATCGCGCAGGGGCGTCTGGGGCCCGGACGCATCCATCATTGCATGCGGCTCATCGGTGCCGCGGAGCGCGCGCTCGAAGCCATGTGCGAGCGCGTCATCGGCCGCGTCGCGTTCGGAAAACCGCTCGCGGCGCAAGGCGTGATCGGTGAATGGATCGCCGACTCGCGCATCGAGATCGATCAAGCGCGGTTGCTCACGTTACATGCCGCGGATACGATGGATCGTGCGGGAAATAAAGCGGCGCGCGCGCAGATCGCGATGATCAAGGTCGTCGCGCCGAACATGGCGCTGCGCGTCATCGATCGCGCGATCCAAGCCTTCGGTGCTGCAGGCGTCAGCGCAGATCCGGGGCTCGCCCATCTTTGGGCTGGAGCGCGCACGCTGCGGCTCGCGGACGGTCCCGACGAAGTGCATCGCGCTTCGGTTGCCAAACTCGAACTTGCGAAGTACGGCAAGCGCCCCGAAACCTCGACACCTCGAACCTAATCGGCGGCTCGTGCGTTGTTGGAGTGACCTCTGCGCACGAATGCAGACCGTTTCGAAAGCCTTATCAAGGAGAGATGATGACCATGAACGCTACATCGAAGGCCGCAGCCGCTTGCTTCGGACTTGCCGCTTCGCTCGCAATGCTCGTTCCGGCATCGGCACAATCCCCAGCGCCCTACGTAACTCAGGCGCCCTACGCAACGCAAACCCCGATGCCGCCTGCGGCGGGTGTCATCCCGATCGGCACGACGATCTCCGCGAAGATGCAGACGCAACTCGACTCGGGCAAAGCGCAAGCGGGTCAGGGTTTTTCGATGCTCGTCACGCGGCCGTATCCCAACGGCGATCCCGGCTATGCCGGTGCGATCGTGCGCGGCCACATCGGCGACGTGCAACGCGCGGGTCAGGGCCGCAAAGCCTCGATGTCGCTCGTGTTCGATAGCATCGTCTTCCCGAGCACCGGCCAATCGACGAAGCTCGCCGCGCACGTGCTCACGAGCCAAAAGAAGCAAGATACCGCCGTCACGCAGCAGGCGGGTGGCGCTCTCGGCGGCATGATCGTCGGCAATATTCTCGGCAAAGCCGTCGGCTCCAATCTCGGCGGCGTCATCGGCGCCGCGGGTGGTTTCGCCTACGGCAACAATCGCAAAACGAATTACGTGATCCCTGTCGACGCCGAGATCGCCATTCAAACCGACGCCGAGGTCGCGCGCCCGCAAGCTCGGTAGTCGCTCGCATGTCGCCCGGTGCTGCGCGTTCCTTACGTGTCGAGACGTTTTCGGACGCGCGCAGCATCGATCACATCTTGATCGCGACCCGCTGCCTCCTTATTCCGAACGAACATCTCGGCACCGATGACCGCGACCATCAAGCCATCGCGTTCGATCTCGATGCGAGTCTGCCACGCTTCTTCAAATTCGACGCCCGTTATCGACGTGAGGATGTCGATACGCACGGGGGCGACGCCGATTTGAAAGACGACTTAGCTCGCGATGGGCGGATCCAAAGGTTGAGGTCTTTCGTGTTTCGTGGTCGATCGTGCACGGCCAGAGCATGTGCTCCGACGACCAGATACTCAACCTCGAAGCGTGCGAATTCGCGTAAGAGATCGTTGAAGTCGGCGTTGAGCCGGAGAAGATGATCGACGAGCGCTAATCGTTCAGATGCCGTGGACGTGGATTCGTCGGGATCGTCGGAATCATCGCTCTTGCTGCGAAGGAGACGGGTCCACGCGGTCTCACGGCGCCGTATCGCTCGCTCCAAATCTACGTTCGCGGCTTCGCCATCCATGAATGTCGATTCGCCTTCGCATGCGGTGGAAACTGTTTGGGCGCAAGAGAAACCTCAGCATCAAAAAAAAATGCTCAGCGATCGACGCCCTCGCGTTCGAGCATCTCGCGATAGACGGACTCGACGTCGGCGAGCGTATCGATCTCGCTTGCGGGCTTATCGGGCCGCAGTCGCGCGATTCGCGGAAAACGCAACGAGAAGCCGCTGGGATGCAACGTACTCGGCTGTACGACATCGAAGGCGACTTCGATAACGATGCTCGGTTCCACGGCGAACGCGCGGCGACCGTGCACTCCGGTGCGATGCGCTTGGAACCACGTCGTCATCTCGACGATTTCGGCATCGGTGAGTCCTGAGTAGGCTTTGCCGATCGCGAGCAATTCGGGATCGGTCGCCGAGCGACGGACCGCAAAGGTATAGTCCGAAAGCATCGCACGACGTTTGCCGTGGCCCCATTCGACCGCGATGACGACGACGTCGAGCGTGGTGAGTTCGCGTTTAAGTTTGAGCCACCACTTTCCGCGTCGGCCGGGCACGTACGGCGCGTCCGTTCGTTTGAGCATGAGGCCCTCGTTCCCGCGAGCGCGCGCCGCATCGAAAAGCTCGGCGATCGCATCGGGCGATGTGCCCGGTTCGAGCGTTCGCCACGGCGCGATTTCGAGCGTCTCCGTTGCGTCGAGGTTTGCGACGATCTGGGCGCGGCGTTCGACGAGCGGCTCGTCGAGCAAGAAGCGATCGCCCGCCGCGAGGACATCGAAGGCGACGAATCGGACCGGAATTTCGGCTTGTACTTCGAGCGTGGGATCGACGCGTTGCAGTCGGGGCTGGAGATAGCGAAACGGCAGCACGATGCCATCGCGCATCGCGACGATTTCGCCGTCGAAGATCGCATCGCGTGCGCGCGCGCGCAGGGCTGCGACGATCTCGGGAAACGCGCGTGAGATCTCACTTTGCGTACGCGAGAAAAGGCGCACGTCGCCGTCGTGGACGTGCGCCTGCACGCGAATGCCGTCGTACTTGTCTTCGACGAGCCACGTGCCCGTTGCGAGTTCACGGTACGACGAACCGAAGACGACGGGTGACGCGAGCATCGCGCCGATCGCCGCGCCGTAGCGGACGGCGATCGCATCGAGCGTGCCCGCGCGCGCGGCGAGGGCGACGGCGCCGATGTCGCCCGCCGCCATCGCGGCCCGACGCACGCTTGCAGGGTCGGCGGAAAACGCGGCGGCTATCGCATCGAGGACGAGGCCTTCCCGTAATCCGATCCGCAATTCGCCGAGCAGAATTTTTACGACGTAGGCGACTTCGCGCGGCGTTCGCGACGCGCGTAGTGCCCGCTCGGTTACCGCTTCGCGGCGTTTCCCAAGCGACGCACCCGTCGCAGCCACGAGCGCTTCGAGCATCTCGAGCAGCGTTGCGGGCTCGAGTGTTTCCGCGAAGAGATCGAGGTCGAGCGGTGGACGCATGACCTGCGCGAGCGCTTCGCCGAGATCGCCTTTTTCGCGATAGGCCGAGGCGAGTTCGTCGTCGGTCGGGCTGTAAAGGCGACGTGCTGCGGCAAGAATCGTCCGCGAGCCGATGGCAATTTTGCGATCGTCGTGGGCCGCGAGGGGGCTGCCGGAAAGAAATCGGACGGCGGCGAGAAGATTCTTTTCCGACAGCGAACCTAAGTACGCGCGAAGGCGTTCAACTTTTGCAGACTTGGCCGAAGTCTGGGCGATGTCGTCGCACGCTCGTGCGAACGCAATCATCGCTCTTCACCCTCGCCGCGGCCGGGCGACGCGTCGTTCACCCGCATCCATCGAGGTTGTATGAGCACTCTTCTTTCCAAATCCATCCGTGTTGGCGTCACCGCCGTGATGCTCGCGTCGACCGTTCCGGTCGGTCAAGCCTTCGCGCAGGCGACGCCTCGACCCACCACCGCCGCAATCGCGGCACCGGGCTCGATGTCCGCCGTCAATAAGTCGACGCCCGCCTTCGATGCGTTCCGCAAGGCGTGGGATGGCATTACGAATTACGCCGAAACGATCACCGCGCACGAGACGACCAACGACGGCAAGTCGACGCAAGACCGCACGTATGACTATACGTTCGTCAAGCCAAATGCCGTGATGATCGCGATTACGGGTGGCCCCGGCAAGGGTGGCGGCGCGGTGTGGCACGGCGGTTCGACCGTCAAAGGCCACCAGGGCGGTTTCCTTTCCGGCATCAAACTTACGATCGCGAAGAACGATCGGCGCGCGGTCTCGCTTCGCGGCGACCAAATCGACGTCGCCTCGTTCGGCTACGAGCTCGATCGTTTTGCGTCGGTTCCCGGCACGATCTCCGAAAGCAAAGATAGCGCGGGCGACGTCGTGCTTACGTTCGTTCCGACCGCAGCAGACGAGACGGGCATCACCAAAGAAATGCTCACGCTCTCGCCTGCGAACAATCTTCCGGTCAAGCATGAAGCGTTCGTCGGCACGACGCGCGTGAAGATCGAGACGTTCTCGAAGATCCGGCTCAACGTGCCGAATCTGGTCGCGAACGACCTGTAGCGTTCGCGGCATGATTACGGCCTTCGTCTTGCTCACGGTCGAACCCGGACGCGTCAAATCGCTCGCGGACGAGTTGCTCGAGGTCCCCGGAATCGCCGAAGTGTATAGCGTCGCCGGAACGTACGATCTCGTCGCGATCGCACGCGTGCGCGCACACGAAGATCTCGCCGACCTCGTCACCGCGCACGTCGCGGGCCTTACGGGAATCGTCCGCACCGACACGCTGATCGCATTTCGCGCGTTCTCCAAACGCGATCTCGAAATGCTGTGGGATATCGGCGACTAAAAGAGCGCGAGCTGTTGGTTCGCTTCTAAATATTCGGCATCGACGCCGAGCTTCCGCAAGCGCCCGACGAAGTCGCGCCCGCCGTGATTGAGCCAGACTTTCTTCGGTTGCGCGAGTTCCACATAGCGCAGCAGCGACGGATAATCGGCATGATCGGAGAGGGGGAACCCAACGTCGGTGCGACCGCCGAATCCGTTGCGTCCGAGCACCCAACCGGTAAGCGCTGCGGTACGGACGACTTTACCGCGGACCGCTTTCGGCAACGCCCTTCCCGATGGTGGCCAGACAAGGGCCCGCATGCCGTCGAACGTTTCCGCGTCGTAGCGTTCGTACGGTGGTAAAGCAACGCCCGCATCTTCGTACACGCGCGACATCGAGGCGACCGCCCCATGCGCCGCGAGCGGAATACCGCCGGCACCGAGGATCGCCATCGCTTCCTGCGCCTTTCCGAGTGAATATGCGAAGAACATCGGCACCGCGCCCTCTTCGAGCGCCGCTCGCGCCCACGCGACCATTTGGCCCGCGATTTCCGCGCGTGGCGGAAAAACGTACTGCGGTTTTCCGTACGTACATTCCATCAACACGCTATCGCAGCGTTTGACCTCAGGCATCTCGGCCGTATAGCTCGGCTCGAGTTTGAAGTCTCCCGTGTAGACGTGGCGGCCGCTCTCACCTTCGATAAGGAGTTGCGAACTGCCGAGCACGTGTCCGGCGGAGAAAAGCGTGAGTTCGTGGTCGCCGTCGCGCCACGGCTCGTTAAACGCATGCGTCTCCCAGACCACGTCGCGCCGTTCGACCGCCGCGAGTTCCGGAAATGCCGTCTGCTTCGCTGGCGCGCGACGGCCGAAGCGATGCGCGCAGACCATCGCATTCGCCGTCGACGTCACCACGATGTCGTGCGGTCGCGCGTGATCGGCGTGCCCGTGCGAGACGTAGCACCGCGTGCGCGGCTTCATCGAATCGACCCATAGATCGAGATCGCGAACGTAGAGCGTTTTGTCGAGCAAGGAAAACATACGGGACGAACACACGTTCGCCTCGCGCCGAAAACGCGCCTGCGCGATGCGTCGGATGACGATCGCTACTGCAACGTCAAACGAAATCGGGCGGTTCAAACGAACACCGCCACGAACGATTGGAGCACCATGGCACGCATTTATGATAACCTCGCCGACACGTTCGGCAACACGCCGCTCGTGCGGCTTCCGCGCATGGGTGCGGGCCTGCCCGGGACGGTGCTCGTGAAGATGGAGTCGTTCAATCCGGGCGGTAGCGTCAAAGACCGCATCGGCGTCGCGATGATCGAGGCCGCCGAGCGTGAAGGTCGCTTGCGTCCCGACACCGTCATCGTCGAGCCGACGAGCGGCAACACGGGCATCTCGCTCGCGTTCGTGGCGGCCGCGAAAGGCTACCCGATCATCCTGACGATGCCCGATACGATGACGATCGAGCGACGCAACCTCCTCAAGGCCTACGGCGCGCAACTCGTCCTCACGCCCGGCGCCGCCGGCATGAAGGGTGCGATCGCCAAAGCCCAAGAAATTCGCGACTCGAACCCGTCGAAATACTTCATGCCTCAACAATTCGAGAATCCCGCGAATCCCGAGGTTCACCGTCGCACGACCGCCGAAGAAATCTGGCGCGACACCGACGGTACGGTCGACGTGTTCGTCGCGGCGGTCGGCACCGGCGGCACGCTCACGGGCGTGGGTGAAGTGCTCAAGAGTCGCAAGCCGAGCTTCATCGCAATCGCGGTGGAACCCGACGCGTCGCCCGTCCTTTCCGGCGGCGCCCCCGGGCCGCACAAGATCCAAGGCGCGGGCGCGGGCTTCATTCCGAAGAATCTCAACGTCGACGTCTACTCCGAAGTCATTCGCATCACGAACGAAGAGGCGATCGATACGGCTCGGCGCGCTGCCCGTGAAGAAGGCATGCTCGTCGGCATCTCGGCCGGTGCGAATCTTTGCGCCGCGCTCAAGATCGCGGCGCGTCCGGAGATGGCGGGCAAGATCATCGTAACGATCGGCTGCGATACGGGCGAGCGCTACCTTTCCAACCCGCTCTTCGCCGAGCAAGAAGCGCACGTCGTGGAACCGGCGCTCGTTTAGCGAACCACCTCACGAAACATCCCAGCGGGTCGGTGCGTCTATTCTTGCGCCCGACCCGTTTCATTGGAGGCCCATTTGTCGTACCGCCGTGTTCTCGCCGGCCTCGTCGCCGCGACGTTGCTCGCGACCCTCGCACGCCCCATGGCCATCGATGCGCAGACGCCGCTCGGAGCGAGCGCGGCCGCGCAAACGACGGTTACGCGTGCCACGCTCGACAACGGGCTCCGCGTCGTCGTCATTCGCGATCCGCTCGCGCCGATCGCGAGCGTCTACGACAATTACCTCGTCGGGGCGAGCGAGACGCCCGCGGGTTTTCCCGGCATGGCGCACGCCCAAGAACACATGGCGTTTCGCGGGTGCTCGGGCGTCACGTCGGATCAGACGGCCGCGATCTTCGCGCAACTCGGTGGCGAAGGCAATGCCGACACGCAGCAGACGATCACGCAATACTTCACGACCGTTCCATCCGTCGACCTCGACGTCGCGCTCGAACTCGATGCGCGCTGTATGCGCGACGTCTCCGATACGCAGAAGGATTGGCTTTCGGAAAAAGGCGCGATCGAACAAGAAGTCGCGGGCGATCTTTCAAACCCGACCTACAAAGCGTTTAGCCGACTCACGCAAGATCTCTTTGCAGACACGCCCTACGATCACGACGCGCTCGGTACGCGGGAGTCGTTCGAGAAGACCACGGGCGCGAGTCTCAAGTCGTTCTACAAATCTTGGTACGCCCCAAACAACGCCGTGCTGGTGATCGCGGGCGACGTGGAACCGACCGCTACGATCGCACTGATTAAAAAATTATACGGTTCCATACCATCTCGTCCGATCGCGACCCGTCCGACCGTAAACCTGCGGCCGGTCAAGAGCGAGAGTTTCACGCTCGATAGCGATCTGCCGTACGTGTTGACCTTTACGGGATATCGGCTTCCGGGCTCGGGCGATCCCGATTACGCCGCATCGCGCATCTTACTCGACGTGCTCGCAAGCCAGCGTGCCGACGTGTACGGCTTGACCGTCGCGGGCAAGGCGCTCGGCACGGGCGCGCAATTCGCCGCGAGTTATCCCAAGGCGAGTCTCGCGCTCGTCTACGGCGCGCTGCCCGTCGGCAGCGACGTCGCCAAATTTAACAAGACGCTCGCGACCGTCGTCGCGGGATATGCCGCGAAAGGCGTGCCGAGCGAACTCGTCGAGGCATCCAAACGCGCTGAGATCGCATCGGGTGAATACGAGCGCAATTCGATCTCCGGTCTCGCTTCGACGTGGTCGCAAGCGCTCGCCGACGAAGGCCGCACCTCACCCGACGACGACATCGAAGCCGTCCGCAAGGTCACGGTCGAAGACGTCAATCGGGTCGCGAAAACCTATCTCGATGCGAGCCTTGCGGTGACGGCGAATCTCATTCCCAAACCGTCGGGAAAAACCGTATCGGCGAAGGGATTCGGCGGCGGTGAGAGCGTGACGGCCGCACCGACGAAGCCCGTGACGCTGCCCGATTGGGCGGCCGCAAAGCTCGCGAAACTCGACGTCGCGCCCTCGACGCTCGCCCCGACCGATACGCGTCTTTCGAACGGCATTCGGCTCATCGTCCAACCCGAGGGCGCGAGCGACACGATCACGGTCGTGGGGCAAATTCGCCATAACGACGTCCTTCAAACGCCGGCCGGCAAAGACGGCGTCGGATCGGTCCTCGACGGACTGTTCTCGTACGGGACGACCTCGCTCGATCGCCTCGCATATCAAAAAGCGCTCGACGATATCGCGGCGAGCGTTTCGCCTGGGACTTCGTTCTCGATGCATGCGCTCGCGTCGGATTTCGATCGCGCGACGAGTTTGCTCGCCGATGGGGAATTGCATCCCGCGCTTCCCGCCGATGCGTTTGCGATCGTGCGCAAACAAACGGCGGACGGCGTTAAGGGCGAACGGCAAAGCCCGGGGTATTTCGTACAGCGCGCAGTCGCCCGCGCGATCTTTCCCAAGGGCGATCCCGAACTGCGGGAAGCGACGCCCGAATCCATTACGGCGCTCACGCGCGATGATGTCGTCGCCTATCATAAATCCGTTTTTCGACCCGATATGACGACGATCGTCGTGAGCGGAAAGATCGCGCCCGACGTTGCGAAGGCGACGATCGAAAAATATTTCGGCGCGTGGCGCGCCGAGGGTCCGCAGCCGATGGTCGATCTGCCGAAGATCGCGCAGAATCGACCGAGTGCGGCCGTCGTTCCCGATGCGAGCCGCGTGCAAGACGAAACGCAACTCGTCGAGACCGTCGCGCTCGCGCGCACCGATCCGGCCTATTACGCGCTGCAACTCGGCGATCACGTGCTCGGCGGCGGCTTTTACGCGACGCGGCTGTATCACGACCTGCGCCAAGTCGCGGGCCTGGTCTATAACGTGAGCAATCGCCTCACGTCGGGCAAAACGCGCTCGACGTACACCGTGAGTTTCGGATCCGATCCGCAAAATGTTTCGAAGGCACGCGCGCTCGTCGCTCGCGATCTTCGAGCGATGCAGACGACCGATGTAACGCCCGCCGAATTACAGCAGGCCAAAGCGATTCTGCTCCGTCAGTTGCCGCTGGGTGAAGGGAGTGTCGACGGGGTCGCATCGGCGCTCGCAACGCGCTCGGCGAGTGGGCTCCCGCTCGATGAAGCACATCGTTCGGCATTGATCTATGCGCAGCTCACGGCTGCCGACGTGCGCAAAGCGTTCAAAACGTACGTGCGTCCGGAGAGCTTCGTTCAAGTCGTGCAAGGGCCGACGCCGCGTTAGCGAAACCGCTCGCGTGATGGACGCGATCGCTGGGATACCTTACGTTTACGTGACGCGCGGAGCGCTCGCAGAGTCCGTGCACGCGCTCGTTGCGTGCGCGGCCGATGCGAGCGGCACCGTCGCGCTTTCCTACGGCGATATCGATGCGCCGATCTACTTGCGATCGGCGGCGAAACCGTTTATCGCCGCCGCCGTCATGGCATCGCGAGCGAACGAGCGCTTCGGCTTCGACGAACGTGAGATCGCCGTCATGGCGGCATCGCACAACGGCGAGCCCGAGCACGTCGCCGCGGTCGCGTCGATCCTTGCGAAGATCGGCCTCGACGAAGGCTCGCTCCGATGTGGCGCGCACGCGCCGGCGTACGAGCCTGCAGCAGCCGCGCTCGCCGCCTCCGGCGCGAAGCCGTCGGCGCTCCACAACAATTGCTCGGGCAAACACGCGGGCATTCTCGCGCTCTGCCGTGCTCGGGGATACGATCGCGCGACGTATCTCGACCTCGATCACCCCGCGCAACAAGAGATCCTCGCACTCTGCGGTCGTCTGCTCGGTGAAGATCCATCGCGCATGCCGATGGGCACCGATGGCTGCGGCATTCCCGTTTTTGCAACGTCGATGCGCAGCGCCGCACGCGCCTTCGCACGATTCGCAACGCTCGATGAAGTCGACGACGCCGATGCGATCGCCCTCGAACTCGTTCGCTACGCGATTGCCGCCGAGCCGTTCTACATCGGCGGGACGGGTCGATTCGATAGCGCGCTCCCGCAGGCGACGCGAGGCCGCATCATCGGCAAAGCGGGCGCCGAAGGCGTCCATGCCGATGCGCTGCTCGATCAAGGCCTCGGGCTCGCGCTCAAGATCGTGGATGGAACGCGTCGCGCGGTGCCGCCTGCAACGATGGCGCTTTTGCGCGAACTCGGTGGCGTCGAGCCGAGCGCGCGCGCGTCGCTCGATGGCTTCGCGACGACCGATGTCACCAACGTCGCGGGCCTCGTCGTCGGGACGATTCGCGCCGGTGCGCCTGACACAATCACGGTTGGGTCGGCGTCTTAGGCGACGTCGCCCGAAGCCCCGAAGGACCGCCCGCGTGATCGATTTCTTTCTCCGACGTCCCATTTTTGCAGCCGTTTGTTCGCTCATCATTTTGCTTGCGGGCATCGTGACGATTCCGACGCTTCCGATCGCACAATTCCCGAAAATCGCGCCGCCGGTCGTCACCGTCACCGCGCATTACACCGGTGCGAGCGCGCAAGCGGTCGAGGATTCGGTCACGACGGTTCTCGAGGAAGCGATCAACGGCGTTCAAGGCCTTCGCTATATTTCGTCACAATCGAGTAACGCGGGGACGAGTACGATCGTCTGTACGTTCGACCTCGAGCGCAACCTCGATCTCGCCGCGACGGACGTGCAAAATGCGGTGCAAACCGCGCAAGCGCGACTCCCGAACGAAGTAAAGCAAGCCGGCATCACCGTCGGGAAGAACGCGGGCGACTTCGTGATCGGTCTCGGATTTTCGGCGCACGACAAGGGCACGTCGTCGATCTTTCTTTCGAATTACGCCGATCTCTATCTCAAGAACGAGCTCAAGCGCATCAAGGGCGTCAGCGACGTCATCATCTTCGGCGAGCGCAAATACGCGATGCGCCTCTGGCTCGATCCGCGCAAACTCGCCGATCGCGGTCTCGCGGCATCCGACATCACGCAAGCGCTGCAAGATCAAAACGTGCAAGTCGCGGCGGGCGCCATCGGTCAGCCCCCGACCAACGGCGATCAGCCGTATCAGATGAGCGTTCGCGCGCTCGGGCGTCTCACAAGCCCGGAAGATTTTCTCGGACTCATCGTCAAAAATAACCCCGATGGCGGGCACGTTTTCTTGCGCGATGTCGGTCGCGCGGAGATCGGCGCGGAAGACTACTCGACCGATCTCCACTTCAACGGTCGTTCCGCCGTCGGGCTCGGCGTGCAGGCGTTGCCGTCTGCGAACGCACTCGACGTCTCGCGCGCCGTACGCGCGCGCATGGCCGAACTCGCGCTCAAATTTCCACCGAACGTGTTCTACGATGTCGCCTTCGATACGACGGCGTTCGTCAACGAGTCGATCAAAGAAGTCATCATCACGCTCTTGATCGCAATCGTGCTCGTCGTCTTGGTCATCTACGTCTTTTTGCAAGATTGGCGCACGACGCTGATCCCGACGATTACCATCCCCGTTTCGCTGATCGGCACGTTCGCGCTGATGAAGGCGCTCGGGTTCTCGATCAATACGCTCACGCTCTTCGGGCTGACGCTCGCGACCGGTCTCGTGGTCGATGACGCGATCGTCGTCATCGAAAATATCGCGCGCTTCATCCAAGAGAAGAAGATGTCGCCACTCGCGGGTGCGGCCGCGGCGATGAAAGAGATTACGGGCGCCGTGATCGCAACCTCGCTCGTGCTCTTCGCCGTCTTCGTGCCGGTCGCGTTCTTCCCGGGCGAGACGGGTCAGCTCTACAAACAATTCGCGCTGACGATCGTCTGCTCGATTGCGATCTCGCTCTTCAACGCGCTCACGCTCACACCGGCACTCTCGGCACTCCTACTCGGACGTCAAGAACGGCCGGTCAACAAGTTCTTCCGAGCGATCAACACCGGCATCGATCGGTTGCGGCGCTTCTATCACGCGTCGCTCGGCGGACTCATCCGCTTCCGCTATCTCATCATGCTGCTCTTCGTCGGCGCGCTCGTCGTCACGGGCCTGCTCTTCAAAGCCGTGCCGACCGGATTTACGCCCGATGAAGATCAAGGCTACTTCATCGCGAGCGTTCAGCTTCCCGAGGGATCGTCGATCGATGCGACCGAGCGCGTAACGAAAAAAGTCGAAGATCTCATCCATACGCGTCCGGAAGTGCTGCGCATTTTCGACGTCATCGGCTTCGGGTTTTCGGGCAACGGTCCCAACCACGCGACGATGTTCGTCTTGCTCAAAGATTGGGCCGATCGCAAAGATTTCCAGAGCACGATCTTCCCGTTGCTCTACGGCCCCAAGGGGCTTCAGGGGAAGTTCGCGGGCGTGACCGAGGCCTCGGTCTTCGCGTTCAATCCACCCTCGATTGCGGGCGTCGGGAACGTCGGCGGATTCCAATACGAACTCCAAGATAAATCCAACGGCGACCTCGCGAAGCTCAATGCGGTCGCGTATCAATTCATCGGATCGGCCAATCGCGATCCGGCTTCGGTGCTCTCCAATACGTACACGTCGTTCCGCAACGATAGCCCGCAGCTCGTCGTCGACGTCGACCGCATGAAATCGCAAAGCCTCGGCGTGCCGCTCGGCAATATCTTCAGTACGATGCAGATCTATCTCGGCTCGCTCTACGTGAACGATTTCGATTATCTCAATCGGTCGTATCGCGTATACGTCCAAGCCGATGCGCCGTATCGCGCGACGGTCGGCAACCTCCAGAACATCTACGTGAAATCCAACACCGGCTCGATCATGCCGCTCACGACGCTGATCTCATCGACGCAGACCAAAGCCGCGCCCGTCATCACGCACTACAATCTCTTCCGCTCGATCGAGATCTCGGGGTCGCCAAAACAAGGGAAGGGTTCGGGCGAAGCGATTGCGGCGATGGAAGGCTACGCGAAGCAATTCGAACACGGGTCGATCACGCACTCGTGGTCGGGTATCTCACTCGACGAGATTCAATCCGGCGGTCAGTCGGTCTTCATCTTCGCACTCGGGATCATCGTCGTCTTTCTCGTCCTCGCCGCGCAGTACGAGAGTTGGACGGATCCCCTCATCATCCTGATGTCGGTGCCGCTCGCGATCTTGGGCGCGCTCATCGCGATCTTCGCACGCGACATTCTCGCAGCCGCGATCTCACCCGCAATCGGGTTCGTGCTCTCCGATGTGTACGCGCAAGTCGGCTTCGTGATGTTGATCGGGCTCGCGTCGAAAAATGCGATTCTCATCGTTGAGTTCGCGAATCAACTTCGCGAACAAGGCCTCGATGCGGCGACCGCAGCGAAGCAGGCCGCCGAGACGCGGTTACGACCGATCCTCATGACGTCGTTCGCCTTCATCTTGGGCATCGTGCCGCTGGTCATCGCCTCCGGTGCGGGAAGTTCGAGCCGGCACAGCCTCGGCACACCAGTGCTCGGCGGCATGATTCTCTCGACGTTCCTCAACCTCGTGCTCGTGCCCGTGATCTACGTGATGGTCTCGAACATTCGCGATCGCGGGAAGCCACGCGGCGGCAAGACGTATGAGGATGTTCGGGCGCCGCGATCGGGCGAAACGCCGGAGCTCACGCCCGCACAGGCCTAGTGGTAGAAGTACGGATCGAGGACGCTAACCTGAGTGATCGTGTCGACGGGAAGTTCGTTCTTCGTTGCCGATGCGCGGATCGCGGCTTCGTTCGGCGCATCGTAGATGCAGAACGTCTTCTTTTTATCGGCGGTCACGTATGAGTGGATCCAGGTGACGCCGTCGCCACCGTTGTTGCCGACGACGATATCGCAAACTTTCGCGCCCTCGTCGTTCTGCGGGATCGCGAGGCCTTCGGGAAACGTGCGCTCGACCATGAACCGTGGCATGTAGGAACTCCTCGCCTTAGGCGGTGACGGCCCCGGGCTTGCGTCGCGTCGTGCATTTAATATCGTGGTGGCCGGGGTCGCCGATGTTATCGCTGCGATATGCTCGCGCCTCCGCGAGCGATTCTTTTGCCGCATGCTCGACCCACTCGGCAGCGCGACTGCCGACCGTACGACGAACGGTCGCCGGTGCGCCCGCTGCGACGACGCCATCGGGGACGTGCTCGTCGACGGTGACGACGCTTCCCGCCGCAATGACGCTATGCGTACCGACGCTCGCGCCGTTGAGGACGACGGCGTTACTTCCGATGAGCACGCCGTCGCCAACGGTGCAGTCATCGAGCACGGCGCCATGACCGATCGTCACATCGTTGCCGACGACGGTCGTTCGATCGTTCGTTGCGTGGATGACGACGTTGTCTTCGATCGCCGTCCGCGCGCCGATCCGAACGGCACCGTAGTCGGCACGAATGACGACGCCGAACCAGATCGACGCCTCCTCACCCACCACGACGTCGCCGACCAAGACGGCGGTCGGCGCGACGAACGCCGAGGCCG
>JANYGA010000257.1 GCA_025359485.1 Rhodospirillales bacterium | reverse complement strand
GCAAGAGCGACGCCATCCCGATATCGCGTTCGAAAACGAGGATGCCCATCGCGGTCGCCCAGCCGACGAAGAGCGGTCCGAGATATTTGAGATTCGAACGAATCGACCACGCGCGCGCGGCGGCGAGCACGTCGGCGGTTTCGGCGAGATACCCCGCCATGAAGAAAACGATAAAGAGCTTGATCAATTCGACGGGCTCGTATTGAACGGGGCCGATGCGAATCCAAAGCTTCGCGCCGTTGACCTCCTGACCGAAGACCGCGACGAACCCGAAGAGCACGACCGAGCCGAGCACCCACACGTATTTGAAGGCCGCAAATCGCCGAAACGCATTGAAAACGGGGCCGAGTGCGATTGCGAGGCCGAGCGAGAGCAATAACCAAATTTCTTGGCGATGCGCCAGATCGCTCGAGAGCCGCGCGACCGTGGCGAGCCCAAGCGCGCTCACAAGGACTGCGAGCGCGGGCAGGACATCGTCACGTCGCGCGTTCGTCGGCGCGCGCAAGATCCACGCATACGACGCGACGACCAGTAGCGCGAGCATCCACGGCGGACCGACCGCGCCGCGTGGGGCGAGCGAGAGCGCGAAGCCGCCGACCGCAAGCGCGATCGTCATCGGCAAGAGGCGCGTGCTAACGAGTAGGAGTCGTTGCCGAGGTGGGATGATCGGGATATCCGGAACGCACGACGTACGCTCCGCCCATCAACAAGGCGAGGATCGCAACGACCGCGAGTGCCGCTCGCAGCGCGCGCGGTAAGACGAGCGTCACGTGACTGCCGGGGCTCGGTGCGAGCAGATCGCGCCCGACCACGAAGGTGCCGCTATCGAGATTGCCGCGCGCCTTAACGGTGGCGAGCACGCGCGCCACGACGTCGGCTGCGCGATCTTCTTCGGCGAGAACGCCCGTGATTTCGTCGCTGGAAATGCAGCGATGCACGCCGTCGGTACAGAGCACGAGTTGGTCGCCGGGCAAGAGTTCGACGTGCGAGATCGAGGCTTCGAGTTTCGCTTGCGTGCCGAGACTGCGCCAGAGCAGTCCACGCGATCGTGGGCGTGCGGGCAACGACGACTTCGCACTCGAGACGGCGGTGTCGGCAAACATCGCGTCGTCGGACGTGAGCGCTTCGAGCCGCCCGACGCGAAGCATGTAGGCGCGTGCGTCGCCGACGTGGCCGACGAAGGCGTGACCGCCGACGATCATGACGGTCGTGAGCGAGGTTCCACTGCCCACGAAGTCATCGGTGCTCCCGCTCTGCGCGAAGAGGCGGGCGTTTGCGTGATCGAGTGCCGCGAGCAGAATCGCGCGCAGCGCCGTTGGCGAGACGTTGCGACCGAACGAGCCGACGCGATGACGACGGCGCAGATAATCGCGCACGGTTGCGAGGGCGAGCGGCCCCGTCGCGTTGCCGCGACCGACTTCGCCGAAGCCATCGGCGACGGCGAAGAGCGTGACGCCGGGGGCGACGCTCTCGACGATGTGCGCGTCGCTCGTCGCGCCGACCATCAAGCCGAATTCGGTTCCAACCGCTACGTCCACGCGCCGACTCCTCGGAAAACGATGCGCGTCGTCCCGACATCGATTTCGTCGCCAACGTGGAGGGCGACGGGCGCATCGATCGGGCGCGCGTTGACGAGCGTTCCGTTACGACTGTCGAGGTCGCGGACGCAGAGGATACCGTCGGAGAGATCGATTCGTGCGTGCAACCGGCTCACTTGCGCGTCTTGGACGATGAGGGTTGCGGACGGCGTTCGACCGATCGTAATCGGAGCGGCGTGACGGACCGTTCGCGTCCCGCCATAGTCCTCCACGGATAAGATAACGGCCTGCATCGCACCCATGCCATCTTCGCGCGCGCGACGCTTTCGCGGCAACGCGACGACGAGCAGCAATGAAAGCGCCGCAAGAAGTTCGAGGCTCGCGATACGCGCGTGTCCGACGCCGATCACGCGGCTCCCACCACGACGAGCTCGCTATCGCCGAGGAGCAAGAGATCGCCGAGACCGAGCGTCCCCTCCGCGGCGGGCGCGCCGTTATGGGTCGTGCCGTTCGCGCTGCCCAAATCTGCGAAGTGCGATGCCCCGTCGATCGCGAGATGGCGTCGCGAAACGCGCGGATCGACGAGCACCAAATCGCAGCTGGGATCCCGTCCGATCGTCAGCGCACGGTCGAGTGCGAGTTCGACTCCGAACGGAATGCCGCGTCGAACGCGAAGTGCGAGCCGCGTCGGTTCGTCGAGCGCTTCGGTCACGATCGTCACCGTGCCCCGCGTGACGCCGGTATCGCGCTCTGCCACGACATCGGGCGATCGCTGCGGTCGCCCCGTGCGTTCGGAGAGGCGCGCGAGCATCGCGGCCCACTGCGTTTGGAGATACGGCAGTTCCGACGCGAACCGTGCGTGATCGGCGGCGCTGAGTCGCACGTGAAAACGTCTGCCCGCGCGACCGCTCGTCGCTGCTCCCGATTCGAAGGCGGCAACGAGTTTACGCGCGATCTGCACGGGCTCGATCGGCGTGGGAAACGCGATCGCAAACGCGCGCTCGACCGCCGTCTCACAAACGGTTTCGAGTCGCTCGAAAAGTGCGAGGAGCGTGCCGCTCATGCGCTCGGGTTAGGCGGCGCGCAGGAGCGTTGCGATGAAGAATCCGTCTCGCCCATCGACGCCAGCGGGAACGACGACGTCGCCGTCACGCTCGAGCGATGCGTAACGCTCGGGAAGCGGCGCTCGCGCGAACGCGGAATCGCCCGCGAGAAACGCATCGACGACGGCGCGTCCCTCGCGCACGTCGCTCGAGCACACGCTATACGTCAACCGTCCGCCGGGCAGCGTGCGCGCCGCTGCCGCGCGAAGGAGTTCGCCTTGCACGATCGCGAGACGCTCGCCGTCGCTCGGCGCCTTGCGCCAGCGCGCCTCGGGATGTCGACCGATGATGCCCGTGCCCGAACACGGCGCATCGAGCAACACCGCATGTGCGGAAACATCCGTCGCCGCCGTACGTGCGTCGCCCGCAACGATACGGGCATCGACGACGTCGCAGCGTTCGAGGGTCTCGCGTAGGACGCGGATCTTGCGTTCGTCGATCTCGACGCAAACGAGGCTTCCCGTACCGCCGAGACGTGCGGCGATCTGCACGGTTTTATTGCCACGGCCGCTACACATCTCGAGAATGGTTTCACCGGCCTTGGGACCGAGCAGATCGACGACCATCGCTGCCGCTTCGCCCTGCACGCTAAAGCGCCCATTCGGATCGTCGCCGAGCGCACCGGCATCGACGACGAGCGATTCCGAAACGAACGGCGATTGCGCGACGTCGATCCCGCGTGCGACCAGTTCCGCGCGCACGGTCGCGACGTCGCTGCGTAAACCGTTGACGCGAATCGCGTGTTGGGGCGCGAGGTTGACGCCCGCCATCGCGGCTTCCGCGACGCCCGGATAGCTCGCGACGTATTGGCCCGCGATCCACGACGGCATGGAATATTTGGTACCGAAGTAATCGTTTTGGTTCTTGAAGGTTTCCGGCACGAGCTCGGGCACGCCGTCGGCGATCATGCGTCGCAAGACGGCGTTCACGAGTCCAGCCGTGCCCTTGTGGCCGTGCTTCCACGCGAGGTTGACCGTTTCGGAAACCGCGGCGTGATCGTCGACGCCCGACATGAAACGCAGTTGGTACGCACCGATGCGTAAGACTTCGGCGATCGCGATCGTGACGGGCCGTTCGCGTTCGTTGAGATAGGGCGCGAGATAGTAATCGATGAGGCGTCGCCATTTGATCGAACCGTACGCGATTTCGGCCGCGAAGCCGCGGTCGCGGCCGTCGAGTTCGGCACGTCGCGCGCGAACGTCGAAAGCGGCCTGCGCGCCGCGCTTCTCTTCGCCAAAGACGTCGCTCACGACTTGGAACGCGACCTCCCGCGCCGCGAGCTTCGGATCGACGGGAATCGGGCGCGGTTCGAAGCGTGGTGCGCGTTTCACGACGATTGTCCGACGGCGGCCCGCGCGGCGACCGACGCGCGATAGGCCGTACCCGACATTGCGCCGCGATTGGGTGGAACGAGCCGTTCGATTGCGATCCGCGCGCCGTCACCGCAAGCGACGGTGAGCTCGGTCGCATCGCCTGAGGCCTCGGCGAGTCGGGCGAACAAAATCTTCACGGGTTCCGTTTCGCCGTCGAGGCTCGCACGCGCTCCCGGTTGCGGCGAAAGCGATCGAATGTGGTCGACGACGCGTCGCGCGGGCCAGCTCCAATCGACGAGCGCGTCTTCTTTGCGGAGCGGTCGCGTGAGCGTCCTCGCCGCATCCTCGGCACTGCCGAACGCGCTCTGTTTCGTCCGAACGAGCGTTCCCGCGAGCGCACCTGCGGTCGCGACCGCGAGCATCTGCGCTCCGAGTTCGGCGAAACGGTCGTGGAGGTCGCCATAGGTTTCGTGCGGCCCGATCGTGCGTGCCTCTTGGGCGACCACGTCGCCCGTATCCATGCCCGCATCCATCGCGATGATCGACACGCCACCCGTGGCGACGCCGTCGCGCAGCTGGGCCTGGAGCGGCGTGGCGCCACGGTAGCGTGGCAAGAGACTGGGATGAACATTGAGCGCGCCGAGGCGTGGCAGATCGAGTACGGCTTGCGGCACGATCTTTCCGTACGACGCGACGGCGTAGAGATCGGCCGCCGTGGCCCGCAACGTTTCGAGCGCGTCGCGCATCCGTTCGGGTTCGATGGTCGCGATGCCGAGCTCCGATGCGGCGATTTTCACCGGCGTCGCGCGAAGTTTCTGCCCGCGCCCCGCGGGTCGATCGGGCTGCGTGATCACGAGAACGCAATCGAGCGCGCCTGCAAACGCGCGCAGCGCCGGAACCGCGAACTCGCTCGTCCCAAAGAAAACGCCGCGCGCACGCGTGGGTGCGCTAGACAGTTGCGGCTTCGGCGTTGTTCGCGAGCGCCGCGACTTCGGCTTCGGTTTGGGCGAGCGCTTCTTTTTCTTCTTCCGTCACGGCAGGCCGGATGTTCTTGGCTTTATCGATGTAGAGCACGCCGTCGAGATGGTCCATCTCGTGCTGGAGGCAACGCCCGAAAAGGCCCGTGCCTTCGAGTTCGATCTTCTTGCCGTCGCGATCGAGGCCGGAACAGACGACGCGTTCGAAGCGCGTGAGGTCGCCGATCATGCCGACGACCGAGAGACAGCCTTCGATCGACGGGACCTCGCCATCGGTAACGGTGAATTTCGGGTTGACGACGACGAGGGGCCCGTGGTCGTCGTCATCGTCTTGGAGATCGACGACGAAGAGGCGTTTGCCGATATTGACCTGAGGCGCGGCGAGGCCGATGCCCGGCGCATGGTACATCGTCTCGAACATATCGTCGATGAGCTGCTGGAAGAGCGGATCGCCGAGTTCGTCCATCGTCACTTTTTTGGCGACTTTGCGGAGCGTCGGATGCCCGTCTTGGATGATTTCGCGGATGTACGGCACGGTCGCCATTATAACCCGACGCGTCTAGCCTCGCAGCGACCACATACCGCTCGTACAGGCGCAGCGTCGCGCCGTCAAGGCGACGTCCGGCCATCCGATTTCGACGAGGCGCTGGACCGGGTACGGCTCGGCGTCGCGCATCCGCAGCTGATGGACGCCCTAGAGCGACGGACCGTCGCGTTCCACGAGGCGGGCCATGCGACGGTCGCCTGGCTGACGCCAGGTGCGGATCCGGTCCGGAAAGTCACGATCGTTCCACACGGTCAGGCGCTTGGACTAACCGAGCAGCTCCCGGCGATCGAACGTCACAACCTCAGCCGCGTCTATCTGCAAACGCGGATCGCGGTGATGCTGGGCGGGCGCACTGCCGAGGAGGTCGTGTTCGGCGAAGTCACGACTGGCGCGGAACACGACCTCGTCGAGGCAACGAAGTTGGCTCGGCAGATGGTCACGCGCTGGGGGATGAGCGAGCTCGGCCTCGCCGCCTTCCGCGCGGACGAACAACAACCGTTCCTCGGCTACGAGATCGCGCAAGGCCGCGACTATAGCGAAGCGACCGCGGCCCGCGTCGACTTGGCGGTGGAGCAGATTCTCGCCGTCGCGCACGAGCAGGTCGGCGCCCTGCTCACGGCGTCGAGCGACCGTCTCCATGCCTTGGCCGAGGCGCTGTTGCGCGATGAGACGCTCGAGATCAACGCGTTGAAAGCGATCCTGGACGCCCCGCTCTCTCCCGCCACGGACCAACGTCTCGCGAGTCTGACCACGATGATCGGCCGCGCGATTTAGCACGGCTCACGCCGCATTCGTAACCTGTCGGCAAGATATCGTTGCACGTGAACGAGCGGTTCTTCATCTTCACCATCGGAAATGGGGATGAATTCGCCTACGGATACGCACGAATTTGCGACCGTGCCGGCGAATCTCGATGCCGAATACCGGTTCGCCGTTCGTACCGTGCGAGGCCATGAGCTTGCGGCAAATACGCGTAATTTAAATCCCGCGATATGCACACGAACGTGTGCATATCGGGCGAAGAGACCGATCGTCATCGGGTCTTTTTTCGAAAGCGAGTTTAACCTCGTCGCGCGCGATCCGGCGACCGGTCGACCTGCTCGCCGGAAAGGATGAGAACATCTCCTGAAGGCGATTTCATCGCGTCTTCACATCGGTGCTCGATCACTACGGTCAGCACATGCGGTATGGGAGAAACACTTATGGCAAGCTCGCTGCAAACGAGTAACGGGTCGAAGGCGACACCAGCCACGCTCACATCGATGCGGAGAGCGATGGATTCGATTTTCGACACGATGTTCTTTTCCGAAGTTCATTTTGACGTCGCGACGAATCCCCCAGTAAATCTTTCGGAGAACGACGGAACGTACACGCTCGAATGCTCGCTGCCTGGCTATCGCAAGGAAGACGTCGAAGTCGAGGCACGCGGCGATGCTATCACGATTACGAGCTCCATCCGACGTGAGGAACACGAAGAGAAACGCCGGTATCACCGCCACGAAATCGAACGTCGCGCGTTCGCACGTACGGTCGCGTTATCGGGCGAGATCGATCCCGATACGATCAAAGCATCGTTCCAAGACGGCCTGTTGCAAGTGACGATGCGGCCGAGTAAGCCCGTGGCGAGTAAGTCGATCCAAATCTCAGGCTGATGAGCGCGCCGATCGGAGCCCCCCTCCACCACTACCGACCCGCCGCCAACTCCTTCGGGACAGCGCAGTTCTATCGGCGCAACAACGCGCTGCTTGCTGAGCCGCCGGCGGCGGTCCACCCGCCGCAGAGGTCCCGGTGATCCTACGGGGGAGGCCAACTTCGCGTCGGGCGTTCATCATTAGCGCCGCGGCCGCCGCGAGCATCGCGCTCTCGACCGCTCTCGCTTCTCAGAGGTGCCTGGCCAAAGATGTGACGCAGCTCGACGTCACGGGCTTATATAACACGACGAGCTCTGGAGACTATCTCGTCACGATGCCGCTTCGGCTACAGCAAAGCGGCGCGACGGTCATCGGATCGTACGGTCAAACGGGCCACTTTTTGCCGGTCGCGTACGCAGCCGCGTCCTCTCAGCGACGTGGAGGGACAGCCGTGGCAATGGCTGGCTGACCTTCACATTCGCCGAGGATCGCCAAGTGCCGCGTCACGACGCAGCGAGTTCGCCCGAGGCTAGTGCAGCGCTTTGACCGCGTCGGGCGTCACGACCGGTGCGCTATTTCCCCATGACGTGCGTTCGTGATCGATCACCGCCGCGATCTCCGCATCGGTGAGTTGATTGACGTATGCCGGCATCTGCCCTTCGTAGGCCGTTCCCTTGATCGTTTTCAAATGTAGGCCGCGTAAAACCGTAACGATATGCGCCTTCGCGTCCGCAGCCAAGACGACAGGATCGCCAACGAGCGATGGAAAGACGCCAGTCACACCGGCTCCCGCCGCACCGTGGCAGGCCGCGCAATTGGCAGCGTAGACACGCGGCCCGATCGTCCCATAGTCGAATCCCGCTGCGGTCTTCTTCGTGGTCGTCGCGACGTGCGCGTTTTGGCCCGCCGTCGCGGGTTCGTTCGCTCGTACGAAGGGATTCGATTCGCTCGTCTCTCCGGTAACGAAGGCGGCGGGTGGAAAGAAATTTGCGATGCCGTAGTACATCGCCCACATCGAGAACGTCGCCAAGAGAATCCACGCCAGGACCGGTGTCGGGCGTTGAGACTCCGCTTGGACCGGATTGAAATTACCGTGGATGCCGCTGCTGAACGCATCGACCTGAAGATCGACCGTGCCGCGCACGATCTCACTAGCTCGGATACCAAGTACGGAGATTCCCGGACCG
>JANYGA010000249.1 GCA_025359485.1 Rhodospirillales bacterium | reverse complement strand
GCGTTCGTGCGCGATCCCGACGGCAATCGCATCGAAGCCGTCGTGCACGAGGCTCGACCTCGTTTTTCGTGATATATCTACGACATGATACGGAGAGTGGCGTCGATCGAACGAGCGGTCAACGTTCCGAGCTTGACGGATCGCGCGTACGAGCGTCTCGAGGAACTCATCGTGACGCTCCGGCTCGTTCCGGGATCGCCGCTCTCCGAATCCGATTTGAGCGCGCGTTTGAAGATCGGTCGAACGCCGATTCGCGAGGCGCTGCAGCGTTTATCGCGCGAAAAGTTAGTCATCATCTTGCCGCGGCGCGGTATGTTCGTTTCCGAGATCAACGTCCGCGACCAACTGCAGTTGCTCGAGCTTCGCCGTGAGATCGAACGCCTTCTCGCGCGCCTTGCAGTACGGCGAGCATCGCACAAGCAACGTCGCGACCTCGATGTCGTTGCCGCAGCCTTGGAAGACGCGGCCGCGAAGAACGACGATCGGGCCTTCATGCGTGCCGATCTCACATTGAACGACCTCATTTCGACGAGCGCGCAAAACGTTTATGCGACGCAATCGATGAGCCTCTGGCACGGTCTCTCCCGGCGATTCTGGTATCTGCATTACCGTAACGTCGCGGATATGCAGCTGGCCGCGGAACTCCATGCGAACCTCGCGCGTGCCGTGAGCGCGAGCGATGAGGAAGCGGCCGCGCGCGCTTGCGATCGTTTGCTTGACTACCTCGAGGAAATTACGCGCACCACGGTTGCCGAGGCTTGACAGTTCACGCACCACTCATGTACATCTGATATATCAGTTTTCTTTCGAGGGAGTCCGCCATGGCCGTCGCTATCGCTCCTACCACCGACGCCTTCATCGAACGCGATCTCGCGCGAGTCGGCGAGTTTCGAACCGAATATCGCGCGCGCTTCACGGATAAGCCGTATTCGGGGCCCGCTCACGCAGCGACGATCGCGGCCATCGGCGTCACGGCGCTCGCGAGCTACTTCGCCGCCCTTCGCAAGCCGCTCAAAGCCGCGGAATTCGCGATCGTACCGACGACGTTTCTCGCTTGCAATCTCATCGAGTGGGCGATGCACAATTACGTCATGCACGTGCCGCGTAAGGGACCGCTTGGCGCCGCGATGGGAATCTACACGCGTCATACGCTCAACCATCATCAGTTCTTCAGCCGCGAGCGCATGACGTACGACGACGTCAACGACTATCGGATCGTCTTCTTCCCACCGGCCGCGCTGTTATCGCTCATCGGCCTCACCGCGGGACCGGCGGCGCTGCTCTCGAAAGTGTTTAAGTCCCGTAACGTCGGTTTGCTTTTCATGACGACGACCACCGGGATGTATCTCATCTACGAAACGTTTCACTATAGCTGCCATCTCGCCGACAACGCCTTTCTACGCAATATGCCGTTCGTTAATACGATTCGCCGACATCATGCCGCGCATCACGACAAGCGCGTGATGAAAGAGCATAATATGAACCTCACCTTTCCGATCGCCGATTGGCTGTTCCAGACGAGCGACCTCGATCGCGGTCTCATCGGTCATATTTTCAACGGCTACGACGAAACGCACGTGAAACCGGAATTCTCGACCGACGGACTCCGTGCACGGGCCGTCGCCGCCGGCAACGCTCGCGCCGTACGCGCCGAAATGTCGGAGGACTGCTCCCCTCGTTCCTAAAGACGCACGGATGCCAAAACTGCCGTGATGTTCGGCTCGATCGGATCGATCGTCGAGACGTCGGAGATCCACGGGGAGAAGCGAAACGAGCGTCACGCCCGTGACGACGGTCCGCAGGCGACCGAGCATCAGGGCGACGGCGGCGAGGCGCGTCCGGGTCTCGCGCGACGTGTCGGTTGAAATCGGCGATCGCGCGTCCGTTCGGGCTGCGCGGCGCGTCGCGATACGAATCGCCCTGCATCATCGTGTTATCCACGCAGATGATACCACCTGAGTCCAAGAGCGAACTGCCGACGATCAGATCGAAATAGTCGACGTAGCGCGGTTTATCCGCGTCGATAAAAACGAAATCGAATCGCTCTCCCGATGCGCGCATGCGTTCGAGCGTGTCGAGCGCGGGTCCGACGTCGACCCGAATTTTGCGACCGTGCGGCGAGCGATCGAACCACGTCCGTGCGAAGCGCGCGGCGTGCGCGTCGAGTTCGCACGCGACGAGGGTCCCGTCGTCCGGCAAGGCTTTGGCCATCGCGAGCGCCGAGTAACCCGTGAAGAGTCCGATCTCGAGGATGCGTTTCGCGCCGGTCATACCGACCAAGAACTTAAGGAGTTGACCTTCGACGTGCCCGGAGAGCATTTCGGACTCGAGCAAGACGTCCGTAACGCCGTCGGCGTGAAGTTTCGTCCAATCCTGACGCGCCGTATCGGCGGCGGTTCGACCCCGCCCGCCAAGCGCGAGCTTTCTTCGAGGAAGACGGAAACCACCGCGTCGCCATTCCCGAGGGTTCCCGCACGCTCTTTGAGGGAATCGAGATTTTGCGCGATGATGCCGAGGGCGGTGACGGGTTTTTCCGCACTCCGTTCGGTCGACGAGAGGTCTGGCACGGTCAATCCCAATTCACGAGCGTCGCCGAATGGCAATAGGGGCATTCCCTGGGAGCGCATGAGAGACTAATAAGTTTCGGCGGACGGCTTCCTAATTGACGGAAAGCGAAGGTCCGGCGAGGTCGATCGCCTCTGCGCGCAGCGCCGCGACGATTGCGAGATTGATCGCATTCTGAACGTCCATGTAAACGTTGTATTCCGGCGATTGCACGTAATAGACGTTTTCGTACACGAAGCCGGCGTCGGTAATCGAAAGCCAATGCGCGCGATCGAAACGCACGCGATCCTGCGCTTCGACCGCCGCTTTCACGAGCGCGGGTAGTGCTTCGAGATGCGCTTGCGACGTCGCATGCGAGACGGTGAAGGTGAAGACGATGCGGCGCTCTTTCATACGCGTGTAATTTCGCAGGCGCGCGGTCGCGACGTCATTGTTCGGGATCGTGACCTCTTCTCCCGAAAGACTTCGCATACGCGTCGAGCGCACGCCGATCGCGTCGACCGTGCCGATGTAATCGGTTCCGACTTGGATGAATTGACCGATTTCGAACGGGCGATCCGAAACGATCGCGATATAGCCGAACCAATCTTTGAGCAGCGATTGCGCGGCGAGGGCGACGGCCACACCGCCGATGCCGAGACCCGCGACGATCGCCGAGACATGAAATCCCAAATCGTCGAGGACGAAGACGCTCGCGAATCCCCACGCGAGCACGCTGACGAACGGCGCGAAGGCGCGGATATTTGTGGCAGACGAGCCGTTGCGCGCGACGTATCCCACGAGCCCGAGGCGGAACATGCCGAGCCCGATGCGCACGAGCGCCCACGCACCGACGACGATCGTGACGGCTCGTAGCGCGTGCCGATCGGCACCATCGAGATGCAGCGTCGAGGCCGCAATGAAGAGCCCACCGACGTAGGCGAGCGGTACGAAGGTTCGCTCGATTTGATGTAAGAGATAGAGATCGACCTCGCTCGCCTGCGATGCATCGCGCTTGCGACGTAAGCGCGAGACGAGCGGCCCGTATCGCGACGCGACCGCGATGGCGATCATCAGGACGACGAACGTACCGAGTGCGATCGCGTAATTGACCGGCCCGTTCTCATCGATGAGTACGTTGTGAATGCGCGGAAATGCGATCACGACGTGGGCGTCACGGGCGGGGTTTTCGGCGTGCACGCATCGGGACTATACGGCCCCGGGGGCGGCGACGGCGGCGTTTGCGTCAGGCCGAAAAGCAACGGAAAATAGGACGTGCCGTCGGTCATGTATTCCCCCGTCACCACGCGCGTTTCGCTAGGAGCCAAAACGAACGATTTGACCGCATAACGTCCGGGCCCGCCGCGAACGCACGAAATCTCCGTCGGCGTAGGGTCGCCCGTGAACCACATCGTGGTCGTGGCATTGCCACCCGCCGGCGTTTCGTAGAGATAGACCGTCGCGGGTGCGTTCGTCGGATTATTCAGTTGTAAAGCGACTTCGCGCAAAACGCCGTAATCGCCACCGAGTGCGCGGCCGTTCGGACGCACGTTGGCGATCGTCGGTTCGCCGATGGAAAACGGCAATGTATCCGGCGAGCCGACGCCATAGGTGAGCGCGAGCGGTGGCACGCCGACGAGCGAAAATTCGCCGCGCCTCCCATGACCGTCGTCGCCGAGTTCCGGCGCATCGAGCACCTCGAGCGGATTGCGGTCGCCACCGACCGCCACCACGTTCGCGCTCAACGTATCGCCCTGCTCGATATGGAGATCGAAGATCGCGGCGACGAGATCGCCCGCGCGCATCGCACGCGCGCCGAGCGGTACCACGAGTGGTGTTTCGGGGGTTACGTCGAGGACGACGCTCTCTTGCGCGCCGCGTTCGAGCAGATATTGGATCGTCGCGCGATGGCCGACGAAACTAAATGCGTTTTCCGGCCCTGCGGCATAGCCGAGCAGTCGCACGCGTGCCGGTCCCGTCGCGCTTTGCAGGACGAGATATAAGCGGCGTGCCGGCGTGTCGGAAACGTGATACACGTACGCGCGCGCGGAGTGCGCCGCGTCGATCGTCGCACGATAGACGACGCCGTCTGCTGCCGCGTCGAGACGTTCGGGATCGTCGCTGTACAGGAGTAGCGACGGATCGATGCGCGGATACGCGTCGACGCGCACGTGCACGTTCGTCGTTCCGAGCGCATCGACGAACGCGCCCGCACCATCGATGCGAACGCGCGCCGAAACGTCGACGCGATCGCCGGGATGGATCGTTGCCGGAATCGCGATGCCGTGAATATCGATCGTGGTCTTCGGTTGCATTTGCGCCTGACGCGCGATTTCGTCGTTTACGCGCGCGACCGCAAACGCGGGCGAGACATTCCCACCGAGATTCACGGTTACGTTTGCGGGCACGAAGCCCGCGGGGGGCGCGACGAGCACATCGACGCTCGCAGCATCACCGACGCCATCGAGGAGCGAAACGGTCGCGTTGCCCGGGGTGCGCGCGCGCACAAGCAATTGGTGCGAGATCGCGTCGTACGACGCGTCGACGCTTGGATCCGAACTGCGCGCGACGAGCGTACCCACTCCGCCGCTCACGTTGATCGCGAGCGAACCGCCAGGCACGATGCCCACACGCGCACGATCGAGGCGAATCGGCCGCGGAAGTAGTGTCGACGACGGTAACGACGACGGTATCGCGGTCGGGGTCGTACTCGGGGTCGGGCTCGCTTGCGGACTCGGCGTCTCGAGGACACTCGGCGATGACGATGACGATGGCGACGGCGAAGGCGCCTGCGCGCTCGTGCGACCCGGACTCAGCAACACGGCGGCGAACGCGGAAACCGCCATGATCGACGCGCCGATTCGCGCGCGCTTACGCAAGCGTGTACCCATACGGCTCCGACGCACGATCGCGAACGGCGCGCGCGCGCGCGCGCAAGTGTTCGAGATGCGCGAGAGTTTCGGCGACGGCAAATTGGCGATGCGCGGGATCGAGCTCGTCGAAGGTTCGATTGCGTCGCGTCCAAGGCAGCGCACGTGCGACATCGGCCGCGCTCGTCGCACCGCCTTCGAGCGCCGCGATCACGTGTGCCTCGCGCGTCGCTTCGTGTGCGAGCAGTTCGTCCGTGCGTCGCACGAGGTGATCGAAGGGTTCGCCATGCGCTGGCAACGCACCCGAAGTTGCCAGCATCGCAACCTTTTGCAAACTCGCGACGTAGGCACCGAGGGGATCGTCGCCACGATCGCCCCACACGCCCACATGCGGCGTAATCGGATCGAGGATATGATCTCCGACGAGCAGCTTGCCGCTTCGCGAATCGAGGAAGCAGAGATGACCCGGTGTATGCCCGGGCGTCCATACCGCCTGCAAGCGACCGATGCGATCGCCGTCTTCGAGTTCGCGCGTCGGCACGGCGAGTTCGGTCCGACGATAATGCACGTCTTCATCGAGCGATTCGTCGATCACGAGACCGTTGCGCGCGATCCACTCGTCGGCCGCGCGATCCACGAGCACGGGATCGCTCAGCAGAAGCTGAGCGAAATGCCAGTCGAGACGATGCATGAGCAATTGCGGCAATCCCGCGCGCTGCAAGGTTCCCGCAAGCCCGTAGTGATCGAAATGCGCGTGCGTGATCGCGACGCACGCGATATCGCCGAAGCTGATGCCGCAAAGACCGAGCGCTTCGTGCAGGGCCGCGAGCACGTCATCGGCTTTCCAGCCGCAGTCGACGAGCGTGTAACCGGCGTCGTCTTCG